>JBAQGL010000387.1:0-2049 GCA_049287785.1 Candidatus Dormiibacterota bacterium | reverse complement strand
CGCCGAGCAGGCATTTCAGAAGCTGCTCGACGAGATCAAGCAGAACGTCGTCAACACGTACTTCAAGCAGATGTCCGAGCAGATGGGCCAGATGTCGCAGCAGGACATCAGCGCGCTGCGCGAGATGGCGCGCGACCTCAACTCGCTGGTGCGCCAGAAGCTCGAGGGCGTGCCCGAAGCGCAGTTGCAGCACAACTACGAGGACTTCCTGAAGAAGTGGGGATCGATGTTCCCCGATGCTCCCGCGACCTTTGACGAGTTCCTCGCTCAGCTCGCCGCGCAGATGGCGCGCATGGATTCGCTCATGCAATCGCTGTCCCCGGAGCAGCGCCATCAGCTCGAGGAGATGATCTCCGCGACCTTCGGCGACCCGGACCTGCAGGCGCAGCTCGCCGAGCTGATGGGCGGCCTCGAACTGCTCTCCGATCGCCGGCATCTCGGCCAGCGATATTCGTTCTTCGGAAACGAACAGCTCCCGCTCGATGAGGCGATGGGCGTCATGGATCGCCTCCAGTCGATCGAGGAGCTCGAGCGCGGGCTGCGCGGGATGTACCGCGGCGAGCCGCTCGACAACACCACCGAGGAGGCCCTTCGCGATGTCCTCGGCGACAACGCCGCACGCGACCTCTCGCGTCTCCAGCGCATGACCGATCAGCTCGAACAGCGCGGACTCGTCGAGCGCGATGAGGAAGGAATGCGCCTGACTGCCCGCGGGCTCAGACGCATCGGACAGAAGGCCCTCGGTGACCTGTTCGCGCGCCTCCGACGCGACCGCTTCGGAGACCATCCGATATCGCGCCACGGCCAGGGCGGTGAACGCGAGGAAGACACCAAACCCTACGAATTCGGAGACGTCTTCGATTTGGACGTCAAAGAGACGCTCATGAACGCGGTGCAGCGCGATGCCGATGCTGGCGCCGGCGATTTCGATCTGCGTGACTTGCGGCCGGACGGGACCCCCGCTCCGGGGCGGCCGGCGGGGATTCCGGCTCCGGCTTCAAACCGGACTATTCAGCCTCCGCCGGAACCCCCACCGGCCTCGGCTCAGTCCCCTCCGGCCTCGGCAGAGCGTTCGTCGCGGCGTGCTGTTCCTCGGCTCTTGCCAGAGGACTTTGTTGTCCACCGCTCGGATACGCTGACGCGGTCGGCTACGGTGTTGATGCTCGACATGAGCCGGTCGATGCCGTTGCGCGGATACTTCTATGCGGCAAAAAAAGTTGCACTAGCACTCGATTCGCTGATTCGCAGTGCTTATCCGCGGGATACGTTGCACATCATCGGGTTCAGTGATCTGGCGCGGGAGATCAAGCCGGCGGCGCTGCCGCATCTCTCCGTAAATGAGTACGTGTACGGGACGAATATGCAGCACGGGTTGATGCTGGCACGTCGATTGCTCGCGAGGGATCCGGGGGAGAACAAGCAGATCATCATCGTGAGTGATGGGGAGCCGACGGCGCATATCGAGAATGGGCGTCCCGTGTTCTTCTATCCGCCGTTGCCGGAGACGTTTCACAAGACGTTGCTCGAGGTCAAGCGGTGCACGCGAGAGAACATCGTCATCAACACGTTCATGCTCGAGTCGAATCATCACCTCGTGCAGTTCGTGAATCAGATGACGCGGCTCAATCGCGGGCGGGCGTTCTTCATCAGCCCGGACCGGTTGGGGGACTACGTCCTCGTGGACTATGTGAGCTCCAAACGGGGAGCGGCTTAGGCGGGTGGAGTTCAGGGGGTATCTGGATCACCTTCGCGCCGACGGCGATCTGATCGCTGCGCTCGCGCCGCGCGGACTGGATCTGCCGGTGCCGGCCTGCCCACCGTGGGATGTTCGCCACGTGGTTGCGCACCTGGCGGGCGTATATGACCACAAGGTCATGGCGATGCGGCTGGGGCGCAAGCCGGTGCAGGGTGAGTGGTTGACGGACGAACCCTACGGAAAGGACACCGTCGAATGGTTCGAGGATGAGCACGCGAAGTTGCTCGCAGAGCTCACGGCGCACTCGCCAAAGGCGCCTGCCTGGTCGTGGTGGCAGGCAGACCAGACCGTCG
>JBAQGL010000386.1:0-6725 GCA_049287785.1 Candidatus Dormiibacterota bacterium | reverse complement strand
CGTTCCAACGGCATCCGTAACGCGCGCTCTAGTCGTTACTCCACCCAATTCCCCACAAGACCAGTCGCCGCTCACGAACGTGCAGCGTTCGGAGTTGGCAACAAGCCAGCTCACGAACGTTCAGCGTTCGGAGTTGGCAACAAGCGCCGTTGCCTCGGTCCGCCGGCGAATCGCTGCGGTGATCCGGGACACGAGATCGCGAGGCACAAACGGCTTCACGATGTAGTCGTCTGCCTCAAGCGCAAAGGCCTCAGCCTTTTCTGCGGCCTTGCCGTCCGCGGTGAGCATCACCACCGTCACGTCCTGCGTTGATGCGTCGGCGCGGAGCACGCGACAAACGTCGAGACCGCTCATACCTGGCATATGCATGTCGAGCAGCACGCAATCCGGACGCACCCGTCGAATGAGATCGATGGCACCCTCTCCGGATTCGGCTTCATGCACCCCGAATCCGGCCGAAGTCAGGCTCATGCGCGCATGCAGCCTGACCTCCGGAGCGTCGTCGACGATAACGATGGTACCTGAGCCCCATTCAGCAGCTCCTTGCGGGCGCGCCAGCCGTGCTCGATCGCCGTCGACACGTGGCTTGGTCAGCAGCTCATCGATATGGTCGGCGGCTTGAGGACGAGCGTAGTAATAGCCTTGGGCCTCGTCGCACCCAAGGGCCCGGAGTGCGTCGACCTGCGCGCTCGTTTCGACGCCTTCGGCGACCACACTCAGATCCATCGCGTGGGCCATGCCCATGACCGCGGCGACGATGGCCGTGCTCTCGGGATCGCGGCCCAGTCCATCGACAAACGATTTGTCGATCTTGAGCTCCGTCAATGGGAACCGGCGGAGATACGCTAACGACGAGTAACCGGTGCCGAAGTCGTCCATGGAGATCGAGATACCGAGTTCCTTGATCTGGTGGAGCATGCCGATGGCGACCTCGGGATCGCCCATGACCATGCTCTCCGTCACCTCAAGGCACAGGTGCGCGGGGTCGAATCCGGTCTCCGCGAGCACGGTGCGAAGCGTCTTGAGCAGGTTGGCGTCGAGCTGACGTGCGGACAGGTTCACGCATACCATCGGCGCCGAAAGACCGCCGGTGAGCGCGAGCCAGCGCACACCGTGTTCACACGCTTGGCGCAATACCCACGCGCCGATCGGAACGATGAGACCAGTCGCTTCTGCGAGTGGAATGAAGCTCGATGGCGGGATGGCTCCGCGCAACGGATGGTCCCACCGTGCCAGTGCTTCAACCCCGACAACGCGGTCCGTGGCCAGCGAGATCTTGGGTTGAAAGGCCACGCGCAGCTCGCCCCGCTCGAGCGCACTGCGCAACTCATGCTCGTCGTCGAACCGCGTGTTTGATCGGACCGCATCTTCCGGGGAAACACCCTCCCCGGAATCACCGGCTATCCAGCGGCTGAGGGCATCGCTGAGCTTGTCCGGGTCCACCGGCTTACTGATGTACGCATCCATACCTGAGGCAATGCACTTCTCCTCATCGCCCTTCATGGCACCCGCGGTCATGGCGATGATCGGGATGCGCTTGCCGGTGCCTTCCAGACGTCGGATGGCCATGGTCGCTTCAAAACCGTCCATCTCCGGCATCTGGCAGTCCATCAGGACTGCCGCATACGACTCGTTTTGAACCGCGGCCACGGCCTCTCGCCCATTGCTCGCGACGTCCACGCGGTGGCCCATGTTCTCCAGCATGCGGGTAGCCACACGCTGGTTGACCGAGCTGTCGTCGACCACAAGCATCCGCCGGCGTTGCGCAGCGCTGGTCGCGGCAAGGGTATAGGTGGTGACCATCGGCACCGGTACCGCGGTGGGTGCACGGGCGAGTACCGCGGCGAGGCAGTCGTAGAGGGCGGAGGTCTTCACCGGCTTGGTGAGGAAACCGTCGATACCGCTGCCTCGTGCCACCCGGGCATCGCCGCGCCGAGCAGATGACGTCAACAGAACGAGTTTCGTGCTTCGAAGCGCCGGGTGCTCGCGAATCGAGCGGGCGAGTTGGAGGCCGTCCATGTCCGGCATGTGATAGTCGAGGACGGCCAGTTCGTAGCGGTCACCGTCGGCCGCTGCCCTCGACAGCTCCACCAGGGCTTCGCGAGCACCGCTGCAAGCGGTGGCCCGCACCGACCAACCCACCAGGTTCTGCTCGAGGATGACTCGGTTCGTGTGGTTGTCGTCGACCACGAGGACACGGACGCCCCGCAGCGACATCCGCTCCTTCGGGGCCGGGGAGATGCTTTCGGCCGGCTCGAGCCGGCAGGTGAACCAGAAGGTGCTCCCGTGCCCGACCTCGCTTTCAACCCCGATCTCGCCTCCCATGAGTTCGACCAGCTGTTTGCTGATCGCCAGGCCAAGGCCCGTGCCGCCATGCGAGCGAGTTGTCGAGCTGTCAGCCTGAGTAAAGCTCTCGAAGATCAGCGAACGCTGCGCTTCATCGATCCCGACGCCGGTGTCGGTCACCTCGAAGCGCACAAGTTTCGACGGACCGTCGTCTGAAGCCGCGCCGAAAGGCTCCGACATTGCGCGGAGCACGACCTCGCCGGTCTCGGTGAACTTGACCGCATTGCTGAGCAGGTTGAGCAAGACCTGGCGCACTCGAACCGGATCGCCGCGGACATCCTCGAGGAGGCCCGGCTGCACCATGACCGCCAGCTCGAGGCCTTTCGCATCCGCGCCGTGCGCAACGACCTCGGCCGCATCCTCGATCACGGATCGGAGGTCGAACTCAATCTCCTCGAGGTCGAGCTTTCCGGCCTCGATCTTGGAGAAGTCCAGGATGTCGTTGATCACGGTCAGGAGGGCGTCCGCCGAACGCCTGATGGTCTCGGCGTACTCCAACTGCTCCTCAGACAGCGTGGTCTTGAGCAGGAGACCGGTCATACCGATCACCCCGTTCATGGGGGTGCGAATCTCATGGCTCATGCTGGCGAGGAACTGGCTCTTCGCAAGGCTCGACTCGACCGCCAAGCGCTCGGCGGTCCGCAGGGCGTCGAGCATCGAGATGCGATCCAACGCCACGCTCACGTTGGTTGCGTATCCCTGCAAGCGAGCCGTCTCGTCGCTCCCAAAAAATGGTGAGGACCCACCCGCGCGAACGATCAACCATCCCTGCCCTGCCGACAATTCGAGCGGCACCGCAAGCGTCTCACCCAACCGGGTGGGACGTCCTGAGGCCACCTGCGTGACGACGGCTTCCGCCTCCGCGTCGTTCATGTGGTGCGCGGCCAGCGTCTCTCCGGACGAGCCGATGACCGCGCCCGCCTGGCCACCGACCAGGCGCTCGCCCCACGTGAGCGCGCGTTCCGCCAGGGACGTCGAGTCCGACGACAGCAGCATCAGTTCGCGAATCTCGAGCGCCAGCGCCTCCTCCTCCTTGACCCGCCATTCGCGACGGAGCCACGCGGGCGGTGCAAAGCTCGCGTAGAGAGCGGGAACGCACAGCAGGACCCCAAGCTGCAGTCCCAGTTGCACCCCGGCGTTGCCGGCAACCGGGGAGAGTCCCAGCGCCAGGATGATCAGGACGATGATGAAGCCGTAACCCAAAGACAAGGCACGCAGACGCGCGCGTTGGACCACTGGCAGTTGACGGGATTGCATCCAGAACCGCACCGCCGGCTCCGCGATCGCGACGCACCAGAAGATCACGACGTAGAGGAGTGCGGCGACCTGGATCGGGTTGATCCCCTTTGCCGTTGCAGGCAGGGGAACCAACGCGCACGCAATACCGACGACGACGGCCGCACGTACCACGCGGCGTCCAACACGTCCGAAAGGCACGATTGCCGCTCGGAACAGCAACAGGGAATATCCGGACAGCAAGAGTCCCAGCAAGAGAAGGGTGTCGTATACAAAGCGCAGAATCGCCGACCCAGCGAGCAGTTTCGGGACCCCGCCGAGTGCGGTGATGTCCCCCGCCAAGGACGCGAGCCCCAGGAGTCCGATGGCCAGCGCGAGGTACAGCTGCTTCCTGTCGCGCAGCCTGACCCACTGCACAAACGCGACGACACCCAAGACGGTGAAGCTCACCGACTCGGCCCATTTGACCACTGCCAACAACGTGTTCAAATAAGTTCCTCAGTCAGTGCAGCCCGGACGCGCTCGAACTCGGCGACCACGGCGTTGACCAGCATGGCCAGATCGCCGGCGACCGGAGTATTGGCGACCTCTTCAATCTCCGCGCATAGGGCGGCCAGTCGGGTTGCCCCGAATGCAGCGCTCGTCCCCTTCAGCGCATGCGACACGCCCGCGAGCTCCGTCGTCTCACCCTGCTGTCGGATGGACTCGAGACGAGCCACCCGTCCCGCGGCCTCGTCGAGGAACATCCGGATCAATTGGCAGAAGTCGTTGGAGCCCAGGTCACGCAGCGGTGCGATCAACCTTTGGTCGATCGGACCCGTCGCCGGCGCGTCGGACCGGTGCACAAGATGGCTCGACACGAGACATTCTGCCGTCTGGAGCGCCCGCGAGGACGTGCCCCGTATGCGCCTTGTCACAACAGCGTCAGATCGACCGTAGATCGATGTACCCGAAAGGATGCTCCGGGGTCATCGAGCCGGGGTGCCGGGGTCGGGCGAGGATCCTGATGGCGCGAGAGGGGATGTAGGGCCGCTCGCCAGTGTGAAGTGACTGTTGGCTCGCCCGGCCATTGCGCCCAGAATAGGGGAGCCGGAATCGGTCAATTGACGCTCTGTACGTTAGCGGGCCGACGTGAGAGCCCGCGTCCTCTAGGGTCGCCGGCACAGTGGCAACTCGTAGCCCTGATTGGCTAGGGCTCACCTGCCCGACATGCGGCAGCAGCCGGATCATCCCCCTGAACTTCGATCAGGCCGAGTTGATCCCGCCCGACGAGCGCCCCGCTCACAAGTGCGTGGGATGCGGGGTGCGGATCTTCAAACCACGGGCTCCGGTGTAGGGCATGGCAGTCGCTCCAGCCTCTGAAGCCCGTGACTGGTGACAGACACTCATCTCCGGGCCGGGTATCAGCCTTGGGTGGTCCCGTCCCCTTGCGCCGTGACCTCCGCTGCTGTCATTCGATGGCTGCAATCGGCACACTTGGCAACCGGGCGGTCGGCCGCCTCCAGTAAGCGTTCCTCGACCACCACGGAGGGAAGGTCAGCTCGATGACGCGCTCTCTCCCGCAGCTCGCACTGAGCAGCATGGCGCGCGCAATCGTCTCAGGACGCTGATGGTGCGGTCTGTCCGCGAGGGGACCTTCCAAGAGCTTGTCAACGGATCGGCACGGACGGAATTGGTGCTTACTTCACGAAGCGCATCACGAACGCAAGCGCAGTGTCGGCGACCTCGCGCCAGCCGCTGTCGATGACGAGCCCATGCCCGCGGTTGGGCATCTCGATGATCTCCGTGACTGCCTGGTTGCGCTTCTGCCGCTTGTAGGAGGCGTTCGCGATCGCCCAGGGGGCGGTGTTGTCCTTCTCGCCGGAGATGATCAGCAGCGGTCCCCGCTCGGGGTTCTTGCTGTCCACCCTGGCCTCGGTCCGAGGGTTCAGGTTGGCTGTCGCCGCCTGGAAGAGCGGTGCGCCGGACGCCGGCACCGCGAATGTCTCGTACAACTGCTTGGCCTCATCCTCGCTGACGGCGTTGGCGAAGCCGTAGCGGAACTGCTCGTAGGTGAGCGGGATAGCCCGGTTGCGGTTGGCGGGGTTGCCAAGGATCGGTGACGCTGATTTCAGCGCCGAGAACGGCAGCGGCAGCACGCCGCGAAAGGGCGCAGGGTCGATCGCCACGGTGGCTGCCGACAGACCGCGTCCGGCGATGATCTGAGCCAGGAGGCCCCCGAAGGAGTGCCCGATCACGGCGGGCTTCGCCTTGAGCTGCCCGATCACTGCAGCGCAATGGTTGGCGACCTGTCCCACGGTCTTGTGGGCAAACACCTCGGGATGAGCGTTGGCCTCTTCGACAGTCTCCGGGTCATCGGGCCACCCGGGCTGGATCGGCGCGTAGCCTGCCTGCGCGAACACCGTCGCCCATCGGTCCCAGCTGTGCGGCAGCAGCCACAGGCCATGTATGAATACCACCGGAGTCAGACCGCCCGTGTTGGCGCGCTCGATCTGGTGGGCGAGGTCGGGTGCGTGGGAGACGGACATCGTTCCTCCTTGACCACGTCGCGGCAGTGGTCGATTCAGTGCTGGCTCGGCCGCAAATGACGTGGCACACCGCCACCATGGGCGCACGGCAGCGCACTTGATGTCACCTGGGTGACAGTTCCACGAGCCGATCCTCAGACGAGATTCGACAACGCCACGGCCTCCAGACGCACCGGGTCAAGGATTCTGACCCGGCGATGGGTCGTGGCGACAAGCCCACGTGATCGCAATTCGGCCAAGCCCCGAGTCACGACCTGACGGGCCGAGCCGATCCCGTCGGCAATCTCCTGTTGGGACACCTCTGCCTCCAGCAGGCCGGTGGACAATTGGCTCCTACTCGCACGCTCGAGGAGATCGAACGCGA
This sequence comes from Candidatus Dormiibacterota bacterium, assembly GCA_049287785.1. Classification (GTDB taxonomy): domain Bacteria; phylum Chloroflexota; class Dormibacteria; order Aeolococcales; family Aeolococcaceae; genus Palsa-851. Next base: position 251 of record JBAQGL010000386.1, on the reverse strand, counting down.
CGCGCTGCATGACCGACCCGAACGCGTGGAGGCCGATGGTACGCACGGCATGGGAGTACCGAAGGGCGAGATCCGCCGCGACGGCGGCTCCCAACGCGGCGTCCGCGACCACTCGCCGACGCACGGCGAGAAGGTCGAGATGGGTCACGATGGACTCCACCACGATTTGCACGGAGCCGTCGAAGGCGGCGCCCATGACGAGCAGGCCACCCATCAACTCTCCCGGGTGTACGTATCTGACGGTGGTCTGG
>JBAQGL010000385.1:0-4552 GCA_049287785.1 Candidatus Dormiibacterota bacterium | reverse complement strand
CGCCACCGGGCCCTCCGCTCCTGAGGGTGTGCCACCCGGCCACCAGTGGCAGCGTCGACCGGTCCTGAGCCTGCTCGTCCGAGCCGCGGTGGTGATCGTCCCGGCGGTGGTCGGCATTGCTGCGGGGGCGGTGCTGACCCGCGTCCTGCCACGACCGAGCGGCTTCGGCGCTGCGGCGCTGTCCTTCGCAACGGTCAGCCTGGTGATGCTCGTGACCATCATTGCGCTCGAACGCGCAGGTCGACGGCTGCTTCCCCTGGCAGCGCTCCTCAACCTGTCATTGCTCTTCCCCGACAACGCGCCGAAACGCTTTGCCGTGGCGCGCCGCGTCGGCAAACCGCGCGACCTGCAACGGCAGCTCCAGGAGGCACACGACCGGGGGGTCACCGGTGGCGAGGTGGCGCACATGCAGATGGTGCTCGAGCTCGTCGCAGCGCTGAGCGTCCACGACCGGCAGACCCGCGGTCACTCGGAGCGTGTTCGGGTGTTCTCCGACCTCATCGCCGACGAGATGAAGCTGGCCCCCGCTGATCAGGCCCGGCTGCGCTGGGCCTCGCTGCTCCACGACATCGGCAAGCTGGTGGTCCCGTCCGAGATTCTCTCGAAGCCGGCGAAGCTCACCAGCGCGGAGATGGACAACGTCCGGCGGCACCCCGATGAGGGCGCCCGGATCATCGGGCCTCTCGCCGCGTGGCTGGGCGAGTGGGCGGGCGCGGTGCCGCATCACCATGAGCGCTTCGACGGTCGCGGCTACCCACGCGGGCTGGCCGGCGACGAGATCTCGCTCGCGGGGCGCATCGTCGCGGTGGCCGACTCCTATGAGGTGATGACCGCGGTGCGGCCGTACCGGAAGCCCATCGGGGTGACCGCGGCCCGCCAGGAGCTGGTCAAGTGCTCGGGAGCGCAGTTCGACCCGGTTGTCGTCCGGGCGTTTCTCAACATCTCGGTGGGACGCCTGTGGCGCGTCGTCGGAATCGGTTCGTGGATTGCGCAGCTGCCGGTGATCGGCTGGGTCGATCGGCTCGGATGGAACTGGGGAGCGGCGATCATGTCCGGGACGACCGCCATCGGCCTGACCGCACCCGGCCTGGTGCCGAGGCCGGCGCCGCTCCCCACGCCGACCTCGGGGATATCGGTCGTCTCCACAGGCGCGGTCCCTGGGCAGACTGGAGGCAGTGGGCCGGCCGCGGCCGGATCGGGCTCAACCACGGGTGGAGCGACCTCCGGGCAGACGACCTCGACGACGCCGGCACCGGCGCCCGCCTCCGGTGGCGGAAGCGAGCCGACGGGTGAACCCGGCCCCGGTCCGACTGCCACGCCGGCACCGGGCAGTCCGCTGCCTTCCACGCCACCGATCGCCACGCCGACAGCCGCCCCGACGCCGATTCCGTCGTCAACACCGACTCCGACACCGACATCTACGCCGACACCGACACCATCTCCAACACCAACACCAACACCCATACCGACCCCCCCGCCGGACGTTCCCCCGAAGGTGACCGTGAACGGTGGCCTGGCGCTGCTGGGCAACTTCAGTGCGTCGGGCAACTTCACCGATGCCGACTTCGCCGGGAATACGTTCACCGCGACCGTCAACTACGGCGACGGCACCGGCACCCACTCGCTGCCGCTCGTCGGGACGACGTTCACGCTCAGCCACCACTACACGGCACTCGTCGGCAGCTTTGTGATCACGGTCAGGGTCACCGAGACCGGTGGCTTGTCGGGAACCGGCACTGCCACGGCCACTGTCGCTTTGGGCCTGTAGCCGCAGTCCCAGACATACAAATGGTCGCTCTGGGAATGCGCCGACGGCGCCCTGGAAGGACGTCACAACTCACTGTATAATTGCGGCGAGCCCGAGGCCAATTGCGATCGCTCCGCGGCACTCTTGCACGTTTCGAGGATCACGGCGGGCGCGAGGAGGACGTTGTGCTGCAAGCGAGTCACGCCGACCGTTTCTCATTCGGGCTCTGGACGGTCGGATGGCAGGGGGTTGACGTTTTCGGGACGGCGATTCGCGCACCACTCGACCCCGAGGTTGCGATCGCAAAGCTTGCGGAGCTGGGCGCGTACGGAGTCAGCTTCCACGACAACGACGTGTTCCCTTTCAATGCCACCGCCGCCGAGAAGAGCAGTGCCATCCAGCGCGTGCGCCGCGCCGTCGACGCTGCCGGATTGGTGATCCCGATGGTGACGACCAATCTCTTTTCGCACCCGGTGTTTCGTGACGGCGCGTTCACCGCCAACGATCGCGAGGTGCGGCGGTTCGCGCTGCGCAAGGTGGCTGACAACCTCGACATCGCCGCCGAGCTGGGTGCGGGAATCGTCGTCTTCTGGGGTGGCCGCGAGGGCGCTGAATCGGGCGCCGCAAAGGATGTTCGCGCGGCGCTCGACCGCTACAAGGAGGCGTTCGACATCCTCACCGGTTATGTCATCGAGCAGGGCTACAACATGCGTTTCGCCATCGAGCCCAAGCCGAACGAACCGCGTGGCGACATCTTCCTGCCCACCATCGGACACGCCCTGTCCTTCATCAATGAGCTCGAGCATTCGGAGATGGTCGGCCTCAACCCGGAGGTCGGTCACGAGGAGATGGCAAGCTTGAATTTCGCGCATGGGCTTGCGCAGGCGTTGTGGCACGGCAAGCTGTTCCACGTCGACCTGAACGGCCAGAACGGGCCGCGCTACGACCAGGACCTTCGTTTCGGCGCCGGAAACGCCCGCGGCGCGTTCTGGACGGTGGACATCCTCGAGTCCGGCGGTTACGAGGGTCCGCGCCATTTCGATTTCAAGCCGCCGCGCACCGAGGACATGGACGGTGTGTGGGAAAGCGCCGCAGCCTGCATGCGCAATTACCTCGTGCTGCGTGATCGGACCCAGGCGTTCCGGGCGGACGCGGAGGTGCAGGCAGCACGCGTGGCGGCAAGACTCGACCAGCTTGCGCAGACGACGCTGGCACCTGGAGAGACGCTCGCGTCGATACGCTCGGAGACTCTTGACGTCGAGGCGACCGCAACACGGGGCATGGCGTTCGAGCGGCTCGACCAGCTGGCGCTCGACTACCTGTACGGCCTCCGCTCCTAGCGCCGTGGCGCAGCGGTCGGGGGCACTCGTCGGCATCGACGTCGGGACGTCGTCAGCCAAAGGAATCGCTGTCGATCCGGATACGGGACGGGTGCTGGCCACCGCCGAGCGCGAATACCCGGTCAGCTCGCCGCACGCAGGATGGATGGAGCAACAGCCCGAGGAATGGTTGGCAGCCACCCGGGACGTGATCGCACGTCTCAAAGCCGAAACGTCGGAGATCCTCGGCATCGGCTTCTCGGGACAGATGCACGGGCTCGTTTGCCTCGACGCCGAAGGCTCGGTGATCCGGCCCGCCATCCTCTGGAACGACCAGCGATCCGCGCCTCAGTGCGCGATCCTCGAGGCAGGCGACGGCCTGGAGCGCCTGCTGCGTCTTACCGGCAACCGCGCGCTGCCGGGATTCACGGCGCCGAAGCTGCTCTGGATGCGCGAGAACGAGCCCGAGGAATACGAGCGCATCCGCCGGATTTGCCTGCCCAAGGATTTCGTGCGCGATCATCTGGTCGGCACGCACTGCATGGACGTCGCCGATGCCTCCGGGACGCTGTTCCTCGATGTCGGCGCACGGCTCTGGAGCAGCGAGCTGCTGTCCTGGCTTGACATCCCTCGGTGGTGGCTGCCGCAGCTCGCCGAGAGTACCGACCCGGTGGGGACTCTCGACGGAGCTCCTGTCGCCGCCGGCGCAGGCGATCAGGCGGCGGCCGCGGTCGGCGCGGGCATCACCGGACCCGGGCCGCTCTCCGTCGTGCTCGGCACCTCGGGCGTGGTGCTCGCCGCGACCACGGACTATCTCCCTGATAGTAAGGGTCGGGTCCACGCTTTCTGCCATGCCGTCCCTGATCGTTGGATGGTGATGGGCGTGATGCTCTCGGCGGCCGGGTCACTCGCCTGGTACCACGACACGCTGCTCCCCGATGTCGCGTACGACGCGATGCTCGACGAAGCAGAACGGATCGCGCCCGGGAGTGAGGGCCTCACCTTTCTCCCGTACCTCGCCGGCGAGCGGACGCCGTACGCGGACCCGGATGCGCGCGGCGCCTTCTGCGGGCTCTCGGTCACGCATGGGCGCGGCGCGCTCACGCGGGCGGTGCTCGAGGGAGTCGCCTTCGGGCTGCGTGATTGCCTGGACACGGTGAATAACGTCGGCGCCACCGCTGCGCGAGGGCGCGTTTCGGGCGGCGGCTCGAGAAGCCGGCTCTGGCTGCAGATCGTCGCGACTGCGCTCGAGATCCCGCTCGAGATCATGGCCACCGACCAGGGCTCGGCGTTCGGGGCAGCGCTCCTCGGCGGCGTGGCGTCCGGTGTCTACCGAGACCTCGACCAGGCCGCCGACGCCTGCGTCCGCGTGACCGAGGTCATCGACCCGGTCGCCGGCTGGATCGCACCGTACCGCGACGCGCGGGCTCGCTTTCGCGCGTACTACCCGGCGCTGCGCTCGGTCGGATAACCCGAGCGCCGGTTC
>JBAQGL010000384.1:0-1606 GCA_049287785.1 Candidatus Dormiibacterota bacterium | reverse complement strand
CCGCCGCCCCCGAAGCGCGGACTAGCAGTCCGCGCAGGGGGTGAGATCCGCCGGGGAATTGTCACCGGCGCGGCGGTAGACGAGCACCATGTCGCGAGGCGCCCAAAAGGCCTTCCACGCGCGGGCGGCCCGCCCGGGGCCGAGCACACGGCGGCGCTCGCGACGAGCCTCGGCGCGAGCGCGGGCCATGATGGCCTCCTGCATGTGCTCCTGCTCGCTGACCTGGGCCATCTCTGTAATCAGATTTCCGTACATTGCGATTCCTCCGTTTGAATCACCATCAAAGGTGGTTTACTGGTGATATCGTACCGCATGGCGCATCACTTGTCAAATGCTTATACTGGTGACGAATCGACATGAGTGAACCCGAACCGCGCAGCCCCGCTCCCGGCTCGCTCGCCCTCATCCAGCGCTTCATCAACAGCACCGAGATGCCCGATGGTGTGGATGAGCTCCGGACCGGTCCGCTGGCTGCAGACTGGCTTCGCGAGACGGTTGGAGCTGACCTGGAGGTGTCGGAGAAGGACCGAGCCCGGCTCGTCGCCACTCGCGAGGCGCTACGCGATCTCCTCGAGGCACACACAGGAGAAAACGTGGATCCGGCCGTGGCTGTGAGATTGGAGAAGCTGCTCGGCACCGCGCCACTCCGCCCGGTGCTGTCGGCCGCGGGCGCAACGCTCGCGGTCAACTGCGGCGGCGTCGACAACTTCCTCGGGATGATCTCGACGGCGATCGTCGAGGCGACGCTCATGGACACCTGGGAACGGCTCAAGGTGTGCCGCAGCGACGCGTGTCGATGGGCGTTCTACGATCGGTCCAAGAACGGACGGAGTTGCTGGTGCTCGATGCGGGTCTGCGGTTCCCGCGAGAAGGCGCGGAACTATCGAGCGCGACAGCGGGCAGCAACGGCGTAGTCCACGCCTGGTGGTGCGTCACGCATTTGACGATCCGGTCGAGGGTGGGTTGTCCGTACTCTTGCGAAGTGCGACCCCTTCGATACTCCATCAACGTCACGCTGGACGGGTGCTGCGACCACCGTGCAATCCTCGCGGACGAAGACGTGCATCGTCACGCGGCCGAGAACCTCAACGAGGCTGATGCCCTTCTGTTTGGCCGGGTGACGTACGAGATGATGGAGTCAGCATGGCGGCCGTCACCGCCGCCCGACGAGAGACCTGATTGGATGCAGCCCTTCGCAGAGACGATCAACGCCGCAAAGAAGTACGTCGTGTCGAGCACGCTGGAGCAGGTCGATTGGAACGCGGAACTCGTGCGCGGTGATCTGGGCAAAGCCGTTGAGCAACTCAAGCAGGAGTCGGGCAAGGGACTGCTTGCTGGAGGCGTCAAGCTCCCACTGGCGTTGACCGAGCTGGGATTGATCGATGAGTACGAGTTCGTGGTGCAGCCCAGGCTCGCCGGCCACGGGCCGACGTTGTTCGCGGGGCTCTCGAGGTATGTCGACCTGAAGCTTCTGAGCAGGCTGGAGTTCGGCTCGGGGGCAGTTGCGATGCGGTACGAGCCGAGAAGGTAGCTTCGGCCCACTCCGTGAGTCAGATCTCGCGGCGGTGGAGGCTCCAGATGGTGAGGGAGACGATCAATACCACCC
>JBAQGL010000383.1:0-4976 GCA_049287785.1 Candidatus Dormiibacterota bacterium | reverse complement strand
GATGTGAACCGCGCGCTCTAACCAGCTGAGCTAGCTGACCCCGGCCAGAAGTCTAGGTCAGGCGCCGACCAGGTTCGTGTAGCCGGCCTCGTCGAGCAGGTCTCCGCCATCGTCGCTGGCGTTGTCGAGGCGGAGCATCCAGCCCTCACCGTAGGGATCGGAGTTGACCAGCTCGGGTCGATCCGTCAGGGCGGCGTTCACCTCGGACACGGTGCCGCTCACCGGCGAGTAGAGGTCGGAGGCCGCCTTCACCGACTCGATGGCGCCGAACTTCGCGCCGGCCTTCACCTCGGTGCCGACCGCTGGGAGCTCGAGAAAGATCACATCGCCAAGTTGCGCCTGGGCGTGATCGCTGATCCCGACCGTCGCCTTCGAGCCTTCGACGCGTACCCACTCGTGGCTGGCGGTGAACCGGAAGTTGGAGAGATCGGCCACGTTCAGGCTCCCTTGGGGCGGCGATAGAAGGGCAGCGGCACCACCGCTGCCGCGGCGACGGTGCCTCTGATGTCAACCGAGAGGTCGGTGTCGGGCGGGATGTTGCCATCCAGGGATGCGGTCGCGATCGAGTGGTCGAGCGTGAAGCTGTACGTCCCGCTGGTGACGTCGCCGGCCACCTCGCCGCCGGCAACCACCTGCTGGCCGTGCCGGGCGATCGCCCTCCCCTGGAGCTCGATGCCGACAAAACGCCGGGGCGGGTGCTTTGGATCGAGCCGGGCCAGCGCCGCGCTGCCGATGAATTCCCCCTTCTGCGGCTTGACGGTCCAGCCGAGCCCGCAGCTGTACGGATCGGTGTGCTCGTCCATGTCCTGGCCGTAGAGGCGCAACCCCGCCTCGAGCCGCAGGGTGTCGCGGGCGCCGAGCCCGCACGGGATCAGGCCGTCCGCCGCGCCGGCATCGAGGAGCGTGTCCCAAAGCCCCGAGGCGTCGCCCGCTTCGACGTACAGCTCGAAGCCGTCCTCGCCGGTGTATCCCGTTCTGGAGACCGTCGCCTGCACCCCCGCCACCTGGGTCTCGGTGGAGTGGAACGGCCGGACGTCGGCGACGTCGGTGGCGCAGAGCCGGTTCACGAGCGCGACCGCCCGGGGACCCTGCACCGCGAGGAGCGCGACGGCGTCGCCGATGTCCTCGAAGGTGCAGTCACTGCTGTGCCCGCCCATCCAGGCGACGTCCTTGGGCCGGCAGGCGGCGTTGATCACCACCATGTAGCCGGCGGGTACCCGGTACACGACCACGTCGTCGACGATCCCCCCCTCCTCGTTGCACATCACGCCGTAGAGGGCGCCACCCACATCGAGACGCGCGATGTCGTTGGTGACCAGTCGCTGCACCACGTCGAACGCGCGGTCGCCGCTGAACTGGACCTCACCCATGTGCGACAGGTCGAACAGGCCGCACCGGGTTCGGACGGCGATGTGCTCCTCGCGTATGGTCGTGTACTGCAGCGGCATGTCGAAGCCGCCGAACTCAACCATGCGAGCCCCTGCCGCGACGTGACGGTCGTAAAGCGGAGTTCGTAAGGCCATGGGCTCGCGAGTGTAGTACGTTCCCAGACCGCCTCAAATGATCATTGCCCTCATCGTCGCGGCGGCCGTGCTGGTCGCCGTCTGCGTCGCTCTGCTGGTCGCGCGCCATCGCACCTTCGGTGTGTCCCTGCCGCGGGTGAGAGGACGGCTCGGATTCCCCGGGCTGATGGTGGAAGTCACCGTCGGCCGTGATCGATGGGGCGTTCCCCATGTCATCGCGACCTCCATGGAGGACGCCGCGTTCGCGATGGGTGTCGTGCACGCCCAGGACCGGCTCTGGCAGATGGAGGTCACCCGCCGCGTGGCGACCGGACGCATCAGTGAATTGATCGGCGCTGAGGGCGTGAACATCGACCGCTTCATCCGGCGGGTCGGGTTGCAGCGCGTCGCCCGCGAGGAGGAGCTTCGCCTCGGCCCCGAGGCGCGGCGGATGCTCAAGGCGTATGCGGCGGGTGTCAACGGCATCGCGCAGTCGGGCCGGGCGCTGCCCATCGAGTACCGGCTCCTCGGCGTGACCCCCGAGCCGTGGGAGCCGATGCACAGTCTCGCCGCGCTCAAGTTGCTGGCGCTGGGATTGAGCATGAACTGGGACACCGAGCTGCAGCGCCTGGAGCTGCTCCGCGCGATCGGTCCCGAGCACGCTGCCCGCCTCGACATCGTTTACCCGGACGCCAACCCGACCGTCCTGGCGACCACCGTTCGCGTCGCCGGCGCCGACACGCGATCGCAACTGCTGAACATGTTCCGCGAAGCGGCGCGCTGGATCCCGACCGCCGGAGGAATGAGCAACGCCTGGGTCGTCTCCGGCGAGCGCACGACATCTGGCCGGCCGATCCTCTGCAACGACCCGCACCTGGTCCCGGGCATGCCCTCGATCTGGTACGCGACGCACGTCCAGGCCGGGGATGACTTCGAAGCCACCGGCGTGACCATGCCCGGGATGCCGTTCGTGATCATCGGTCACAACACCCGCGTCGCCTGGGGCTTCACCAACTCCTTCGCCGACTGCCAGGACCTGGTGATCGAGGAGTTCGACACGCCGGCGGCCGATAAATTCCGGACCGAGCGGGGCTTCGAACCGACCCGGCGGTTGCGCGAGATCATCCACGTCAAGAACTCGTCCGACGTCCTGGAGGAGGTGGTGGTCACCCGCCACGGTCCCGTCGTCGAGCGGATCGAGGATCCTGAGCGCGGCATCTGGCGAGGGCTCGCACTGCAGTGGACGGCGCTGCAGCCCGGAGGCGCTGCCGAAGGGCTCCTCCGCCTGCAGCGCGCAGAGGACTGGAAGAGCTTCAAGGAAGCGTTCACGACCTTCGACGCCCCGTCCCAGAACGTGGTGTATGCGGACGTCGACGGCCACATCGGCTACCTGCTCTCGGGGCGGATCCCGGTTCGCAGAACCAAGCCGAGCGGTCTGCCGGTGCAGGGGTGGACGGGAAACGCCGTCTGGACTCGCTACCTGACCATCGACGAGGTTCCGCAGATCTTCGATCCCCCTGAGCATCAGATCATCACCGCGAACAATCGCATCACTGGCGACAACTTCCCCTTCTACATCGGCGCCGACTACATGTCGGGCTACCGCGCGTTGCGGATCGGCGAGCTGCTCGGCGAGCGGGTGGTCGACCTCCCCTACATGGCACGCGCTCAGATGGACCTGGTCTGCCCTCCGGCCCGGCAGGTTGTCCGCCTGCTCGGGAGGATCCAGTGCGCCAACCCGACGGCCGAGTCGGCGCGCCAGCGCCTGGCCCAGTGGGACGCGGTCATGGACCCGGGACGGACGGAACCGACCCTCTACGAGGCGTTCATGGCTCGCCTGGCGGAGCATTCGCTGAGCCCGATCTGCGGCAACGCGTGGCGGATCCTTGCTGGTGTCGACCTGTCCCACCCGGTGTTCCAGTACCCGGGAAACATCGTCGGCCGGCTCACCCCATCACTAATCGAGCGGTGGGAGCTCGGCGATGACGGCCTCTTCGAGGGGCTCACCACATGGGCGGAGGTGATCTCGAGATCGCTCGACGACGCGATGACCGATCTCCGCGGCCGCCTGGGTCGCAACCCGCGGGGCTGGCGTTGGGGCCGGGTCCACCGGCTCGAGCTGATCCACGCCTTTGGCCGCCGTCGCGGACTGGCACGGTTCTTCAACGCCCCGTCGATCAGGGTTGGCGGCAACACCGACACGGTCCTGGCAACCTCGCTGGTGCCCGGCGAGCCCTTCGCCACGCGACTGTCGGCCCCGTCCTGGCGCCAGGTCATCGACGTCGGCAATTGGGATGCGAGCGGCGGCATCCACCTGCCTGGACAGTCCGGGCAGCCGGGATCCCGCCATTACCGGGATCTGTCCCGGCGGTGGCGGACCAACCGTCAGTTCCCCCTGTACTGGAGCCCGCAGGAGGTCCGCCGCCACGCGCGGACGCGGCTGATCCTCTATCCGGTGCCGCCGGCACGCGCGGGCGAGCCTGGAGGGCGAACATAGGAGGCGTGAGCCTCTCTGACCAGCGCGGGATCGTGCGCGGGTGCTGCCTCGGACTGCTCGTGCTCCTCATCGCCGTCGGTGGGTCGGTCTTCCTTGCCGATCGCGCCCTCGCGGCGCCGGAGCTCGGGGCGCCGCCGGCCGGCCCGTCCCACGGGTCAAACGAGACGGCGATCGCGATCGCGCTCGGCACGCAGATGGCGGCGCAGCTCATCCAGGGCCCCCACGGTGTGGTGGTGATGAGCGAGCAGGACCTCACCGTGCTCGCGGTCGCCAACAACCCGCACCCCAACGAGTTCCGCAACCTCCGGGTGCGCAGCCGTGGCGGGCTCGTGGTGGTCTCGGCGACCATATCGGCCGGTCCGTTCACGCCGACCGCCGTCGCGCACATCAGCCTGTCGCTCCAGTCGGGGCCGACCGGGCCGGTGATCGCCGCGCAGGTTCCCGAGGTGGATATCGGAATGCTCGGCCTCCCGGGGTTCGCCAGCAGCGGCCTGGCGTCGGAGATCGATGCGGCACTCTCCCTCGATCGGCTCTTCGCGATCGATCCGAGGCTCCGCGTGCTCCGCGCCGATATCGAATGCGTCGCCTTGGTGCCGGGAGGGGTGGCGGTCGCGGTGCACGATCCCGGAATCCCGCCGGCCGCCTCCCCGTGTGACGCCTAATCGGCTTCACGTTAGGACCCTTTCTGCTTCGACGGTCAGGAGATTGTCCGGTCCGGTGGGTTGTGCCTTTACAAAACCCGCGGACCCGACGATCTCGCCGGAACCACGGCGAGCACGAAGGCCGCGTGGCTCTGCATCTGCGGGTAGTTGCCGAGCGGAGAGCGCTCGACGGGATCGGCGACCTCGCCGAAGAGCCCGAGAGGCCCGCGAGTCGCGAGCGCGGCGGCGAGCCACGGTGAGCCGTCACGGCCGGTGGCCTCGAGGGCGCCGGCAAGCCAGAAGGTCGGGAAGACGAACGGCGCGCACGGGTCGACG
>JBAQGL010000382.1:0-2996 GCA_049287785.1 Candidatus Dormiibacterota bacterium | reverse complement strand
TGCTGGCTCGAATCGAGAGCTCATCGACTTCATGATGGGTCCGCAAGCCATCGGCGACTCGCGCAGCCCGCAGCGAGCGGCAAAGGAAGCTGAGGAGGCCGGCCTCGACGTGGTGGATTTGCGGCAGGAATCGCTGCGGGTCGTCTTCAACGACGTCGGAGCGGTCGTCTATTTCCTACGCAAGGTGTTGTGGACGGTGCCCGGGTTCAAGGTGGATAGTTACCGGGATCGGCTGTTGAGCCTCCACGAGAAGATCCAGCGCGAAGGGCCGTTTGTTGCCCATGCCGAACGCTTCCTCATCGAGGCAAGGAAGCAGCGAGGTGACTGGCAGAAAGGTCATCCTTCGTAGCAACATTGGCCACTACGATTGAGCTGATCTCGTCGATCGCGATGAGCCAGCTACGGGGGCCGATAGCTTGGCGGCTACCCCCGTAAGGCCGTCCAGCGTTCAGCTCCGTCTGGGTACATTGGCGGATGCTCGCCTGGGGAGGGATAAGGCCGAGCGGCTAGGTGTCGTACCCAGCGGGTGAGGTGCGACCGCTCGTGCCAGAAGCAGCATCACCGCAGCCGCCGCCACGCCAAAGAGGATGAGCGCCCACAACGGATACGTGGTCTGCCACGAGCACATGTGGGTCAACACAACCTCTGGTCGACTGCAGAAGCTCACAAATTGGGCCATTGCGATGCCGACCCCGATCCCGGCGGGCAACGATACCAATCGGATGGCGATCGCCACTTTCGACCTAATGGGAGTCGAGCAGCCCGGCTGAGGAGCAAGCTGCTCCCGAGCCGCCGGCGGGTGACCACTCTTCGAACCAGAGCGCTGAGCTCCACGACTAGAGCGTGGCCCCTTCGGTTGGCGAGGAGACAAGACGGCCGGTGGGATGTCTTGCCCCGAGCACTGATCCATTAGGGCGCCGCGATGCTCCTCCGGCTCGTCGTCGTGTCCACACAGGAGGAGCGCCACATGGTCTACCTCGGCATCGATTGGGCGGAGGCGCACCACGACGTGTGCCTCCTGGACGAGGCGGGAGTACGTCTCGACAAGGCACGAGTGCCCGACGGGATCCAAGGCTTGGCACGCATCCACGAGCTGGTCGGCGCGCATGCCTCGAACCCCGAGACCGTGGTGGTGGGGATCGAGACCGACCGCGGTCTGCTGGTGCAGGGGTTGGTGGCGACCGGATACCAGGTGTATGCCCTCAATCCGTTCGCCGTGAGTCGCTACCGCGACCGTCATACCGTGTCGCGAGCAAAGTCCGACCCGGGCGACGCTAAGGTGTTGGCCGAGTTGGTGCGCACCGATCGCCAGAACCATCGCCCGGTCGCCGGCGACAGCGAGCTTGCAGAGAGCCTGAAGGTGCTCGCGCGCACTCATCAGACGTTGGTGTGGGCGCGCGTCCGGCATGCCCATCAGCTGCGCAGCGCGTTGCGGGAGTTCTACCCGGCTGCACTGGACGCGCTGGGCACGGATTTGGCGGGTCGAGACGCACTCGCGATGCTCGGCCGAGCACCCACGCCCGAGCAAGGTCGGCGGCTGACTCTGAACCAGCTCCGGGCGGTGCTGGCGCGTGGCGGGCGCCGTCGCGGGATCGCCCTGCGCGCTGCGGCCTTGCAACGCGCACTGCGCGCGCCGCAACTGGAGCCGCTGCCGCTGCTCGCCAATGCGTATGGCAGCTCGGTGCTGGCCATGGTGCGCGTGATCAGCGAGTTCAACGCGCAGATCGCCACCCTCGAGGCCGAGCTTGCCGAGGCTTTTGAAGATCACCCGGACGCCGAGATCCTGCGCAGTCTGCCCGGACTTGGTGTGGTCCTCGGCGCCCGGGTCTTGGCGGAGTTCGGTGACGACCGAACCCGCTATGAGAATGCCAGAGCGCGACGCTGCTATGCCGGCAGTGCTCCCATCACCCGTGCATCAGGAACTCGCCTCGTGGTTCTGGCCCGCGTGGCGCGCAACCGCCGTCTTGCCGATGCGCTCTACCTGTGGGCGTTCTGCGCACTCACCCACTCAGCAGGCGCCCGGGCCTGTTACGCGGCCCACCGCGCCCGCGGCCACACACATCATCAGGCGCTTCGCGCTCTTGCTAACCGGCTGGTCGGCATCCTCCATGGCTGTCTCGAACATCGCTGTTCCTACTCCGAAACGGTGGCCTGGCCGTCCCTTGGCCAGGCAGCCGCTTGACAAGTTAACCCCGTGGGATGTCTAGTCGTCGAGGTACATTCGCGGACCCTGGCCTGCGTCATGGTCTCGTCGCCGCGACATTCAATCGGCCCATCCGTTATGGCACCCCGAACCATTCAGTCCGATCGGTTCGGCTGGATGTGATCCTCAGCAGGCTCCACCAACACGCCCCAGCCACCACGGGTGCGACTCTGATCGCACGCCAGCCAACTAACCCATCCTTCAGTTGCCGAAGGGATGGTCTATCCCGAAGCTCACTCTAGTGACATCGTCGTCGGCGATGCGGACCCACACGGGGAAACTGAACATAAAGTCCATGCGAACGTGAATCCGATGCTCCCCAGCGTGCACTTCAAAAGCGAATTCCTGCCCTCGTCGAAGTTTGGCTACCTTGGTCTTGTCGACATAAATCGCTAGCCGTCGCAGAGTGCCAAAGAGGTCGCCGCGTCGGCGAGCGACAACGAGCCGGCCACTCACCTCGCGAACACCTCCAGCCAATGGTTCAACGGGGGTTGCGTTGAGTTGGTCCGAGTCCATGAGTCCCATCATTGTCCGCTGTTGCTCGGCTGCGATTGCGGCCGTCGTTTGTTTGCTCCGGGTACATTGGCGGATGCTGGCCTGCCCGAGCGCGTTGTCGGCCGACAACACCGCCGTAGACGCTGGAGACCGCTTGCTAACTGGGCGAGCGTCCGAGTGTTTCGAGCCAGTGCGCGAGCAGTGCGTCGAGCAGCAGAGAGAGCGAAGCCACATCCGGGATATCAGGAGCTGAGGCCTCGACGCCGCTTCCAGAATCCCCAGTCCACCACTCCACGTC
>JBAQGL010000381.1:0-5281 GCA_049287785.1 Candidatus Dormiibacterota bacterium | reverse complement strand
GAGGCGATCGGCAGCCCGCCGGAGGTCGACGAGATCCTCGCCCAGCGCCTGGGTCGAGAAGCCGTCGATGGACTCGCTGACGAGCGCATCGACTGCCTCAGTCAGACGCTGTCGGGCATCCGGTATGGCGAACGCTTCCATACAGAATATTATACCAAACACCTGTTCGCTACCGCACGGACAATGCGTTGCAAGGCACAGGTTACAGCCAGTTCTGGCGGTAACCCTCGGAGCTGGGCCCGCCCTTCGGCTACTGGAACCAGCCCGCGAGGTCGAGGATCCCGTTGATCGTGCCAAAGGCGTTGTACAGAGCAACGTCACCCATAGACGGCACGTTCTGCGCGACGCCGACGATCGACAGATTCGCGATGACCTCGCCGGCAAGCGCGTTCAGGTCCGACGCGCGCGGGACTGGAACGACGTCGGCCGGGTAGAGCGTGAACAGCGTGGTGGCATTCCCCGCCACCGCGGTCACGTTGGCGACGATCGCAATCGGCGGCGTGCCACTCATCACGGGCACCTCGCGGACACCCGCGACCGGAATCGACAGTGAGATATTGCTTCCGAGCGTCTCGCCCGCGCAATCCGTGCCTGAGCCGGGGCGAGTGTCACAGATGCGCGTCGGTGCGACTGAGTTGAACAGCGCACCCGCCGTCGTTTCGGTGCCGGTCCCAAACCACCCGTCAACATCGATGATGAAGTCGACGCTCCCCACCGCGTTGAAGACGCAGACGTCATGCCGCGGTCCGAGCGCTGAGATCACGCGGTTGGGCAGGCTCTGATTGGCCGCCGGGTTCACGTTCGAAACCAACGGCCGGACCGGACATTGGTCGCTGCTGTTCGGCGGGGCGACCGCGAGGTAGGTTGCCTGGGTATCCGCCGTTGCCGTGAGATTGAAGACGGCGGTCGCGGCTGTTCCGTCGGATGGTATCGACGGGGTTGAAGGCGGAACTCCAGACGGCAGGCCGGAGAGGACGACATCGCGCCAGGTCCCGCCCGCGACCGGGCCGCCGCAACCGACTCGAGTGTCGCATCGTCTCAACGGCGGGATGCTGTGGAATTCGCCCGGAACGATCCCGGAACCGACGGGAGTCGCGAAGTATCCCTCGACATCCACAATCACGTCGGCAAGTCCAACGGCGTTGTAGAGCGTGATCGCCCCCGCGGCGCTGAGCTGAACGATGGCCAGGTTGGTCGCGACGCCGCTGTGCTGGATGTTGATATTGGATGCCAGAGGCCGCGCGACGCCTGTCGGGTACGCGGTGATAAGGGTGCTCGAATTCGTCTCATTGATCGCGGTCAAATTGACCACGACGGAGCGAGCGCCAGCCGGCACCACGCCCCCGGTGATCTGAACGTTCAGGGTGCCACCGGAGCCGAGAGGCTTTCCCTTGCACTGATTCGGCGGTGTGGTCGAGGCGGACCGGGTGTCGCATGTTCGGAACGGCGTGATTGCGTGATACCCGGTGGGGTCGAGGTACACATACGCGGACGGGTCAAGAGCCGTGCTGTGGTCGGGGTTGGTGATGGTCAGCGCAGCGGCTCCCGCTCCATTCGATGGCGGCACCGTGGCCGACCACGAATTGGTGCCCGTGCTGGTGAGCGTCAACGGGCGACCTCCTAGCGACATCGTCACTCCGGGTTGCAGGTCGACCCCAGTGATGTGAATCGTCCCTCCACCGGCAGGCGGCCCCGATGCAGGCGTGAGGGTCAGGACGCCCGGGCCAACTTCGAGCTTCCCCGCACCCCAGGTCGTGGCCGCCCTGCTGTTGGTGAGCGGCGTCGTGTTCGCAGACTGTGCGAGCAGCGACTTCGCCTGTGCAACGTCGATCGTGGGCTGCTGTTCGAGCAGGAGTGCAAGCGCGCCCGCGACGTGCGGAGACGCCATGCTCGTGCCCTGGAGGAAAAGGTGATTGCCGTCTGGAGCGATGCAGCCCTGTGGCGTACCCGCCGGACAGTCGCTGGTAATTGAGCCTGCGGCCGATGACAACGACGAGCCGATCTCCTCACCGGGAGCGACGATATCGATACCATTGCGGCCGTCCAGTGTGGGGCCATGGCCACTGAAACTACTGATGGCGCCCGCCGGCGCTGTCTCAGTCTCCGTCCCGAGCTCACTCGGCCACGAGTTCCGGCTCACGTAGCTACCGACACTGATGACGTTATGCGCGCTGGCAGGCTCGTCAAGGGTCGACGTGTCGTTTCCGTCGCCAAGATAGAAGAAGTAGTCGCCCTGGTCAAACGTCCAGGCGTTGTATTTCCCGCTCGACGAGGTGTCGCCGCGCAGCAGCAGCTCGAAGTCGTTGAAGCACGGATTCGCCTGCGAGCACGCGTCGCCGGTCCCCGGCGCCACGAGGCCCTCCGGTGAGCCCGAGTTGGGATTGAACATTGCGATTTGAATCTCGTTCATGCCGTTGTTCGGCATATGGGTGCACGAGAGAATCTCGAGGACGTTGTTCTGCGCGTCGATAAACTCGTCCTGGCCGGGCGTCGGCTGCGTACACGTTCCGTCCTCTCCGGAGACACCGGTCGTGTCGGGCGACACCCATGCGGTCTGGGCAAAGCCCGGCTCGCTGATCGCGGCCGAGATCGAATCGGTCCCCGGGTACCAGAGATCCAGGAAGACAGGCATCGACTGCACGACGAGCCCGTCGGTGCGGATCTGATCGAAGTTCACGCTCCCGCTGGCGTGGTAATGGAAGGACGGGTCGTTCGTCGCCTCATTACCGCCGGCCACCGAGACGAGTTTTCCCGGCCCGGTGAGCGCGTCGAGCATCGTTTCGAACATGTCGCTGCCATCGTGCGGGCCTTCATTGGTACCTAGGCTGATGTTCACCGACGCCGGCTCGCCACGCGCTGCCGCCACCTTGAAGATATAGGCCACCCCGTCGACGATGTGCGCCAGGTCAAAGTCGCTCTTGACGATGACCAGATCCGCCTGGGGCGCAACCCCGATGTAGGTGCCAAACGGAGCCGCGCGTCCATTCCCCGCGGCTATGCCCGTGACGTGGGTGCCATGCCCGTCGCAGTCCTCCTCGGCCAAGGACACCGTCTGCCCTCCAGGGACGCCGACCGGTGTATTGCACGTGTCACCGCTGCCAGTGTCGCTGTACGAGAAAGGCCCGCACGTGGCTGCGTTGATGGCGGCGCTGGCGCACTCGGCACCGTAGGTGAATCCCTGGGAGTTTGGGGGCTGGGTCGGACACGCAGTGGCGGTAGCGTTGGGGCATGCAGCCTGATCCCACAGATCGACGATGCGTGTTCCGCTGTTGGTCTGGAAGTCGGGGTTCGCGAGGTCGATGCCGGTGTCAACGACACCGACCACAGTGCCCTGACCAGTGTCACCGCTGAAAGTTGGCGGTGCCGCGGCGCTGACGATGGTTGGCGCGAAGTCATAAGTCGTCAGGTCGTCACCGCTGGTGTAGACGCCCGAATGACTCACGGCGGGCGACGTGACGTCAACGGTTATGAGGGGATTCGACTGCACCACCGCACCCGACAACTCGTTGAAGCCGAAGGCTTTGCCCGTGCCCCCACCATTGACTTCATTGACATAGACGATGCCATTGACGGCTACCGGGGCTGCGACCATGTCAACCTCAAATGGTGTGACAGTCCAGTCGAGTGCACCGGTCGAGGCATTGTAGGCGTTGACCTCGGTGCCTTGAGTCCCGTTGTCCGGCATTATGGTTGTGAGGATCCGACCGTTGTCATAAGCCAGCCCTACCTCACCCGGATTCGCAAGTGACACCTGCCACGCAACTGATCCGTTGGACTCGTTGAGGGCGTACAACGTCGCGTCGCCATTGTATTGCGGCGGGACCACAGCGGCCTGGCCGATCACGTACACAAAGCCGTTCGCGATCATCGGGTTGGTGACGCTCGCTCCAAGCGTGACACTCCATTTCGGCGCTGCTGCGAGCGGAGCAGTGAGACTGTCGCCCAGTTGATCACCGTCGTGGGCCGGATCGATCTGATAGGCCGTGACCGTGTCGGATGAGGCCGTAACTATGGGATCGCCAAATGCTGTGAGCGTGCCAGTCGCTGGAACGATCAACATGCCGCCCCCGACCGCAAGGCCACCAGTCAGCGTGGAGTTGTTGAAATTGCCCAAGACATCTTCGACTGGCGCGAGAATCGGTGCACCGGCGTTCCCAACCCAGATGGGCGCGTTAACTCCGTTGACGGCCTCCGAGAGCGCATAGACCTTTCCCGATGCGGCGCCGACATATACCGTTCCATTGGCGACGATGGCTGCCGTGATGGGTGCACCGTTTGGCGTGCCATCGCCAGAATACGTCCAGTTGTTGCTTCCGGTCGCGGTGAGAACCCCGCCACTGACGGAGAACATGTCGGTCGTGTCGAAGGCCGGCGCAACCGTCGAACTGAATGTTCCCATTGCTTGGCCGTTGGACGCAGAGAGGATTTGGTTGCCTTTTTGCAGGTTCCGTGTATACAAGCGGCTCCCGTCGAGCACGGGCACACGCACATAGCCCTCGCAGCAGGAGTAGCCACCCCCTCCGTCCTGCCATACGAGCTTGCCGCCTTGAACAGAGATGTATGGACCATCCGAGCCGCCGGTGCCGGACCAGAGATGGGGGACACCCGCGGTGCTCGCGTGGCTTGGTTCGGAGGCGTGAATCGCCGGCACGCTCACGTCCAACTGTCGGGTCGCCTGGCGGGCCAGGTCTACCTCGGTGATCCCAGGGAGCGCAGCGAGGAGGTTCAGTTGCCCGAGTGTGGCTTCGGCGGTGGCGCCGACGCTCAACACAGTTCCAGGCACCGCACCCGTCTGAGCGATTGCTTTGGCACTCGTCGTGCCGCGAAGGAACACACCGTATGTCGTTCCCTGTTTGCCCGCGCGGCCTCGGAGCCACGCAGCGGGGAGCTTGCGGCCATGCACGGCCGCCGAAAGCGCCGCCTCGGCCAGCGGACCCAGGGTCGCGTGATGCCTGCTGACCACCGGCGATGGCGCCGCGACGCCGCTCAGCGGCTGCGACCACACTGCGGTGGCAATCACCGCGGCCGCTAACACGTAACCGAAGCGCTTCACAATCCGTCCTCACCAGCCGATCCCTTCTGCCGACAGCTTTCAGCCGCCAGACGTAAGGGTACCTTGGATCCTGCGCAAATTCGTAAACGGTGGGCGGGCCAGGATTCGAACCTGGGACCGTGGGGTTATGAGCCCCCTGCTCTAACCGGCTGAGCTACCCGCCCTGGCGCGACTCTATCCCGCCGGCCGCTGACTGCACGGCCTCGGCGATCTCGGCCACCATAGAAG
>JBAQGL010000380.1:0-2157 GCA_049287785.1 Candidatus Dormiibacterota bacterium | reverse complement strand
GTCATCCACTCTACTCGATGGGCAGCGTCAGAACGACGAGCGTGCCACGACCTGGCTCGGAGTCGATGGTGAGCGTCCCTCCTGCATCCTCCGCGACCTCGACGATGGCCGCCGTTCCCAGGTGTCCTTCCGCTCGCTGGCGCTCGATATCCTTCTCGCTGAAGCCCCTCCCGTCGTCCTTGATGCTGAGGACGGCCCAGCGATCCGCAGTGGTGAGCTCCACCTTGACATTCTTTGCATGCGCGTGAGTGGCGACGTTGCGAAGGATCTCGTTGGCGACACGGAAGATCAGCGCGGCTCGGTCTTCCCGGAGGCGCAGGTCGTGTGGGAGATCAAGCTCATAGTTGGTTCCCTTGCGCTTGACGGCCCGAAGGACCTCGACCAGTGCAGCTTGGAGGCCTTCTCGACGCAGGGTCGGCGGCGCGAGCTCGATGATCAAGGTGCGCAGATCTTTCATCGCGCCACGGGTCTGGGTCGCTGACGCCTCGAGGAGTTCGAGCAGCTCGCCTTCACCGTTGCCGGCAGCCGCCGCCGTCTTGAGGTGCGACGCCTCGGCTGAAAGCGCGAACGCCATTCCGGCCAGGCTTTGCACCGGCCCGTCGTGCAGGTCTCGAGCAATCCGTCGACGTTCCGCCTCGCTGGCGCCCAAGGCCTTCTGCAGGTTTCTCTCGATCTCCTCCTGGTCCGCCTTCTGCTGCTTCTCGTATTCATTGACACTGCGGGCGAAGAGGATGACGAACACGTGCAGGACGATGACCGGCGCCAGCAGTGCCATGAATCCGATCGTCTTCGCGTTGTCGTACATGGTGACAAACGCAAACGCGGCGAATCCGTAGGCAATGCTGTACGGCAGCACCAGAAGCCGTTGCCTCAGCACTCTTCTGATGGGCGTGGTGCGATCTGACAAGGACACGACCAGCGCGAGGAACCCCGAGTTCAGCGCGAAGTGGACGGTTCCCGCGGCGAGTCCGGCGATGAGGTCTGATGCGGTGTGCCCGGAGCCTGATCCGTGGATCCAAGCGAACGCAGCCCAGGCGGCGACGTTGGCAAGGAACGCATTCGAGGCGTTGAAGACGGTGCGAAACCAGCCGTTTCGGATGCGCAATGCGGCGCCGATCGGCTCTGCGAGCGCGCCGACCGCCGCGCCCGCGGGTCCAAAAGTGACCGCAAGGCCGATATGGATGAACGGCGTCGGAACCCAGGCGACGTTGGTGTGATGAGGCAGCCTGACGACGAAGACAGCCATCAGAAAGATCGTGGTTCCGGCGACCGCGAAGGTCACAGGGTCGATGGGGAACTGGACTGCGAACGGCCCGAGGGTGCCACCGCTGGTGAGGACGCGGATCGCAATGGCCGCGACGATCAATGCCGCAGCACCCATGGACGCCACGTAGACGACGAGCGCGACGTTGTAATCCACAGGTCCGAGTGGCTGCGTCTTCGGAAGCAAATCCAGTCGACGGATCGCAGTCAGGGCGCTGCGAAACCAGCGAGGGTGCTCAGCCTCCTGCGTACGGGGCGCGACAGCATCCTGCGCCATGCGCCGGATCCTATGCCGCACGGCGCGAACGGCGCCATGTGCGTGACAGCATTGTCAGCGGGTCACGCACCTAATTCCTCAAGTGGCATATGACGTTTGACGCGTTGCGTGAGGGCCATCGCGTCGCTTGCGTCAGTAATCACTAAGCGAAGATACAACGAAGAAATGTGAACGCAAGATCGGTGAGCAGGTCTTAAGCCCAGAGAACCCCCTGGAGGATTACAGTACGTGCAATACCAACGCGTCAGCGGTCAGGTCTCACGCTACCCGCAGGCGCAAATTCCTAGGAGGTTCCCATGGCTACTTGGGGCGATAACGAAATCTGGGGCTAGGCCCAGGTACGCCCGGCACCCACTCTAGAGTGCCGCTGTGACGATCCATTGGGTATTTGCGTGACGGCTTCTTAACAGGCCGATCGCGTCAATATCACGGAGGGGCCCGACACAAAACGGGCCGCCGGGTGCGCACAGGCGCGCATTCGGCCCCCGCGGGTTGTTTTCTCGCGTACGCTTGAAACGCGATTGAGAACCCCTAGAAGGAAACGACGCTGAGAGCCTCGGCGGGTGCGACCACTGCCCCGTTGCGCGCGCCTCGCGGCGCGCTGAGCCCCTCTGCCC
>JBAQGL010000379.1:0-5827 GCA_049287785.1 Candidatus Dormiibacterota bacterium | reverse complement strand
AGGCGGCCCGGGCGAGAGGGGAGGAGGTGCTAGGAAATCAGCTGCAGCCGCTCGTCGCGCCGCAGTTGTGACACTTGTAGCAAGCGCCGTTGCGCACCATCAGGCTGCCGCAGTCGCTGCAGGTTGGTGCGTCTTCCTGGTTGATGAAGGCGCCGGCACTGGTGGTCGGAATCGCGGTCACGGGCTTGCGCGCCGCGGCCGAAGGGGTGATCGGCATCGTTGCCATGGCCTCGATCTCCACGTCGGCCGCCGACACTGGTTCGGTGACGCTGCCGTCGGGTTCGCGGCGGATGATGCCGAGGCGATCGCGCTCCTCCTGGGGCAGGAATTTCGACGCGAGCCAGCGGAAGATGTAGTCCATCACCGACTTGGCGATTGGGATCTCCGGGTTGCGCGTGAAGCCCTGCGGATCGAAGCGCGTGTGCGAGAACTTGTCGACGAGTGCCGGGAGCGGCACGCCGTACTGAAGCGCGAGCGACACCGCCGTCGCGAACGAGTCCATCAGGCCGCTGACCGTGGAACCCTCCTTGGCCATGCGCAGGAAGATCTCGCCGGGCGTGCCGTCCTCGTAGAGGCCGACGGTGATGTAGCCCTCGTGGCCGCCCACCTCGAACTTGTGCGTGATCGCGGTGCGCTCGGCGGGAAGGCGCTTGCGCAGCGGACGCTCGACAACCTGGACGCGATGTCCGGTGGTCTTGTCGATGCTCGTCGCCAGGGGCTGGCTCTTCTTGCTGCCGTCGCGGTAGATCGCGACCGCCTTGAGCCCGAGCTTCCACCCGTCGGTGTACGCGCGCTCGATGTCCTCGACGGTCGCCTCGTTGGGCATGTTCACCGTCTTGGAGATGGCGCCGCTGATGAATGGCTGCACCGCCGCCATCATCCGGAGGTGGCCCTGCCAGGAGATCGAGCGCTTGCCATTCTGCGGAGTGAACGCGCAGTCGAAGACCGCAATATCCTCATCGCGCAGTGTCGGTGCGCCCTCGATGGTGTCGTTGGCGTCGATGAAGGCGATGATGTCGCCGATCGCGGTCTCGCCGTAGCCGAGCCGGCGCAGTGCGGCCGGCACGGTGCCGTTGACCATCTTCAACATCCCGCCGCCGACGAGCTTCTTGTACTTGACGAGCGCGATGTCCGGCTCGACGCCGGTGGTGTCGCAGTCGAGCATGAAGCTGATCGTCCCGGTGGGCGCGAGCACGGTGGCCTGCGCGTTGCGGTACCCGTGGCGCGCGCCGAGCTCATGGGCTTCGTCCCACGCATGTCGCGCCGCACCGACGAGGTCGGGCTCGATGTTATCGGTCGGAATGTTGTACGAAGCCTCGCGGTGCTTGCCCACGACGCGGAGCATCGGCTGGCGGTTGGCCGCGTAGCCGCTGAACGGACCGATCTCGCGCGCGATGCGCGCCGACTGCGCGTACGCCTCGCCGGTGAGGATCGAGGTGAGGCAGGCGGCCAGATCCCGACCCTGCGGGGAATCGTAGGGAACGCCGCGAGCCATGAGCAGCGCGCCGAGGTTGGCGTAGCCAAGACCGAGGGGGCGGAATTCCTCGCTGTTCTTGGAGATCTTCTCGGTCGGATACGACGCGTTGCTCACCAGGATCTCCTGCGCGGTGATCGTGATGTGGATCGCGTGCTTGTATGCCTCGATATCGATCGAGCCGTCGTCGTTGAGGAAGCGAGTGAGATTGATCGACGCCAGGTTGCAGCTGGTGTCGTCGAGGAACATGTACTCGCTGCACGGGTTGCTGGCATTGATGCGACCGGTCACCGCGCTCGTGTGCCAGTCGTTGATGGTGGTGTCGTACTGCATCCCCGGATCTCCGCACTGCCAGGCGGATTCGGCGATGAGGCGCATCAAGTCGCGCGCCTTGACGGTCTTGAGGATCCGGTTGGAGTCGGTGACCGCGCGAAGGTGCCAGTCGCGGTCGTCCTGCACCGCGCGCATGAACTCGTCGGTGACGCGCACGGAGTTATTGCTGTTCTGGAAGAAGACCGACGCGTACGCCTCGCCGGTGAAGGCACTGTCGTAGCCGGCCTCGATGAGCGCCCACGCCTTGCGCTCCTCGCTCACCTTGCAGGTGATGAATTCCTCGACGTCGGGGTGGTCGCTGTTGAGGATCACCATCTTGGCGGCGCGACGGGTGGTCCCGCCGCTCTTGATGACGCCGGCGAACGCGTCGAAGCCCTTCATGAAGGACACCGGCCCGCTCGCGGTTCCACCGCCGGCCAGTGACTCGGTTGCCGAGCGGATGGTGGAGAGGTTGGTTCCCGTGCCGCTGCCGTACTTGAAGAGCATCCCCTCGGTCTTGGCGAGCGTGAGGATCGACTCCATCGTGTCCTCGACGCTGTTGATGAAGCACGCTGAGATCTGAGGCTTACTCGTGGCGACGCCGAGGTTGAACCACACCGGGCTGTTGAAGCTCATCTTCTGATGGAGCAACAGGTGGGTCAGCTCGTCCTGGAACGACTGGGCATCGGTCTCGGTGGCGAAGTAGCCGCCCTCGCGGCCCCACTTTCCGATGGTGTCCGCAACCCGCGAGATCATCTGCTTGACACTGGTCTCACGACCCGGCGTGCCGAGCTTCCCGCGGAAGTACTTGCTGACCACGACGTTTGTGGCCATCTGTGACCAGAACGTGGGGATCTCGCAGTCCTTCTGCTCGAAAACGCTCTCACCCTTCTCGTTGCCGATGGCAGCGGTCCGGGTTTCCCAGGTGACCTCGTCGAAGGGATGCACACCCTCATGGGTGAAGCGCCGCTCGACGTGAATGCCGCCACCCTCAACTTCAACTTTGGCGCTCACGCGTGCCTGCGCCGTCCCATTCCTGCGGCCTGTACGACGGCCGGTCGGCGGCTCCATCGAGATGCTGTGGGAGTCGTCTGGGACGGGTTTGGAGGCGGATCGATCCACGGTCTTTCCTCTTCTAGCTGGTGGGCGCTTCATTGTGCAGAGACGTGTGCTGGACCGCGCCCTGGCGACCTCGAGCCCCAATCTCCGAGTACTGAGATCACTCTAATGATCCCATATCTTGGGGCTCAGCCGTCCGGGAGCCCCCATATCTTGCGAGTCGAGCGGGCTGGCGTCAAGGGGGTACGCGGTCTCCGTTTCGTCCGTGAGTATGGAACGATGCAGCTCCGGGACCTCGATGCGCATGGCCACTCTCCGATCGCCGGCGAGGAGCAGGAACTCGCCGCGAGATGCGGTTTCGAGGAAGCCTCTCTGTGCTTCGGTGAGCCCGAACGCATGCTCCATTCGCGCCGTCTCGGCAGCCCGATGACCACCCAGAAGCACGACAGCGCAATTGGTGGCGATCACGCTGCCCTCGTCGGTACCGAGCAAGTCCTGTGCGTTCTGCGTCGCCACGACGAGTGACGCGCTGTATTTGCGGCAGCGGCGCGCGAGCTGCACAAGGAGATCGCGGAGCGGGCGGTGGACGCAGAGCGCACCAACCTCGTCGAAGACGATGTGGCGGCGCCGGCGGTCGCGTCGAACCAGCTCCCACAGCCATCGCGCGACGATCAACGTTGCAGCGGCGACGTGCTCGGGTGGCATATCGCGCAGCGAGATGGCACAGACGCCGGAGTCGACCTTGAGCGACGTCGGTCGGTTGAAGAGCGCCCCGAGGCCTCCGGTGCAGAAGCGGCGCACCACCATCGCGACGGGACGCGCTTCGAGGTCGAGCATCGGAAGGCAGTCCTCGAGGAGCGGTGTGCGATGTTCGCTGAGCGCCCGCTGCAGGGCATCGCGACCCGCCGCATCGACCACGGCGCGCTCGACATCGCCGAGGCCATCGCCGCAGAGCACGGTGACGAGATCCACGACCGCGGCGATCGTCTCCTCGGGGTCGTCAACTGCACCTTCGAACACGTTGACGGCTGCGTCCGTCCCGGGCGCCAGTTCGAGATAACGGCCACCGAGCGCGGTCACGAGGCCGCGGTATTCACCCTCGGGGTCGATGATCACGGAGTTCACGCCCGCGACCGCGGCCTCGAGCACGAGCGTGCCGATGGCGAAGCTCTTGCCGTGTCCTGACGCGGCGAAGACGGCAATGTTCGGGTTGGAATGACGCGCGGTGTCGAACGGCGCCACGCGCACAGGAAGCCCCGATCGCGTGGCGGCGCCGAGCCGGTAGCCGTCAGGGTCCGAGCATCCCGCCTCGATCCAGGGGATGCAGGTTGCGGCAGCGGTTGAATCGACGAGCTTGGACGCGCGCAGGGCGTTGACCCCGAGTGGCAGCGTGCTGACGTGCGCGGCGAGGTGCCGGAAGTGGGTGACCTCGACGCCGATCAGAGCGGAGGCGAATCCAAGTCGCAACACATCGCTTCGTGCCTGTAGCTCATCGATCGACGTTGCGCGAGCGGTGGCGATCACCGAGAGGTGCAGCGGCCGCCCGAGGTTGCGAGCCAGGCGTTCGCGAAGCGCCGTTGCGGCATCGAGCCCGATGTCGACGTGCACATCACCGAGCGCTCCTCGCTCGACCTCGAGCATGCGATGCGCTGAGAAGTCGCGCAGGCGACGGTTGAGACGGCCCAGCGCATCACCGAGTGGCGCCGGCTCGAGGTGGATGGCGATGTCGACTTCCACCTGCACGGCAAGGAGCGGCGCGAGCCATCCCGGGCTGACGGGGTGCCCGGGAAGTCGTTGCAGCGCATGGCCGCAGACCACGTGGTCTCCGACCGCTGCGTGCTCTCGATGCTCGGACCATGTGGTCGCGGCGTTGACGTCGAACCCGTCAGCAACCACGGCGTAAAGATCGTCGCCGTCGAGACGATGTGCCCCCACGCCGAGCGCGCCCAATCGATCGCATGCCTGCGCGCACGCCGAGTCGAGTGCCGCGGATGTCTGCGCGGAGAGGATCACGAAGACCTGACGCGTGTGCCGCTCGCCGTCGCGGATCTGATCGGCCCAGTAGCGGCGCATCGCATCGTCGAGGCGCGAATGCTGCCCCTCCGCAGGCGGCACGTCAGGATCGATGAGCCGGCGAACGCGGATGAGCAACTGCATCGGGCGTTCGAGGGTGTGGCACATGCGCGCGAACGCGGCTGCCGCGGCCGCCTTGCGCGCCGGGTCGAGCGCGTCGATGTCGAGATCGGTTGTCGCGAGCACCGCGGAGAGCCGGCCACCCCGCTCGCAGCAATCGTTGCGGATGACGATGCGGTCGTCGATTGCCGCTCGACGAAGCGCGGCGCTTCCGACCGCTCCGAGATTCAGGCGGGCCACGAGGAGCGCAACTCGCTGCCGACGCGGCGGGCCAGACGGCGGAGCGCGATCGCGGCAGGGCCCGTCTCCTCGAGCCCGACGAGGCGATGCGCATTCTCAGCGGTCACCACCGCGTCGTCGTCGGGGATATCGCCGATCAGCTGTCCGCCGAGGTCGGCCATCGGTTCGCTCAGGTCGGTGCCCGGTCGGGATCGATTGACGATGTACCGGAGTTGCTGGCGCAGGCCGAGGCGGCGGAGCGCCTCGGTGCTCCGATACGCGTCGTGCACACCGCCCGCAGTCGGCACGACAACGATGAAGACGTCATCGCAGGCGCAGATCGCGGTCGTGGTCAACGGGTTGAGCTCTGGGCACATGTCGAGCACCACGAGGTCGAAGCCTTCCATATCGAGCTCGCGCAGCACCTCGCGCAACAGCGCCGGGGTGACCGGCCATTCGGGGTTGACAGCGCTTTGCGGACCGAGCAGGACGCGTGCGCCGGAGGCGTGCGTCACCATGAAGTCGATCACGCTCCTGTCTTCCGGCGGCGCGAGCGCGAAGTCGAGCAGCGTTCGATCGGGCGTGCCAATACGGATGGCAACGCTTGGGCTGCGCAGATCGAGGTCGACC
>JBAQGL010000378.1:0-12452 GCA_049287785.1 Candidatus Dormiibacterota bacterium | reverse complement strand
GCCGGGAGGAGCTCGACCCCGGCGTCCGTCCACGCGCCGCATGGGCCGCGCAGGAGAACATGCTCGACACCGAGACCGCGCCGCTCCCGGGCGAGCTCGGCGTTCCCGTCGACGTGCCGACGGTGATCAGCCCGCGAGGGAGCCGGAAGCGATGACCGTCCTCTTCGCGGTTGCGATCGTGCTTGCTGCGGTGAGCGCGCTTGGCGTTGTGCTCTCGCGTCAGACCATCTACTCGGCGCTGAGCCTGGTGCTCACCGTCGGCATGCTGGCGGTGCTCTTCCTTCTCCTCAATGCGCAGTTCCTCTTCGCAGCGCAGCTGATCATCTATGCGGGTGCGGTGGTGGTGTTGTTCGTCTTCATCGTCGCGTTGCTGAGCCCGGACGCCGAGGATCGCCCCACCCTGGACCTCCGCGCGATCGTCGGCATCCTCGGCGTGGTGGTGGTGACCGGACTCGTGTTCGTCGCAGCACGCAACGGCATCACCTACAGCACCAACGGATTTCACGCCACCACGGTGGGCGCTGCGAGCAATCCGTATCACACGTTCAGCTTCCCGCCGGACGCGGTGAACAATGCCGGCAACGTGCAGACGGTCGCGGGGCAGCTGTTCACCAACTACCTCCTGCCGTTCGAGATCACCTCGATGCTCCTGCTGGTTGCGGCGATCGGCGCTGTCTACCTGACCAGGCGCCCAGGTCAGTGACGGAGCACCGGGAGTGCTGAATCCCAATCTGTTTCCGTACCTGCTCGGGTTGTCGGCGTTCCTCTTCACGGTCGGCGCCATGGGGGTGCTCATCCGGCGCAATCCGATCGTGGTGTTCATGTGCATCGAGCTCATGCTCAACGCCGCCAACCTTGCGCTGGTCGCCTACGGCCGGTTCCTCAACAGCGAGGAAGGGCAGATCTTCGCCTTCATGGTGATCGTTGTCGCGGCCGCCGAGGTCGTGGTCGGGCTCGCGTTGATCACCCAGATCTTCCGGCTCGGACGCGAGCTCGATGTCGATGACCTGAGCGAGATGAAGGAGTGAACGTCACCACCGCGTCCACGCTGGTCTCCCTGGTACTGCTCTTCCCGCTGCTCGGCGCCGCGCTGAATGGTCTCGCCGGCCCCGTCCTGGGCCGGCGCTTTGTCAACCTGGCGGGCACCGTCTCGATCTTCGCGGCGTTCCTCATCTCGTGCCTCGTGCTCGCCAACGTCGTGGGCGCACCGGCGGGGCACGGCTCCATCACCGTGCGCCTCTGGGACTGGATCGACCTCGGTGGCGGAACCAACCTCTCGGTCGGCATGGATTTCACCCTCGATGCGCTGAGCGCGCTGATGCTCATGGTGATCACCGGTGTCGGGTTCCTCATCCATGTCTACAGCGTCGGCTACATGGAGCACGACCCGGGGTTCGCTCGTTTCTTCAGCTACATGAACTTCTTCATCTTCTCGATGTTGACGCTCGTGCTCGCGGCGGATCTCGTGATCCTGATCGTCGGGTGGGCGCTGGTGGCATTGAGCAGCTACCTGCTCATCGGCTTCTGGTACGACCGGCCGACCGCCGTCCTGGCGGCTCGAAAAGCGTTCATCACGCAGGTGATCGGTGACGTCGCGCTGGTCATCGCCGCGTTTCTCATCGTGCTCAACACCCACACACTCAGCCTGCCGAACATCTTCGCGCGCACTCAGGCGTTCCCAGCCGGAGGCGCACTCGTCACCGGGGTCTGCGTGCTGCTCGCCATCGGCGCGTTCGCGAAGAGCGCGCAGTTCCCGTTGCACACCTGGCTGCCGGACGCGATGGAGGGCCCGACGCCGGTTTCGGCGCTCATCCATGCCGCCACCATGGTCACGGCGGGTGTCTACCTCATCGCCCGGTTCCACGTGCTCTTCAACCTCGCCCCGGTTGCCGAGGGACTGGTGGCGTGCGTCGGTATGGGAACGGCGGTGATGGCGGGCATCATCGCGCTCTCGCAGATCGACATCAAACGTGTGATCGCATACTCGACGATGTCGCAGATCGGCTTGATGATCTACGCGGTCGGCATCGGCGCGTATTCAGCGGGCATGTTCCACTTCGCGGTGCACGCGGTCTTCAAAGCTCTCCTCTTCATGGCGGCCGGGAACGTGATCCATGCACTCCACGACGAGCAGGACATCCGGCTCATGGGCGGACTCCACGCGCGCATGAAATGGACGCACCTGGCGTTCGGGGCCGGTTCCCTCGCGCTGGCAGGCTTCTTCCTGTTCTCGGGCTGGTTCAGCAAGGAGAATCTGCTCGGGTTCGGCACCGTGTCCGGTCCCGGGGGTGCACCCTGGATCCTCTACGCGGTCGGAGTCGGCGTCAACGTGCTGACCGGTCTCTATGCCTTCCGGCTCTACTTCACGGTCTTCCAGGGCGAGCCGCAGACGGCACGTGGCTTCGGCGTCAAAGAGGCGGGCTATCCGATGCTGATCCCGGTCGTCATCCTCGGTGTGCTCTCCGTGATCGTTGCATGGCCGCTGCAATTCCCGCTTCCCAACACGCTTCACGTCTTCAGTGACTTCCTGAGCCCGGTGTTCGCGGGCTCGCAATCGCCGCTGGCGCACGACCCCACATTCGGGCTTTCGGTTGTTGGCCTGGTCATCGGGACCGCAGCGAGCCTGGTCGGCATCGGCCTGGCGATGCGCCTCTGGTACGAACACCGCCCGGATCCGCAGGTGGTGCTGTCGAGGCTGCCTCGGGTCATCCCCCTGCTTTCGTACAACAAGTTCTACTTCGACGAGATCTACGACCGCGCGCTCGTCCAGCCGGTGAAGGTCGTGGCACGCACCGCGAGGCGGGTGGTGGAACCCGATGTCATGGACAGCTGGGTGCAGGGCATCGCCGACCTGCTGCGCGGGTTCAGCCTCGACCTGCGCGCCGTGCAGACAGGGCTGATTCGTGACTATGCGTCGATCTTCACGGTGTTCGCGGTGGTGTTCGTGGTCGTGTGGGTGTTCATCGCGCGATGAATCACATCCCCTGGCTCACGCTGCTGATCGTCATCCCCGCCGGGGCGGCGATCGCGCTCCAGGTCGTCCCTCGCCGGATGACCAGCGCGATCAAGGGTTTCACGATCTTCGCAACGCTCGCGGTGGCCGTCATCGTGACGCTGCTCCTGCTCTGGATGCCCGGTAACAAGGCAAGCAACGGACCGCTGCCGCTGCATTTTGAAGAGGCGCACACGTGGTTGCCGGCCATCAACGCCACCTACCACCTCGGTATCGACGGAATCTCGGCGTGGCTGCTGGCTCTTAACGCGGGCGTGTTTCTGCTCGGCGCGCTCGCGATCTCGCGCAAGTCCACCGACCGGCTGCGCTTCTACTGCACGCTGGTGCTGCTCACCGAGGCGGCCACCACCGGCGTGCTCCTGTCGATCGACCTGCTCCTCTTCTACATGTTCTGGGAGGGGATGCTCGTACCGCTCTACGTCCTGCTCAGCAACTGGGGCGGCGACAAGCGAGGCCCCGCGACCATCAAATTCATCGTGTACACGGTGGCAGGCAGCCTGCTGATGCTGGTGGCGATCATCTATCTGTACGTCCAGTCGCCGTCGGGATCCTTCGACCTGGAGAACATCCTCGCGCAGCCGATCAGCTCGGGCAGCGCGTTCGTCATCCCGATCATCCATCTCACGACGTTCACGCCCAAGGAACTTGCGTTCATCTGCTTCGCGCTCGCGTTCGCGATCAAGATTCCGATCGTCCCGCTGCACACCTGGCTGCCCGACCTCTACGAGGCATGCCCACCGGCGGTGCTGGTCTTCTTCGCCGGCATCGTCAGCAAGCTGGGCGCGTACGGGT
This sequence comes from Candidatus Dormiibacterota bacterium, assembly GCA_049287785.1. Classification (GTDB taxonomy): domain Bacteria; phylum Chloroflexota; class Dormibacteria; order Aeolococcales; family Aeolococcaceae; genus Palsa-851. The sequence continues at coordinate 8,647 of JBAQGL010000378.1, read as the reverse complement.
TCATCCGCTTCGCGCTGACGCTGTTCCCCGGCGAGATGGAGAAGTACCGGTTCGTGCTGGCCGGATTCGCCGTGCTCAGCATCATCTACGGTGCCCTGATGGCGCTGTCGGAACGCGACCTCAAACGGATCGTCGCGTACGCGAGCATCAGCCATCTCGGCTTCATCGCGCTCGGGATCTTCTCGCTGACCAACAATGGGATCAACGGCGCGGTCATCCAGATGATCAACCACGGCATCATCATCGGTGCGCTCTTCCTGATCGTCGGCTTCGTCGAGGCTCGCACCGGAACACGCGACCTCCACGAGCTGTCCGGTCTCGAGCGCCGAATGCCCTGGCTGTACTTCTTCTTCCTGGTTGCCACGCTGGCGAGCCTCGGCATGCCCGGCATGAACAGCTTCGTCGGTGAGTTCACGATCATGCTGGGCGCGTTCCAGCTGAACTGGGTGTACGCGGTGCTCGCCGGTGGCGGGGTGATCCTCGCTGCCTGGTACATGCTCCGTCTCCACCAGGGATTGATGCACGATCCACCCAAGCCGCGAACCGAGGGTGTGCACGACCTGCGCTTCGGTGAGGGACTGCTGCTCGTGCCGCTGGTTGCGTTGATGATCTTCATCGGCTTGTTTCCCAAGCCCATCACCGACGTCACCAAGGGTCCGGTGAGCACCACCGTGAGCCTCATCCAGCCCGCCGCATCAATCCCGGCTACGCAGTGATGCTGATCGCCGCGTCGCCGGTTCCGCTGTCGTTTCCCGGTGGACGCGACCTCGTCGGAATCCTTCCCGAGCTCGTGCTCGGCGGCGCGTTCCTGCTGCTCATGATGCTCGACCTGGTCGTGCCGGCATCCAAGCGCACCTGGCTCGCGGGCTTCGCACTGCTCGGTCTCGCGACGACATTCGGGGTCACCGTGTGGGCATGGTTCGACGCGAACCCCGGCCGCCTCGTCTACTCCGGCTCATTCGCGTACGACCGGTTCGCGCTGTTCGTCGACGCCATCCTGCTGGTGAGCGCGGGGTTGGTGGTCATGATCAGCCCGAACTACCTCAACCGCCGGGGGATCCACCACGGCGAGTACTACGCGCTCATCCTCGCCGCGACCATCGGGATGATGCTGCTCGCCGGGGCGACCAGCCTGATGGTCATCTTCCTGGCTATCGAGCTGCTGTCGCTCGCGCTCTACGTGCTCAGCGGTTTCTCGCGCAGTGAGGAGCGCTCGCAGGAGGCGGCACTGAAGTACCTGCTCCTGGGCGGCTTCGCCTCGGGCTTCCTGCTGTTCGGCATGGCCCTCATCTACGGTGAGACGGGGCACACGCAACTTGCACAGATCGCCGCGGCCATCCAGAGCCAGACGACGATCACCGCGGATCCACTGCTGCTCGCCGGGGTCCTGCTGCTGTTCATCGGGTTCGCCTTCAAGGTGTCGGCCGCGCCGTTCCACTCGTGGACGCCCGACGTTTACCAGGGAGCACCGACATCGGTCACGACCTTCATGAGCGTCACCACCAAGGTCGCCGCGTTCGCCGCGCTCGTCCGCGTGTTCACGTATACCTTCGACGGCGGGGGAACGCACTTCTACCAGCACTGGGAGCCGGTGGTCGCGCTGGTGGCGATCACCTCGATGGTCGTCGGCAACGTCGCCGCACTCACCCAGACGAGCGTCAAACGCATGCTCGCCTACTCGGGAATCGCCCAGGCCGGGTACATCCTCATCGGCGTGGCCGTCGGGCCGGTGCTGCTGCCCTCGGGACAGTCGAGCGCCTTCGGAACCATCGGGGTCCTGTACTACCTGGCCGCCTACGCGGTCACCAACATCGGCGCTTTCGCGGTCATCACCATCATGGCCGGGCGCGGAGAGGATCTCGACAGCTATGACGGGTTGCGCGGTCTCGCGCACCGCCGACCGTTCGTCGCGGCGAGCATGGCGCTCTTCCTGTTCTCGCTGGGCGGCTTCCCGCCCACGGCGGGCTTCTTCGGCAAATTCCTGGTCTTCACCGCCGCGATCAATGCGGGTCAGGTGCCACTCGCGCTCTGGGGCATCGCGACCAGTGCGGTGTCGGCTTTCTACTACCTCAGGGTTGGTCTGCTCATGTACCAGAGACCGGCGCCCGGAGCCGAGGAATACCGCTGGTCGCGCACCGGGTTTGCGGGCAGCGCCGTCCTGGTCGCCACGACAGCCGGAACCCTCATCCTCGGAGTCCTGATCGTGCTCGTCTACACGGCGGCGAGCGCATCGCTGAAGGGGCTGATCGTGTGAACGAGGAGCTGCTCAAGGAATTCGCCGAGGTGGTCGGCCCGACCGGGATCGCCGGCGACGTGGTCAGTCCGGGTGACGAGGCGTCGCTCGTGCTCGTGGCCACCGTGTGTCACCGGCACGGCGTGCCCATCAGCGTCACCAGCAGCGCGCCCGCAAGCCCCGGAGGAACATCCGAACGCGGCGGCATCATCCTCAGCGTGCACCGTCTCGCCACCATCGCCGTGGCTGCGGGAGGGCTGACGGTTCGCGCCGGAGCCGGCGCGACGGTTGCCCGCGTCCGGTCATCCGTGGCCGAGGCCAAGCTCGTGGTCGTCGGATTGGCCGCGGAGACGGGATCGATCCATGTCGGCACGCTGGTGGCTCGTGGCGAGGTGCCACGCCGCTCACTGTCGGGTGTCGAGGCGGTGCTCTCCAACGGTGACGCGGTCAAGGCGGGTGGCGCGGCGCTCAAGGATGTTGTCGGCTACGATCTGATCGCGGTCCTCCTGGGGAGCGCCGGCCGGCTGGCGGTCATCTCCGCGGTGACATTCCGGCTCGAGCCCGCGGCCGGCCGCACGGCGACATCGCGGCCTGCCGGAACGCGCAGCTGGGAACCGGGACTTGCCGGCGCCTTCGATCCGAAAGGCTTGCTGCGCTCAGGCGTATCGCGGTGAACGGAAAGGTCGGGGAGAAGGCTGGAAAGTACTGGCACGAGTACACGCGGATGCGTACCGCGATCTTCCTGCTCCTCGGCATCCTGGTCATCGTCCTCATCGGCTCCTTCGTCCCCCAGCAGAACACGTCGGATCCGACCAAGGTCGAGGCGTTCCTCACCTCGTGGCCGAATCTGAACGTCCTGTTCGCGGATCTCCAGCTGCCACTCACCCAGGTGTTCGTCTCGCCGGTGTTCTACGTGCTGCTCGGCCTGCTGTACGTGTCGCTCGGGTGGTGCGTGATACGCCGGGGCCGCGCGCTCGTCATGCGCACCCTGCGCGGATACAAACGCACTCCGCAATACTGGGGCGAATGGGGATCGTGGATGTTCCACACGTCCTTCTTCCTCCTGCTCATCGCGGTGGTGTGGGGCAAGGCCACCGGGTACCAGGGCCTGGTCACGCTCACCCAGGGCCAGGAGTTCACCAACACACCGGCCGGCTATGACACGCTGCAGGAGGGCCTGCTGTTCCACGGCAACTACGCACCGTTCACGCTGCGCCTGAACCAATTCGAGGCGACCTACGCGCCCAACGGCGAGGCGAGCAACTACGTCAGCAACGTGACCGTGTTCGACCACGGCAAGAAGGTCGAGACCAAGAACATCCTCGTCAATGATTTCCTCAGCGTCGACGGGGTCAACGTGTACCAGCAGGACTACGGCTGGGCCCCGACCATCGTGGTCAAGAACCCCGCGGGGCAGACCGTGTACGACGGTCCCATCCAGTTCTTCGACGACGCGAACAACATCGGCAACAAAGCGCTTGCCGACGGAGTCCTCAAGGTCCCTGACTTCGGCTACACGATCGCCGGCGCATCCGAGCCGGTGCAGATCGGTGCCAAGATGTCGTTCTTCCCCGACGCCACCGTCATCCCGTCGGTGAGCAGCGGGGGATCGATCAACCCGACCGCCATTCAGTACGGGCCGGGCGGAGTCGCACCGCGAAACCCGGTGATCGAGATGCAGCTCTATGTCGGGAACCTCGGGCTCAACAGCGGTGCGCCGCAGAACGTGAACCAGCTCAACACCGCGGCGATGACGCCGTATTTCACCAACGCTCAGGTGATCCCGATCGCTCTGGGCCAGACCCAGCAACTCCCCATCGCAACCAAGAACGGCAAGAATGTCGACTTCTCGATCTCGTTCCCCTCGGTGACGCAGTATTCGCTGTTCCAGGTCAACGATGACCAGGGCGTGCTCCTCGTCTACACGTCGTTCATCCTGGTGATGACCGGGTTGCTTACCAAGCTCTACCTGCGCCCGTTCCTCGAGCGTCGCCAGCGCAAGCGCCGCCAGCCGATCACCCTCGACCGTCGCTGGTCGTCCGATTCGAGCGGCGAGCCTCAGACGCCGGAGCGAGAACCGGCCTCGGTCTGATCCGGTTCCGGCGCGAGCTCCGCGATCCGGGCGGGGGAGAGATAGGCGAGGCGCTCCAGCTCCTCGCCCTTGTAGTCGAGCTGGAGGAGTCCTCCCTTGGCGCACTGCAGGCGGTGCAACGCGTAGCGAGGACGTCGCTGCGCGGCCACCCAGAATCCCTGGATGGGGTCGCCATGGCTGACGCAGATGCCGCCCTCGCCGGGATGATCGGCGAGCAGGCTCATGAGCGGCCTCCGGATCCGTGCCGCCAGCTCGGCGACGCTCTCGTCGTTGCCGAGGAGCCCCGGCCACAGCATGTGGATCAGCCAGAGGGGGCGTCGCCAGGGCACCTGCTTCGGCGGGATGCCCTGGAGATACAGGCCGAAGCGGGTCTCGATCAGGTCGTCGGTGTAGGTGATCGGCACCGGGAGGTACGACGCGATGATCTCCGCCGTCTGCCGGGCACGCTCGAGCGGGCTCGAGTAGATCTGACGTGCCGTGCTGCTCGCGAAGTAGCGGCCCAGCGCGTGCGCCTGCCTCACGCCCTTCTCACTGAGCGGAAAGTCGGGGAGATGGCCGTACAGGACGCCTTCGGGATTGCGAACGTCGCAGTGGCGAACCAGGTGGAGGCGGGTCGAGGCAGGGGCTTGGTTCACGCTTTTCTTCACAATAGGTGGTTGTGGCGCTTCTCACGCGCGGCCGCAGCCGCGTGCAAGACGAGATGACGATGTCCGAGGTCCCGGGACGCACGAAGCGCAACCTCCACATCATTCTGCCGATCGCGCTCTATCTGCTGCTGCGCATCCCGTCGCTCATCGAACCGCAGTGGTACCAGGACGAGGCCGGCTACGCATCGACGGCCTGGCTCACGCATCTCGGCTATGGGCTGTACGTGGACGCATGGAACAACAAGCCCCCCCTGCTGTTCGGCATCTACGGTTTGAGCCAGTGGCTCTTCGGCGCCAGCGAGGCAGGTCTCCATGCGCTGACGATCCTGAGTGGACTCGCGGCCATCATCGCCGCCGTCGTTGGTGTGACGCGGCTGTGCTCCGCACGCGCCGCATTGTGGGCCGGGCTCGCGATCGCGGTGATCATCGGCACGCCGATGCTCGACGGGGACCTGGCGCTTCCGGAGAGCCTGTTGATCGGCCCCGTCACCGTCGGGGTGGTGTGGTTCCTCTGCTCCTGCACCGGCTCATCCCTACGCAGGCCGCGTGCGCTCACGCTGGTGGGGATTGGCGTGCTGCTCGCGTGCGGGTTCCTGATCCAGCAGACCGCCCTCGCCGACTTCGGCTCGATCATGCTCTGGTGCCTCGTGCGCCGGAACTGGCGGACGATGCTGGTGGTGGGCGGGACCTTCGTCGTGGTCGTGGCGGCTGTGGTCGTTCCCTTCCTCGTCAGCTCGGGCGTGCACAACGTGTGGTTCGCGCTGGTGACGTCGTACGCCGATTACCTCGGCGACGCGCTCGGTGGCCGGCTGTCCGCCTACCTCTTCCGCATCGGCCTCGTGGTCGCCATGCTGGTCGCGGCCTGGTGCTTCCGCAACGCGAAGGACGATCGATTCGAGCTCGTCCGCATCTGGGCGACCGCGCTCCTCTTCACGGCGATCGCCGCGGGATACTCGTACGAACACTTCCTGCTGCCCGTGATGATCCCGATGGTGATGCTGGTGACCGGTCTGGTCTCGAGACATCGCGATCACTTCCTGCAACGCATCCGGCGGCCACGCGTGCTCGTTGCCACCGCCGTCTTCGCGGCGATCGCATCGACCGGGTGGTCACTGTTCGCGGCGGGGTACCGATCGACCGTGTGGAGTCTCGGGTACTACGTCAACGCCGCCGGCTACGCGACGGGTGCGATCTCCGTTCTGGAGTACGACACCTACTTCGGTGTCCTCAACTACGGCGAGCACGAGGCCGAGCAATGGATCAGCAGCCACAATCTCGTCGGAAGCACGGCGATGTTGTGGACCAACCTCGCGTGGCCGCTCGTGGACGAGCAGCTCGTCCCTCCGACGCGCAGCGGTCCGCTGTACATCACCCTGGCGCTCGAGAAGGGCACCGCAGGCATCCTGTCGAGGATGAACGCGTCGCCCCCCGAGCTGATCCTGGTGACGCCGTTCCATATCGAGAACCTGCGTGATGTGCTCACGTTCATCAGCACCCACCACTACGTGAAGGTGATGGATGCGAACGGCGTGGAGCTGTACCTTCGTTCAGGCGGCTGAGCGGCGCAGCAGCCCGTGCCCGGGAGCCGTCGTCGCTCTCGAGACGTGCGAGCGCTCGACGTAGATCGTGTCCATGCCGAAGTGGAACACCGGGATATACCACTGCGCGACCACCGTGAGGATGCTCGAGCGCAGCGCGACGCTGGGCTGGTTGGTGATGATCACCACGGGGCGATGCCGGTCGACGTAGGTGCCGATCTTGGAGCGGTCACCCAGGAGCACGTCGTCGTTGAACAGCGAGACGGTCGGCAGCAGCGTGTGCAGCGGAGTCAGCAGGTAGACCCATTCATCGGCGACGCTCCACACCACCGCTGAGGCATGCGCGTAGTGGTGGGCAATCAGCCAGTGGGTCACCACCTGGTCCACAACGATGCTGTCCGAGAAGCTGTTCTGCCAGCGAGTTCGCTCCGTGGCGTTCACGAGGCTCGAGTAGCCATCGGCGTAGTACGTGGACAGGCTGCGCCCGTTGATCCAGAAGGAGCCGGCGTACGAACCCTCTGCGGCAGCGAGCAGGATGCCGGCCGCGAGCACCGCGGAGCCCACCGAGAGCCGCGGCCGTGCCAGGGGCACCAGGACGTTCCAACGGTTCCAGGGTGTCGCGACCACCGCCGCGCAGACCCAGGGGATCGACGGCAGGAGCAGATGCGGGTAGGGGAAGTGCGCGGAACCGGCGACCACGAGGTCGATCCCGGCCAGCACCCACAACATCCAGAAAGCGTTTCGGGTTCGGCGCGCGACCAGGATCGCCCCCCCGATGATCGCGATGACGCCGGCGCCGATGCCCGCAAAATGGAGGATGCGCGGGAGCACGCTGAGCGGGAGGGAGTTGTGCGCGTAGATCCCATAGAACGCGACGGTCGCGAACCAGGTCGCGCCGATGCCCGACGCGATGATGGTCGGCATCAGCCAGAGCAGCGAGACGACCAGCCCGGTCCCGAGAAATCGCAGCAGTTGCACCCAGCGGCCGGGAGAGGCGATCAGCAACACAACGCAGATCGCGAAGACGTCCGCAAGGACGGTCTGCTGCATCCCCAGGGCGATTGATGCAAGGAGCCCGGCCACGTAGGGGGCCCATCGGTGCCGAGCAGCCCATGCCGGCGAGGCGATGCTGACCAGCATGAGCATGCCTGCCCAGGTCATCGGACCGATCAGCGCCCCCTCGGGGAGGAACAGCTCCGAGTCAAAGATCGGGGGCCCGATGATCAGGGCGGCGAGGACGCAGGCGATCCCGGCCCGACGCCTCGACCCGGTCAGCTTCGCCACACCCCAGCCGACCGCGATCACCGCGGCGATCGCGCTGGCGAAGGGAACGAGGTGGATCGCGGCCTCCGAGTACCCGAGAAGGTGGGTCACGATCCCGTAGATCCAGTACTGGACGGGTGGCTTGTTGTCCCACGCGCCCGGGGACACGTAAAGCCTGCCGCCGTTGAAAACCGTGCGTCCGACATAGGCATACGTGCTCTCGTCGGAGTACCAGTGTGGCTCGAGGAAAGCGGGGATGCGGAACCCCACGATCAACGCCACGCCCGCCGCGATCCCACTCCACGGGGGCGACGTCGTCGCGTGGTCCTGCGTTGTTCCGGGGGAGCCTGTCATGGGCGAGAGTCTGCCTTCCCGAGTACCGCGTCGACCGAACTCGTACAACCGAACTGGCGCCCCCGGTAGGAGTCGAACCCACGACCGTCGAGTTAGAAGCTCGCTGCTCTATCCGCTGAGCTACGGGGGCGCGCGGCGAGTGTACCTGCGGCGGTTCGTCCGGACCGCCGACCACCGCGCCATATAATCGCCGAGCCTCCTCACCGGAGTCCCATGGTGGCCATAGCTCAGCTGGTTAGAGTGCCAGGTTGTGGCCCTGGAGGTCGCGGGTTCGAATCCCGCTGGCCACCCCAATCCCGCTTCCGTCGACCCGGCGCCGGCCGGCTCACCCTCCACAGGCGTGCTCGGCTCGCTTCTGAACGAACGGTAGACTGCCGGACCATGAGTGACGATCGCTGGAACGCAGTCGACGCATATACAACCGACCTGCTCCAACCCCCCGACCCGGTGCTCGAGGCGGTCATCAGTGACAGCGCCGAGCTGCCCAACATTTCGGTTTCCGCGGCTCAGGGGCAATTTC
>JBAQGL010000377.1:0-6563 GCA_049287785.1 Candidatus Dormiibacterota bacterium | reverse complement strand
CTCCAGGATCGGGCGGGTCTCCGTGCTCCGGGCAACCGCCTCGGCGCGAACCCCGCGGGCGGCGGCCGTCTCGGCGTCGGCCATACCGGCGATGGTCACCAGGATGCCACCCGGCTTGAGCTCGCTCCAGGAGTGAGCGGTGACCTCACCGCCGACGGTGTCGACCACGACATCGACATCGTGGACGGCGTCCTCGACGCTGGTCGTCGTGTAGTCGATGACCTCGTCGGCACCGATCGAGCGCAGGAAGTCGAGGTTGGCGGCCGAGGCGGTCGCGATCACGTGGGCGCCCTTCCAGTGTCCCAGCTGGACGGCCATGGAGCCGACGCCACCCGCGCCGCCCTGGACGAGGAGGCGCTGGCCGGCCTCGAGGTGCGCGCTGTCGAAGAGCGCGAGCCACGCGGTGACGCCGCCGACGTGCAGCGTCGCCGCCTGCTCAAAGGAGACGCCGTCGGGGATGTGAGCGATCGTCGCGGCCGGCGCAACGGCGAACTCAGCGTAGGTGGCCGTTCCCCGGCCGAAGACCCTGTCACCGGCGGCGAACCCGGTCACGCCTTCGCCAAGCGTCTCAACGGTGCCGGCGACGTCGAGGCCCGGCGTGGCCGGCAGCGGGATCGGCATGTACCGCTGCACGTGCCCGGCTCGAAGCTTCCAGTCGATCGGGTTCACCCCGGCGAAATGAACCCGGATGAGCACCTCGCCGGCCTTGGGCTCAGGGCGATCGACGGTCTCGACCACCAGCACCGACGGCGGTCCGTATTCGTGAAAACGCACCGCTCGCATCGTCTCGTTTGCCATCTCTGCCTGCCCTCTACCTGTGCTCCGGGCGACAGGCTAGTAATCCAATAGGAACATCGGATTCTAGCGCAGGCGGTAGCTGCCGCTAGAGGACCTTGGACAGAAACGACCTGGTGCGCTCGTGCTGAGGATTGGCAAGGACCTCGCGAGGGTTGCCCGACTCGACGATGACGCCACCGTCCATGAAGGCGAGCGAATCGCCGACCTCGCGGGCGAATCCCATCTCGTGAGTGACCACGACCATGGTCATGCCGTCCTGAGCAAGGCCGCGCATCACGTCGAGGACCTCGCCGACCAGCTCCGGGTCCAGCGCGGAGGTCGGCTCATCGAAGAGCATGAGCTTGGGTTGCATCGCCAGCGCACGCGCGATGGCGACGCGCTGCTGCTGGCCGCCGGAGAGATGGTTGGGATAGACGTCCACCTTGTCGCCAAGCCCAACGCGCGCGAGCAGAGTGCGCCCGCGCTCCTCGACCATCTTCTGCGGCTCGCCCTTGACGCGCATCGGCGCTTCCATGATGTTCTCGAGCGCGGTCATATGGGGAAACAGGTTGAATCGCTGGAACACCATCCCGATCTCGGCGCGCTTCCGGCATACCTCTCGATCGGGCAGCTCGTAGATCTTGTCGCCGCGCTGCCGGTAACCGACCAGCTCGCCGTCGACGGACAGCCTGCCGGCGTCGATCTTCTCGAGATGGTTGATACAGCGGAGGAAGGTGCTCTTGCCGGACCCGGACGGCCCGACGATGCAGAGGACCTCTCGTGGCGCGACGCTCAGGTTAATTCCCCGGAGGACTTCGAGGCGCCCGTAGCACTTGAAGACAGACTCGGCCAGAACCATCGGTGTCGCCATCACAGCACGTGGTGAGGGTAGATCGGAGGCGGCTCGAACGATTCGACCGGCGGCGGGGGCTCATGAAAGTGGAAGAGCAGCCGTCGAAAACGCTGCAGCGGAGTCGGCGGCAACTGGCGCGACGCTCCTCGCGCAAAATACCGCTCCACGTAGTACTGGCCGAAGGTGAGTACCGAAGTCATCGCGAGGTACCAGATGCTGGCCACGATCGCGAGCTCGATGATGTCGTAGTTGAAGTTCGAGATCTCCTTCTGGATGAAGAACAGCTCGCTGACGGTCGCGACGTACGCGAGGGACGAGGTCTTGAGCATGGAGATCGTCTCGTTGCCGGTCGGGGGGATGATCACCCGCATCGCCTGAGGCAGGACGATCCGGCGCATGACCAGGACCCGCGTCATGCCGAGTGCCTGGGCTGCTTCGCTCTGGCCGGTATCCACCGAGATGATTCCAGCACGGACGATCTCGGACATGTACGCCGCCTCATTGAGGCCGAGGCCGAGCGTGGCGGCGAGAAATGGGGTGATGATCCTGTTGGTCGTCCCGACCCACGCGAGGTGGGTGAACGGTATGCCGATGTGGAGGTAGGGCAGGATCGAGCCGATGTTGAACCAGAAGAAGATCTGCACCAGCACCGGAGTCCCGCGGAAGAACCAGATGTAGAACCAGCTGATCGATGAGACGACCGGGTTGACGGAGAGGCGCATCACCGCGAGGATCACGCCGAGGACGACACCGATGAGCATCGCGAGCGCCGTCAGCGCCAGGGTGACCAGGACACCATGGATGATCTCGGGATAGAACAGGAACTGTCCGACGACGCTCCATTGCAGCCCGGGTGCGGAGGCGAAGGTGTAGACGACCGCCGCGGCGACCGCGAGCACGACGACCGCGACGACCCAGCGCCATGGGTGACGCACTGGGATCGCCTTGATGGCGTCCGGTCGACGTGCGCCGGGGAACGCCGGGTCGCTGATCGCGTCCGGCCGCGTGCTCATGCCTGCAGGATGACCCGGTCAGCGCCTGGTGATCGTGTGCGGTCCGATCAGTAGGCGGGCACGCAGGTGGCGCCCACCGCATTGTTGTCGTTCACCCCGACTGCAGAGCTCGTGATCGCTCCGTCCTGAACGCCCCATGCGGAGAGGATGCTCGCGTAGAAGTGGTTGTCGATGAGGTATTTGAGGGCGTCTTCGACGGCCCGGTCGAGCCCAACGGTCTTCACGATGGCGACCCCGTAGGGGTAGACGCTGCAGGCGCTCCCGCCGATCTTCAGCTTGCCGGCCTCGATCTTGACCTGGTAGTCCGCGACCGGTTGGTCGGCCCAGCCGAAGTCAGCTCGCCCGGACAGCAGGGCCGCGTTCGCCTCGGTCTGGGTATCGAAGCTGGCCACGGTGATGTCCTGCTTCCCGGCGGCGGTGCAGTGATCCGTGTCGCCCTTGGTGGCGGCGCCGCCCGGCTTCTTGCCCATGTAGCCCCAGGCGTCTGCCTCCTCAGTGGTTCCGGCCTCGACCGCAACGGTGTGGCCGCACATGTCCGCAGCCGTCGAGATGGTCGGGCCACCCACCTTGACCAGCCATGCCTCACCGGCCTGGTAGTAGGTGATGAAGTCGATGCCCTTGGCCTCGCGGTCCGTGGTGGGCGAGTAGCTCGAGAAGCTCATCTGATATTTGGACGGTGTCTCGAGGAGGGCGGGGATGATGTCGGAAAACGTGACGTTGCTGATGGTGCAAGCGACCCCGAGCACCTTGCAGACGTCCTTGGCGAGGTCGATGTCCCAGCCGACGATGTTGCCGTTCAAATCCACGAATTCGTTCGGGGCGTACGACGCGTCGGTGGCGATCTGGATCGGTGCCGCCGCCTTGATCGCCGAAGGCACCTCGGCCGCGATGGTCGCCTGGGTCGCCGGCGCAGCGACGCCCGGGCTCGCGGTCGAACCGCCACTCGACCCACCGCACGCCGCGAGCAGGGCGGCGGGGAGGAGGAGTGCGATTGCGGCGCGACGCGAGAACATGACCGTGCGACCCATGTGAGACCCCCAAGTCGAGAACTGGCTAGGTGGGCGCCATTGTGGACTTTCGCCATGGCCGTGTCCACAGGCGCTTGACCCTTCCCCCTGGCGAGTGCAAGCATGACACCACCGTCGCAACCCCTTCGGTCCGGGAGGATGTCCATGACGCAGCCGGTTGCAATCACCATCAATGGAAGGCGGAGAGAGGACCACGTTGAGCCGCGCCTCCTCCTGGTGCACTACCTGCGCGAGGTGGCCGGACTCACCGGGACGCATATCGCGTGCGACACCAGCCAGTGCGGTGCGTGCACCGTCCTGATCGACGGCGACGCGGTGAAGTCGTGCAGCGTCTTCGCCGTGCAGGCGGACGGGCGGCAGGTGACCACCATCGAAGGGCTTGCGGAGGACGGCGTCCTGCATCCGGTGCAGCAGGCGTTCTGGAACGAGCACGGTCTCCAGTGCGGCTTCTGCACCCCGGGATTCATCATGGCCGCCGCTTATCTTCTGAAGCAGAACCCATCGCCGACGGACGAGGAGATCGAGCGAGGCCTCGAGGGCAACCTCTGCCGGTGCACCGGCTACGAGAACATCAGGAAGGCAGTCCGCTCAGCGTCCCGGGCGATGAACGGCGCGGCGGCTGAGCCGTCAGCGCAGCTCGTCGGATCGGCCGCTACGCCGGTGGAGGATTAGCCATGGCCGTCACCTCCATGATCGGCGCTCGTATCCAGCGTCGCGAGGATCCCAAGCTCATCACCGGGCATGGCAACTTCATCGACGACGTCAACCTCGTGAACATGGCACACATGTCGGTGGTGCGCAGTCCTCATGCCCACGCCCGCATCCGCTCGATCGATACCTCCGCGGCGCTGGCGTCGAAGGGAGTGGTCGCGGTGCTGACTGCGGCCGACTTCAAAGGCGTGATCCTCGGGCCACTTCCGGTCACCAACTCCTTTGTGGCCGACAAGAAGCAGGTGCCGGAGCAGTTCCCCATCGCGGCCGAGGAGGTCGCCTACGCCGGCGAGCCGGTCGCTGTGGTCATTGCCGAGGATCGCTACGTCGCCGACGACGCCGCGCAACTCGTCGTCGTCGACTATGAACCGCTCCCTGCGGTGATGGACCTTGAGAAGGCGATGGCCGCCGGCAGTCCGCTGGTCAAGAGCGACCGCCCGGACAACATCGGCTGGGACGCAGCGTTTCCTGCCGGAGACATCGACGCAGCGTTTGCGGAGGCCGATGTCGTGCTCAAGCAGCGCATCGGTCAGCAGCGTGTGTTCCCGACCGCGATGGAGACGCGCGGGTGCGTCGCAGACTACATCCCGTACGACAATCGCTGCACGCTCTGGACATCGACCCAGGTACCGCATTTCATCCGGCTCTTCGTCGGAGGCGCGCTCGGCGTTCCCGAGTCGCAGTTCCGGGTCGTCAGCCACGACGTCGGCGGCGGATTCGGCGCGAAACTCCGCCCCTACCCTGAGGAATACCTTGCCACCGCGGCGTCGAAGATCACCGAGCGCCCGGTGAAGTGGATCGAGGACCGCACCGAGAGCCTGCAGGCGACGACCCACGGACGCGGCCAGATCTTCGACGTCGAGGTGGCGGCCAAGCGGGATGGCACCTTGCTCGGGCTCAAGTTCACGCAGCTGCTCGATATCGGTGCATACCACGGCGTCTTCAGTGCGTTCCAGGTGGTCGCGTGCCTTCTTGGCGGCGGCTGCTACAACTGGAAAGCGATCAATGCGCGCAGCATCGGTGTGTTCACCAACCGTATGTCGACCGACCCGTACCGCGGCGCAGGCCGGCCCGAGGCCACACACCTGGTGGAGCGAATCGTCGACCTGGTCGCACTCGAGCTCGGCATGGACCCGGCCGAGGTTCGACGCAAGAACTTCATCACATCCTTCCCGCACACCAACAACTTCGGGCTCGTCTACGACTCCGGCGAATACGCGAAATCGCTGGACCGCGCAATGGCGAACATCGACTACCCGGCGCTGCGCAAGCGTCAGGAGGAGCTGCGCTCGCAGGGGCGCTACACCGGTATCGGATTCTCCACGTATGTCGAGATCTGCGGGCTCGGTCCCAGCTCGGCGACCGCGCCTGCAGCCGGAATCGCGCTCGTCGAATCATCCATGGTCCGGGTGCATCCCACCGGCTCGGTGACCGTCTCGGTGGGAACGCACTCCCACGGCCAGAGTCACGAGACGACCTTCGCGCAGATCGTCGCCGACACCCTTGGTGTTCCCTACGACTCCGTCGAGATCCGCCACGGAGACACCGGTGACACGCCGTTCGGCTATGGCACCTACGGCTCGCGAAGTCTCGCGGTCGGAGGGATGGCGATCATGGCGTCCTGCCACAAGGTCGTCGAGAAGGCGAAGAAGCTGGCAGCGCATGCATTCGAAGCGTCCGAGGAGGACATTGTCGTCGACCAGGGCCGCTACTTCGTGCGCGGCAACCCGGGTGAGGCGAAAGCCCTGGCGGAGCTGGCCTTTGCCTCCTATGGCGCCGGACTTCCCGACGGTATGGAGCACGGGCTCGAAGCGGTCTCGTATTTTGACCCGCCGAATTTCGTGTGGCCGTTCGGCTGCCATATCTGTGCGGTCGAAGTCGATCCCGAGACCGGTGCGGTGAGCGTCGATCGATACGTCGCAGTTGACGACTGCGGCAACGTCATCAACCCGATGGTGGTGGACGGGCAGCTGCACGGCGGGATCGCGCAGGGAATCTCCCAGGCGCTCTTCGAGGAGGTGCAGTACGACGATGAGACCGGGCAGATGCTGAACGGCACGATGCTCGACTACCTCATCCCCACGATGGCGGAGATGCCGCACTTCGAGCTTGATCGCACCGTGACGCCGAGCCCGACGAACGAGCTGGGAGTCAAGGGCATCGGCGAGGCCGGGACGATCG
>JBAQGL010000376.1:0-1881 GCA_049287785.1 Candidatus Dormiibacterota bacterium | reverse complement strand
CGAAGGGGAAATCCGTGCCGAACATGATGTGCTCTGATCCGAAAAAACGCAGCGCAAGCCCGAGCGAGTCGGCTGACCCGTTGCTGACCGAATCATTGTAAAAGCGCCGGAAGTGGTCGATGGCCGGCCCCGTCAACGCCGGCCCGCTGCTCTCGCCGATCCCGAGACGCGCATAGTGGGGCGCGGTTGTTCGCGAGAACGCGTCGATGCGTGACGCGAAGTACGGGATCATTCCGCCCATGTGGTGGGTCACGAACTTGATGTCCGGGTGCTTCTCAAAGACGCCGCCATACACGAGGCGCGCCATTGCCAGGGAGGTGTCGAAGGGCCATGCAAGGGTGCGGTCGAGCACGTCCTTGCCGATCCACGGATAGAAGTTCGCATGCTGCGGATGGATCCAGAGGGGCACGCCGGTTGCCGCGGCCCGGTCATAGAGCGGCCACATCGAGGGATCGTCGAGCGGCCTGCCCTCGATGTTGGAGAAGATGAGCACCCCGCGGAGTCCGAGCTCAGTGTGGAGCCGCTCGAACTCCTCCATCATGACCTCGTCGACGACCGGGATCACACCCACTCCGATGAAGCGCCGCGGCTGCCGCGCCACGAATTCGGCGATGCTGTCATTGGCAACCCGGGTGAGACGGTGGATGTCGCCGCGATCCATCCCCAGCCACACCGGCGGCCGGGCGAGGACGAGCACCTGGATGTCGAAGCCGTGCTCGTCCATGTATGCAACGCGACGTGCATCGTCGTAGAGGAACGAGCTCTGGTTGTGGAGCGCGCGCAGCTCCGCGCTCGGACTCACGTCCTCGAGCGCCTCGATGAGACGCATGGGAAACACATGCGCGTAGGCGTCGATGACCGTCATACGGCACTCCGATCGCGGAGCGTCTCGCCGAGGGCCTTTTTCGATGTCTTGCCGAATGGGGAGAGCGGAAAGTCGTCCATCACCTCGAGCCGTTCCGGTAGCTTGAACTTCGCGATACCCAGATCCGCGAGGAACGTCGCCAGCTCATCGAGCGTGAGATGTGCGCCGGATCGGAGAATCACGCACGCGCACATACGCTCGCCGAGCACCGGGTCCGGGAACGGCACACAGGCGACGTTGCGCACGGCGGGGTGCATGAGGATCAGATTCTCGATCTCCTCCGCGCTGATCTTCTCGCCACCACGATTGATCAGGTCCTTGATGCGCCCCTCGACCAGGTAGGCACCCGAGGGGTGACGCCGCATCAAGTCCCCGGAGCGGTAGTAGCCGTCGGGGGTGAACTGACGCTCGTTGTACTCGGGCGCGCGGTAGTACCCGCGCAGAGTGTATGGCCCGCGGACGGTCAATTCCCCGACATCGCCGTCGGGGACCTCGGCGCCCGACTCGTCGCACAGGCGGACCTCATCGTCGGGTGACACCGGTAACCCGACCGTCTCCATGCGCGCCTCTTCGGGCAGCTCCTTGGTCACGAAGAACAACGTCCCCTCGCTCATCCCGAAATTCTCCTGCACGAAGGCATTGGGGAAGAATGCCGCCATCTGCCGGCGCAGCTCGGGCTGCAGGCGCTGGCCGCCCGACTGCAGCAGCTCTACCGACGACATGTCGTGGTTGCCGGCGCCCGGGTCGGCGAGCCAGCGGATGTAGAGAGCGGGGACCGCGGCGATGTGCGTGATCCGGTGACGCTCGACGAGTGGGAGAATTTCGCTGGCGCGCGTCCCTTCGCTCAGCACCACGCGAGCACCGTGCATCAGAAAGCCCTGCACCCCGGGGCATGCAAGCGGCATGTTGTGCGCCAGCGGCGCCACGGCGAGCTGGCAGCTGTCGCGACCGATGTAATGCACTGCCGCCGCGGCGCGCGAGTTGTACACGTAGTCGTTGTGGGTGCGCGGGATGAG
>JBAQGL010000375.1:0-10170 GCA_049287785.1 Candidatus Dormiibacterota bacterium | reverse complement strand
GAGATCTCGCTGCGGCGAAGGTGCGCCCCGATGCGCGCCATCAGCTCGCGGACCTCGAAGGGCTTGGTCACATAGTCGTCGGCGCCGAGCTCGAGGCCGACGACCACATCGATGGTGTCGCTCTTCGCGGTGAGCATGATGATCGGCACGCGCGCACCTTCGGCGCGCAGGCGCCGGCACACGTCGAGGCCGCTCATGCCCGGGAGGTTCACGTCGAGGATGATCAGGTCGGGATTCTGCTCGCGAGCGAGATTGAGTCCCTCGACGCCGGTTGCCGCCTCGATGAGCGTGTGGTTCTGCGCACTCGTCGCGAGGCGCACGATCTCGCGACTCGGCTGGTCGTCCTCGACGATGAGAATGGTCTTTCCCGCCCCGCTCATCAGACAGGCACCTCGATGAATGTGGAGATGCGCTTCACGAAGTTGGCCACCTCAATTGGTTTGGTGATGTAGCCGGAGCAACCGGCTGCGAGTGCTTCCTGTTCATTGCCCTTCATCGCATTCGCAGTGAGCGCGACCACGGGAACCCCTGCCGTCTTTGGATCCGCCTTGAGCATACGGGTGAGAGTCAGCCCGTCCATGCCAGGCAGCTCCACGTCCATGAGCACGAGATCGTAGACCTTGGACCGCACTTTGTGGAGGCCTTCCTCGCCGTCGACCGCGATGTCGACGTCGAAGCCGCTGCCGAGGAGGACCATCTTTGCCAGGTCGCGATTGCTCGCATTGTCCTCGACGAGCAGGATGCGATTGTGGCGATGGCCGTTCAGCACCTCAATTCCTGCCAGAGGTAGCCGGAACGTGAACACCGATCCTCGGCCCGGGTCGCTCTCCAGCGAGATGCTCCCACCGTGCAATTCCACGAGCCGGCGGGTGAGCGAAAGCCCGAGTCCCGTGCCCTCGACCTGCCGGGTGGTCGCATGGTCGAGCTGGTAGAACTCGTCGAAGATGCGTTTGTGGTGTTCGGCGGGAATGCCGACGCCGGTGTCGCCGACGTCGACGATCAGGTCCTCGCTGTCGGTCCGCGCCGAGACCCAGACCTTGCCGCCCTGCGGCGTGAACTTGATGGCATTGCTGAGCAGGTTGTACAGCACCTGCTTGAACTTGCTCTTGTCCGCGCGGATCTCGAGGTGGACGGGAACGACGTCGATGCTCAGGTCGATGTCGCGCCGCTCGCTCAGCGAGCGGATGACGTTATGGACCTCTTTGACCGCATCCTGCACGCCGAATCGGTCGTACGCGAGCTCCATGCGGCCCGCCTCGATCTTGCTGAGGTCGAGCACGTCGTTGACGAGCTCGAGCAGGTGCTTCCCGGAGGCGTGAATGTTCTGGAGACATTCCTGGCGCTGCTGTGGAGTCAGATCCACGAGGTTGTCCTTGAGGATTTCGCTGAATCCCAGGATCGCATTCAGCGGCGTGCGCAACTCGTGGCTCATGTTTGCCAGGAACTCGCTCTTGAGCCTGGAGATCTCGGCGATCTGCGCATTGGCGACCTCGACCTCGCGCTTTTGCGTGGCGATCTCGCCGAGCTGCGCGCGCTGCGCCGTGTACAGCCTCGCGTTGTCAATGCTGATCGCAGCCTGGCTCGCGATGATCCGCATCAGCGCCTGCTCGATGCTGGTGAACGGCTGCACCTCGCGCCGGGCAAGGGTGAGCGCGCCGACGAGTCGTTGCGGCGACTCGAGCGGCATCACCAGACACGACCGTGGGGCATACGCGAGACCGAGGGTTTTGAACCGACGGTCCTTGGTGGCATCTGCGACAGAAACCAGCTTGCGGCGTTGCGCCGCCCATCCCACGATGCCCTCGCCGAGCTCGAATCGCGCAACCTGACCGAGGTTGTCGGTGAATGGGTACGTCGCGATAGCAGACAGGGCACGGCCGTCCTCGTCGAGGAGGAAGACCGTGGCAGCATCGCAGTCGACCAGGTCGGCCGCGGCCTTGAGCATGAAGTCGATCGTCTCCTTCAGCTCCAGACTCGACGTGAAGAGGTTACCGACCTGGCCCAGAAGGTCGACAATGACCTTGTCGTCCATCGCAGACCCGAGTATACCTGCGAATTTCGGCGCCAGCGGATTGTCGGGCAATTGCAATCGATCCAGTGCAGTGCTCATGACCGACGCCTCTGCAGCTCCTCGACGAGCGCAGGGAGCACTTTCAGGGCATCGCCCACGACCCCGAGGTCGGCGAGCTTGAAGATCGGCGCGTTCTCGTCTCTATTGACCGCAACAATTGCTTTCGCGCCCTTCATCCCAACAGTGTGCTGCATGGCTCCGCTGATACCGAACGCGAGGTAAACGGCAGGTTTGACGGTTTTGCCGGTCTGTCCGACCTGCATCGCGTACGGCACCCAGCCTGCGTCGACGACTGCTCTGCTCGCTCCGACTGCAGCGTTGCCGAGCACCGCCGCGAGTTGATCGAGCAGCTCGAAATTCTTGGGATCGCCGAGGCCACGGCCACCGCTGATGACAATCGGCGCCTCTTCGAGCTTCGGGCCCGCGGCGACGTCGGCGACCCGATCGGTCACGCGCGCCGCCTTGTGCTTCTCATCGATCGGCGAGGTCACCTGAGAGACCGCCGCCGCACCACCTCCGCTCGGCTCGGCCACAAAGGACTTGGGTCGGATGATGGCGAGGGCGGGCCCGCCGCCTTCGAAGCGTGTCGCGACATTGAGGGTGGCCCCGAAGACTGAGGAGTGGACCGAGACGCCGTCGCCGTCGGTCACATCGAGGCCGTTGGCGATCACCGGGACGCCGAGCTTGGCCGCCAGCCGTCCGGCCACATCGCGCGAGGTGTAGGTCATGCCGAAGAGCACCAGGTCTGGTTTGTGCTCGTGCATGAGAGCGGCGAGCGCGTCTGCCGCCGGGCCGCCGAGAAGCAGCTCGCCCCAGAGGGGATCGGTCCCTGCGTAGAGGGTCGTCGCGCCGTGAGCGCCCAGCTCGGCAGCGGCGTCAGCGGCATCCGGCGCGAACGCAACCGCCTCCACCGTGCCGGCGAGCGATCGCGCCTTGGTCAGCAGCTCGAGTGCCACCGGCGCGGGCTTCCCGCCCGCGATCTCGGCGAACACCCAGATCTTTCCCAGAGCCATCGCTCAGATCACCTTCTTTTCGGCGAGGAAATCCGCGATGCGCTTGTAGCCCTCGCCGTCGTCCTTGACGATCGAGCCGGCCGCGCGCTGGGGAGCGGGTTCGACCCCGGTGATGCTCTGACCCGCGGTGGCGCCCCCGGCGCCGTCGAGCCCGAGGTCGCCGCCGGTGAGCCGGTCGAGCGGCTTCGACTTGGCGCCCATGATGCCTTTGAGCGACGGATACCGGGGCTCGTTGACGCCAGCGGTCACGCTCACGACGGCGGGCAGACCGGCCTCGACGAGATCGTATCCCGCCTCGGTCTGCCGCTTGACCCTGAGAGTGGTGCCGTCCACCTCGAGGGTCTTCGCGAAGGTCACTGCCGGGACATCGAGCAGCTCGGCGATCATCTGCGGGACCACGCCGGTGTAGCCGTCGGTTGACTCGGTGGCGGTGATCACCAGGTCGAACCCTTCGCGGCGGATCGCCGCTGCGAGTACCCGGGCGGTCGTCAGGGCATCAGAGCCTCGCAGTGCGTCGTCCGAGATCAGGATCCCTTTGGAGGCGCCCATCGCGAGGGCCTTGCGAACCGCGTCGAGGCCGCGCTCCGGACCCATCGACACCACGGTCACCTCGCCGCCCTGCGCCTCGACGAGCTGGAGTCCCGCCTCGACTCCGAACTCATCGCCGGGATCGAGAACGACCTCAACCCCCTCGCGCTTGAGCAAATGCGTGGTCGGATCGAGCTGGCCGGTGGTATTGGGGTCGGGGATCTGCTTGACGCAGACGACGACCTTCATGAGTGCCTCCGTGTTTGTCGCCTCGGGATCGAAACTCTAACGCACCTACGCCCGAATGCCCGGATCGGGGCGACCAAGTGTCATCGCGACTGCTCCGAGATCGACCCCGCCGGCCTCCGGAACGCGCACCGCCTGCGGCTGGGTTGCCCCGATTGCGGCGTCCAGCGAGCTCTCAGACCAGCGGGAATCGGCCGTCGCGACGATGCCGTAGTGATATCGCCGCCCGGTCAGCCACGTTTCCCAGTCTGCGGCGCCGGTCACGGCCTCGATGCCCTCGTCGCTGAGATCATCCGGCCTCGTCGCCGGCTCGCCGTCGAGCGAGGCGACCGTCCACCGCGCGTCAGGCCACCGCCGCGCCGCCGCCACCACCAGCGAGTACAGCCGGCGTTGCTCCGCGGTCCCGGAGGAGTCGGGTCGCGGTCCGGTCAGGACCAGGATCCGCTCGCAGGTGAGCGCATCGCGACCTCCGACGAGGGCGGACGGCTCGACACGCCAGCTCTCGGGCGGCCGCCGGTCCAGGACCGAGCGCCAGCAAGCCCGCAGCAGCCGGCGGTTGCGTTCGATGCGCGTGCTCGGCACGGTACCGGTGCTCGAGCCACCACGAACGTGCTCGACGACCGAACGTGGCTCATAGACGACCCGACCGGGGCCGGTCGCGAGGGCGAGGCAGAGGTCCACGTCCTCGCAATAGACCGGGGCGAACCTGGGGTCGAAGCCACCGACCGAGATGAATGCAGAACGGCGGACGAGCAGGCACGCGGCGGATGCGTAGTCGACGGTGCGGCGGAAGTTGTACTCGGGGCGGTTGGGGACGTCCCCGTCTCCGTACTGCCGGACGCGCGCATCGCGCCAGACGATCGAACCGGCCTCCTGGAGCCGTCCGTCCGGGTAGAGCAGCTTGGGGGCGACCGCGGCGATCCCCGGATCCGCATCGGCGAGGTCGATGAGCGGCTCCAGCCACCCAGGCCGCACCCAGGCGTCGCTGTTGAGGAGCAGCAGGTGGCGGCCACGCCCCATCGCCGCCCCCTGGTTGTTGGCCGGGCCGAAGCCGAGATTGCGCGGGTTGCGCAGGATGCGGGCGCCACCGATCCGCTCCAGCTCCTCAAGGGTGCCGTCGGTGGAAGCGTTGTCGACGATGACGACCTCGTAGCGCGGTTCGGTGACCTCGGCGAGCAATCGGAGCGCCTCCCTGGTGAGGTCCCATCGGTTGTAGGTGAGCATCACCACGGTCACGTCGGGCCGAGCGACCTCGGGAAACCGGATCACGTTCGGCGCCGCTGCCACCGCTGGTACCCCTCGCGGATCGGGCGTGCGATCCGATGCTCGGGGGAGGCTCGGAGGTGATCGAGCTCCGCCTGCACCCGGGACAGCTCGGCCTGCAGCGCAGTTCGCTCGTCGACGAGACGCCGCTGGAGGATGGCCAGCGCGGAGGACACGGGATCCTCATCAAATGGGGTCGTTGCGGGTGACGCGGTGCGGGGGAGCCGCTGCGCAAGCTCGGCGAAGGCGCCGTCGAGGGTCTCGATGGCCGTGTCGATCGCCGCGGGATGGGCGCCGGCGATGAGCGTCTGAAGCGTCTCGGGGGCTACTGCGGTGAGCACGGGGATTGCCGGGTCGAATCGGTCGCCGATCCCGTTGTCGACAGCGGCGACAGGCACGCGGAGTGACGCCGCGAGGTGCGCAAACGCCGGAGTGATTGCAAGGACGGCGATCGACCCCGACATCGCTGCCGCGACGTCGTCGAGCCCCACCCAGTCGGGAAGACGATGCACGCGTTCGGCGACCAGTCCGGGCACACGGAGCACCGAGGCGAGCGACAGCTGCCCGATAGGGTTCAGGGTCGCGACGACCACCGAGAGCTTGGGGTCGTCACGCAGTGCTTCCGCAACCGCCTCGACGAGTTGCTGGCCCGGCGGTGAGGCCGCGAAACCGGTCGCGACCTCGATGACGACACTGCGGCCGGCAGGCAGCGCACCACACATACGAAGGAGGTCGGCGCGCCTGCGGAGCGCGTCTGCAGAGAGGACGCGGGCGGCCAGGAGCAGCGGGTCGCCCGACTGCACCGCCGTGCCGCCGAGCATCTGCCGGGTGGCGGCATCCCTGGCCCAGACGCCCTTGCCGACCAGTCCCGATACATCAGCCTCGCCGCCGGCCGTCCCAACCGCGAACCAGGTGACCGAGAGAGCGGCGCCGTGGCCGCCCCTCGCTCCTGTCAGCGAGAGCGCAACGACGCCTCGAGTGGCCATCTCGTCCTCCGCGGCTGGATACCGCGCGGCCCAGTGCTCACCGTCCCCCAGCACGTCGCCGCTGATGACCAGCGCGTCGAAAGCCGGCCACCCACCGCCCTCGACGGCCCCGAGCGGCTGGGCTGGGCGGCCCTCGTCGCCCGGAATCGGATGCTCTGCTCCGAAGGGCGCGAGCACGATCAAGTCGATGTCGGGGCGTCGCCGGCTGAGCTCGGCCTCGAGCACGCGGCGCAGCGCGACCTCACCGAGGTCGCCGGTATCGAATGCCCCAAAGAGCGCGACCACCGGCCGCGCAGCGGCACCGTCCACGTGATGCCTCCGTGTTGCGGGCGGATCGGGGGCGACCGTCACGTCTCAGCAGTGGCTCAGGGAACGCGCAGCGCTGCCGGAGACAATGACGACACAGGCCACCATAAAACAAGTCGAAAGCAAAGGAGCGCTGGGATGTTCGGGAATTTCTTCACCAAGAGGGTCGCGCTCAGCGCGGCCGCCTTTGCGGCCGTCGCTGTTGGCGGCATCGCAACGGTCTCCATCATCCCCGCGCTGGCGGCAGGCGTCACCGGAGGCAACGGCTCGACGCTCGCGGCCACGCCCGCTCCGGGCAGTGCCAAGACCGGCCATGCCGGCGCCAAAGCGGTCGCCGCCCGGCGCATCGCGCTGGCGCTCTTCCGCGAATCGGTCAAGGAGACCGGCCTCAGCCGGACCGTGGTCCTCAAGGACCTCCTCAGCGGCGAGACGCTTGCGCAGATCGACGGCTCGAAGGCGCAGGCCGTCGAGACCGCGGTGATGGCGAAGATCACCGCTCGCCTCAACAAGGCGGTCACCAACGGCAAGATCACCAAGACCCAGGAAACGGCGCTGAGCAGCGCTGCCTCGTCAGGCATCAGCAAACTGATGAACCTCAACCTCAGCACCTACATCCGCGTCCGCTTCGGCGGATTGACCAACCCGTCCTCGTCGACGGCCCCCACGTCGACCGCCTCCCCCGCCGCCGTCACCGGGTCAACCTCCGCAATCTGACCCCGACGGCGGACCGGCAGTCTGCCCGGCCACCCCGGGTAGACTGCCTCGATGCCCAAGAAATACACCGCCGCCGAGCAGGTGATCGATCCTGCAAAGCGCTACACCGCCACCATCACCACCGATCGCGGCGACATCGTCATCGCCCTTGACCCGGCGCGCGCGCCCAAGTCGGTGAACAACTTCGTCTTCCTCGCTCGCGACGGCTTCTACGACGGTCTCACCTTCCACCGCATCGTCGACGACTTCGTCATTCAGGGCGGCTGCCCGGAAGGCACTGGTCGTGGCGGCCCCGGCTACAAGTTCGACGATGAGCCCGTCCAGGGTGAGTACGAGCCGGGCGCGGTCGCCATGGCCAACTCCGGCCCCAACACCAACGGTTCGCAGTTCTTCATCTGCACGGTCGACGACCGCCACAAGTTGACCAAGTCCTACAACCTGTTTGGCCAGGTGATCAAAGGCATGGACGTCGTCGGTGCCATTCGCAAGGACGACGTGATGCGGTCGGTCACCATCGCCGAGGAGTGATGGCAGAGGCAGAACTGCGTCTGATGGCGGTGCACGCGCACTGCGACGACGAGACGATCACGATGGGCGGCACGCTGGCCACCTATGCCGACCGCGGCGTGAAGACCTGCGTGGTGTGCTGCACCGACGGCAAGCTCGCCACAATCGTCGACCCGGACATGCCCGAGGAGACGACGCGGCCGCGGCTCGCCGAGATCCGCGAAGCCGAGTTGCGCGCTGCCTGCAGCATCCTCAAGGTGGACGAGGTCGAGTTCCTGCGCTATGGCGACTCAGGCATGGCCGGCACGCCGACCAACTTCCTCCCCGACGCGTTCTGGATGGTGCCGCTCGACGAGGCAACGGGGAAGCTGGTGGCTCAGATCCGGCGATTCCGCCCGCACGTTGTGGTCACCTATGACGGCAACGGCGGCTACGGGCATCCCGACCACATCCAGACTCACCGCGCGACCCTCCTCGCCGTTGAAGCTGCTCGCCTCAAGCCGATGTACAAGGAGGCGGGCGACCCGTGGCGCGTCGAGAAGCTCTACTACACGGCGTTTCCGCGCACCGAATACGAGCGCATCGTCGAGACGGCGAAAGCGGCAGGAATGGATCCGCCCTTTGGTGATGCGAATCCTGACGAGATGGAGTTCCTCACACCCGACAGAGACGTCACCACGACCATCGATTGCGTCGACGTCATCGGACGCAAGCGCGACGCCCTACGCGCGCATCGAAGCCAGATCTCCGCGGACTGGCCCCAGCTCACACTTCCGGATGACGTGATGAAGCAGTTCGCGGATGAGTTCTACCAATTGGTCATCTCGCGCAACCCGGCGGTGCTGCCCGAGACAGACCTGTTCGCGGGCATCACCGCGTAGGGTCGGCGACCTTACAGGGACAGCGCGATGACGGATCCGAGCGCGGAGAGGTCCGCTCTCCTGTTGCTCACGCCCCAGACTGTCACACGGCCGGTGGAAGCGTCGACGATGAAGGTCAAGAACGTTCCGGTGGGAAGCTTCCCTCCAGGTGGTACCGAGGCGCCGAGAGCAGTGAAGTTACCCTGGAGCTGCACCAGATACGAAGGTTCGTTCGAGTTCACCAGATCTCCCGACGTGGCCGTCACCGCCGCCTGTCGCGTCGTGAGGACTGCCTCGCCGACGGTGACGCTCGAGTCATCCGCGCCTGCGGCCATGCTGCGGGCCAACACCGTGAGCGTGGTAACGGTGGCGGATGAGGCCGGGGCAGGCGAGTGTGTCGACGAGGTACCCGGCGTCGCGCCTGTGGCGGTCGGGACCGACGTCTGCCCCGCGGCACCACACGCTCCGAGCGTAACGCCCGCGCCCAAAGCTGCCACCCAGAAGGCCCAGAAGCCGAGGCGAGTTCCTGGAGTCGCCATGGTCGCTAGGCTAGCGCGTCTCCCAAGCTGGTAGCGCGACGCTCTCGTCACGGCCGTTGGCGCAGGGTGTTCTGGTCGCGGAAGCGTGGGGCCCCGCATTCATGACCGCCGAGCCGCGTTCTACCTGACGCCTGGTCGGCGGACGCCCAGAATCAGTTCATGGCCGTCGGAGGGCTCTTCAGCCACGAACTCGCGCTGCACGACGTCGATGCCCATCTCGCTGAGCCAGGTGCAGTACGTCGAGGCGTCGGCCTGGCTCCAGTACATATCGGCGCCGTAGAAGTCAGCAACGCCTGTCCATGCGTGATGCCCGACGGTCGCTAGGAACGGTCCACCCGGTACCAGCCACGCGCTGACCTTCCGTAGGATCCCTGGCTCCTCCTCCAGGGGAATGTGTATCAGGGCAAAGAAACAGACGACAGCATCGAAGGATTCCAGTGGGAACTCAAGGCTGGTGATGTCGGCGCGGACGAGGGTAGCGGCCGGCACCAGTCGTCGAGCACGCGATATCTGCACATCAGAGATATCGACTCCGATGACATCGAATCGCTCCGCGAGCATCCGGGTGGCTGGGACGCCATTGCCACACCCAAGATCCAAGACCCTTGCCCGTGCCGAGAGGCGCGGGAAGAGGTGCGTTTCAAGCCACGAGCGATAGTCCACCTCCTCAACTCTGCGGTCATCCCGGTACGCGTGAGAGATCCGGTTGTACCCCCGCCGGACAAGGTCCTTCGCGTCTAATGGTGCGATCGGGATCTCCACGCCGAGATCGTATCGGGCCGAACCGAAGGAACTGAGCAGTTGGACTTTTTCGTCTACAGCCGAGACGCGGCGGATGTGGCAGGTCTTCGTGACGATCAGGCCCTGCTTGAGCAGCACTGGTCGTACATGGACACGTTCGCGGAGTCGATGATCGCCCGCGGGCCGACGCTCGGCTCCGACCGCGAGACTGCGACGGGCAGCCTTCACGTCCTGACGCTCCCCAGCGTCGATGCGGCGCGCGAGTTCGTTGCCCTCGAGCCGAACGATCGTGCCGGCGTTTACGGCGAGCACATGGTGTGGCGGTTCGAAAACCTGCTCGGCCGCACGATGTGGGACTTCTCGAGTCAACGCGCCGAGCCGCTCTTCCTGATCATC
>JBAQGL010000374.1:0-7954 GCA_049287785.1 Candidatus Dormiibacterota bacterium | reverse complement strand
GCCGAATCCTGTGATCGGTCAACCATGTCGTCCGTCAGCCTAGCGCGACGCGATCCTGACCGATGGAAGCGGGCACACATGTGCCGTCGCAGTTTCGCTGAGGCTCCGAGATTGAAGATACACGGTCTTAAGAACCACCATCAAGTCAAACGCGCAGTCGCATCAACAGCTAGCCATGCGGCGCCGGCCTCAGGACTCTTGAGCTCGAGGATGCTGGTCGAGGCCCGTACTCGCGTCTCCAACCAGACTCTTAGGCTTCTGAGAACCAATCATGTCGGGTTACCCGCCACATGTCGTCTAGTCCAGTTTCATCAGGTGCCTGAACGGGTTTCGTGTGCTGGCCTAACGGCTTGAACCCGAGCTTGCGCGGCACACCCTGACTGGCGTGGTTTGCGTGATCGCAGTGGATTTCGACTCGGTGGATCTCCGGGAACGTAAATGCCAGCGAGGTGAGCATCGCGGCAGCGTGAGTTGCATGCCCTCTTCGCGTGTGCGCCATGTGTACCCAGTAGCCGATCTCGAGTCCATCCGCGCCGAGGCGACGATGTAGCCCACAACCACCGACGACCGCGCTACCAACGAACATGCCGAACACCAAGTCGCCGCCTGCGCGACGCTCCCTCTCCCAGCGAGCAATCATCGCCCGGCGCTCAGCGAGGGACCGCGGTTCTGTGGCGATCCAAGACATCCAGGGCCGTAGATGGTCGGCGCTCTCCGCAATGGCATGGCTGAGAGCCGGCGCGTCGCGGGCCTGCCAGGGCCGGAGTGCAAGACGTTGAGCACTGGCGTCGATCATCGACTCCATCCTTTCGGTATGATCGACATGCGGCGAAGGCGCCGTGTTGGGAGGAGGGAATCATGAGGCGCTTCGCGCTTGCAGCAGTCCTGGTGGTGATTGGAACCGTCGCCAGCGTCGCTCGCAGTGAGGCCGCCGGCGGTCCCACGTGGACCCTCCAGCCGACGCCGACGCCGAATGCCCCGGCCGGAGGCGGTGACCTGCTGGGGGTCTCGTGCCCATCGTCGACCGATTGCGTGGCTGTCGGTTTCGACGCGGGGTTGCTCTCCGAAACGTGGAACGGCGCCAAATGGACGGTCCATCCGGTCAGTGTGCCTGCCGGCGCGCTCGGTGATGCGCTGCAGGGCGTCTCCTGTCCGTCCACCTCGATGTCCGGGTGCACCGCGGTGGGCGCTTACAGCGAACAAGGCTCAGGAAACGAAGCCACTCTTGCCGAACGGTGGACCAACGGACATTGGGTGATTCAACCCACACCACCAACGACTGGCGGGACGAACGGCACCGCGACGTTCCTGGCGGTGGACTGCCTCAAGGCGGCCGACTGTCTGGCCGTAGGGACGGACGGCTTTGCCAATTCGGGCCAAAGCGCGACTCTTGTGGAGCAGTGGAATGGGACCAGCTGGGCGGTCGTGCCATCGCCAACTCCGTCCGGATTCGCCTGGAGCGTGCTCAACAGCGTTTCGTGCTCCTCTCGCACCTCATGCATCGCAGTCGGCTACTCGCAGCCCTCGTCGGGCGGCAGCCAGTTCATGCTGGCGGAAGGCTGGAACGGAGTTGCGTGGACGATGCTGACGATCCCCGAGCCGGCCGGTGCAACCCAGAGCTCACTTGAGAGCGTGTCCTGCGCGCCCGCCTCCGGTTGCGTCGCGGTGGGCGCCGCCACAATTGCCGGCACCGACATTCAGTCGCTCGCGGAAGGGTGGGACGGGAGCCAGTGGACCATCGAACCAATGCCCAGTCTCAGTGCCCCGGAACTCAACGGCATTTCGTGCCCGGCGCCGGGCGTGTGCACGGCTGTCGGGAGCTATGGCACATCCGGCGCCACCGGCGAGCCCTTGGCGGAAGGATGGAATGGGACCACGTGGAGCGTTGAGTCAACACCGAACCCAAGCGGCCGTACCATGGCGTGGTTCTTCGGTGCGTCCTGCGTCTCGACTGTCTCGTGTGAGGCCGTGGGGTTCAGCTTGGACAAGAACGCTCACTCCCATACCCTCGCGGAGGACGAGACCGGCTAGCCCTGTACGGACTTCGAGCGAAGGTCGGCTACCTGCTCGGCGTGACGCGCGCTCGCGGGTCGCGTCCCGTAAACGCCGCGAAGCGCTCCCAGTCGGTGGCGCCCGGAGGTGGCGGTACCTCAGCGCCGAAAGGGGCACCGGGACCCACCATATTCCGGAACTCCGGCTTGATAAAGGCGTGCGCCCCACTCAGTGCCGGCGCGGCGAGCGTTGAGGCGAGTTGATCCAGCTGTCCAGTGGCCCGTGCCAGGTCCCACGCGTGGACGGCCAACTCGAGGAGATACATGTCGATGAGGGCGGCCCCGGTGTACTGCTCGCCCCACGGCATGGTTTCCGTTGTCACCAGGCGGGTATCGTCCGCCCACGCCACCGCCGCCTCTTGGGCGGCGCTCCGCAGCCGGCCGGGCGCCTCAGTCAACTCCACGTGCGGCGACGCGTCGCCTGACGGGGGCGCTTGCCCGCGGCCGTGGGCGGCAGCTCGGTGCCCGGCTTCGACGACGTGGTCGATCAGTCCGGCTTCGTCATACCCGGAGCAAGGTGTGGAGTTGCGCAGTTGGTCAGGGCTTATCCCGGAGACGATAACCGCCGCGTTCTCGTAGGCATCGATGAGGATGCTGCGGCGGTCTGGCGTGGTCCCTGTGTTCGTCGTCGTTACGGCCAGGACGGACTGAGCAGCAGGCCGGTGAGGCGCGCGATTCGAGCCTCGTCGAGGCCAAGACCGCGGAGCAGCGACACGACCCCACCGTGCTCGGTGTCGACGCACGCCATCGTCTGCACCATCGCCTCACGACGCACGGTGAAGAGCCGCTCGGCGCGAACCGCATCCATACCACGCTCCAGCGCGGTGACCTTGTCGCGCGCGAGCATGTCGGCGAGTTGCTCACCGCTGATCGCGTAATCGTCGGCGATCGCGTCGACGCTGACGCCGGCGAGGCGCAACACGAGTGCGACCACCACGCCCGTCCGATCTTTGCCGGCATGACAGTGCACGAGAATTGGCGCGGACGGCGCGTCGGCGATCGCGGTCATCGCCGCGGCGACCCCGGGGCGGCGCTCGCGCAGCCACCAGCAATAGACTTCCGCGGCGGTTGCCAGATGATCGGGATAATCCTCG
This sequence comes from Candidatus Dormiibacterota bacterium, assembly GCA_049287785.1. Classification (GTDB taxonomy): domain Bacteria; phylum Chloroflexota; class Dormibacteria; order Aeolococcales; family Aeolococcaceae; genus Palsa-851. The sequence goes on along the minus strand of JBAQGL010000374.1, from coordinate 4,809 downwards.
TCGTCGGTGAAGATGGGCGCGTGCGCGCTGTGGACGCCGGCATCGATGAGCGGGCTGGGTCGGTGTTCACGTTCCGACGTGGTGCGGAGGTCGATGACCGCGCCGATCCCGAGGTCCAGCAACTCCAGGAGTCCGACGGCACTCAGGGTGTGCGGCGACTCGCTCCGCAACAACCTGCCCGGCAGTGTGGTCGCGCCGCTCGCGGTCGGGAGGCCGCCGAGGTCGCGCAGATTGACGAGGCCGTCGATTGCGAGCGTGTCGGATCTCTCGGAGAGCACGTTCTCACCCTACCAGCGCGTGGGTTAAGGACGCGGTATCGGCTCGACGGTCGGGGTTACGAGACGGTTCTGCGCTCGCAGCGCTAGGTAACCTGCTCGACCACGGCGCGCGCCGCCGCGGGCATCGCGGGGTTGAGCTGGTAGAAGGCCCAGATCCCAAGCTTGAAGCTGGTCACGATCCCGGCCTCGCGCAACGTCGCGAGGTGATGGCTGATGGTCGGCTGGCCGAGATCGAATGCGGCCGTGAAATCACAGACGCAGACGGGGTCACTCGCGGCGGCGAGGATGTGCAGGATCTGGATCCGGGTCGGGTCGCCGAGCGCCTTGTAGGTCGCCGCGAGGTCGTCAGCCCGCGCGGCCGGCAACGGGGCGGCCACGGGATTGCAGCATCCCTTTACGCGCGACGGGGCGGGCGCTGACTTGGTCGCCGGCGAGGCGGTGCTCACGGCTTCCGACGCTCCATGAGGAGCACGTCGCGCCAGATGCCGTTGAGCTGCCCGAGGCGCTCGCGCCTTCCGACCACCCGAAAGCCGCATCGCTGGTGGAGTACGACGCTCGCTACATTCTCCGGAAAGATGCCGCTCTGGATCGTCCAGATACCGGAGGCGTCGGCGCGCTCGATCAGCGCAGTGAGGAGCCGGTGGCCGACGCCCCGGCCGCGCATGCGCGCATCCACGTACACGCTGTGTTCGATGACGCCGGCGTAGGCGCAGCGGTCCGAGACGGGCCAGGCGGCCACCCAGCCGGCGACGTCCGCAGCGTGCGTTGCCACAAAACGGTACTCGGGAGGATGCCCCTCCAGCCACCGCTCGAACGTCGGAACCTCGGTCTCGAAGGTCGCGTTCCCGGTGGCGATTCCGTCGGCGTAGGTGGCGCGCACTCTCGGCCAGTCGTCGTCGCGAAACGGGCGCACCTCGAGATCGGTCACCACGGCGTTGGAGCCAGTCTGCATGCCGAGCATTCTACCCATTGACAGTCCTCGATGGAACACGTTAGGATCGCTCCATTCAATCGACGTTCATCGATAGGAGGCTGATCACCATGACCTGTGATTGCGGCTGCGACTGTGGCGGAACCTGCGACTGTGGATGCGACTGCTGAGATGGGGAGAGTCCAACTGGCGCTGAACGTCGCCGATCTCGACGAGGCTGTCGGGTTCTATTCGAAGCTGTTCCAGACCGAGCCGGCAAAGCGGCGCCCCGGCTATGCCAACTTCGCGGTCGTTGACCCGCCGCTGAAGCTGGTGCTGTTTGAGAATCCCTCCCAGGCCGGGACGCTGAACCACCTCGGAGTTGAGGTGGGGACACCGGACGAGGTCGTGGTCGCGACGCGGCGCCTGGCGGCGGAGGGGCTCCCTACCGAGGTTGAGGATGGCGTGACCTGCTGTCATGCTCTCCAGGACAAGGTCTGGGTCAGCGGAGCAGATACCCGGTGGGAGGTCTACACCGTGCTCGCAGATGCCTCGGAGGGCGACGCGCCGGCCGCGCAAGCCGGCTGCTGTGGGGAGTCGCAGGCGGCCGACGCATCCACTGTCTGCTGCGCAACGCCGATCGCCGTGGCGTGACCAGCGATCGGCGCGCCTGAGCCTCGGTAATGCGCCTCGTGGCCATCGGCGGCAGCGATGCGGGCATCAGTGCCGCGCTCCGGGCTCGCGAGCTCGACTCGAGCTCCGACGTCTCCGTTCTCGTCGCCGACGAGTATCCGAATTTCTCGATCTGCGGCATTCCCTACCACGTCTCGGGCGAGGTACCCGACTGGCGCAACCTGGCGCATCGCACGGCGGCTGATCTCGAGGCCACAGGTATGCGCCTCCACCTTCGGACCGTCGCGGAGCGCATCGATGTCCCGGCCCACGAGGTTCACGTTGTCGATTCGCGCGGGGAGTCTGGCGTTGTCGGGTACGAAGCGCTCGTCGTCGGTACCGGTGCTCTCCCGGTCCGCCCTCGGATCGCGGGACTCGACACCCTTGGGCATCAGGACGGGGTTCACGTGCTTCATTCGATGGGCGACACGTTCAGCGTCATGGAGACCCTGACCGAACGCGGCGCTCGCAGCGCGGTGATCATCGGAGCCGGATATCTCGGGCTCGAGATGGCTGAAGCACTCATCGTCCGGGGCCTGGACGTGACCCAGGTCGAGCAACTTCCCGAGGTGCTCCCGACCGTCGACCCCGAGCTTGGTGCCGCCATCGCGGCGGAGCTTCGCGTCCATGGTGTCAACGTGGTGACCGGTACAGCGGTGCAGCGCATCACGCGCGCCGATCCAGGGAAGGGACCGCGCTTACGCGTCGAGGGCGCATCCAGCGACGGCACTCCGTTCCGATGTGATGCCGACATCATTCTCATCTTCGTCGGGGTCCGGCCCGATGTCGATCTGGCCGCGACCGCCGGCGCCACGCTGGGAGTCGGAGGCGCCATCGCCGTGGATCGGACGATGCGCACCAATCTGCCTGACGTGTTTGCGGCCGGGGACTGCGCGGTGACCCACCACCGCCTCCTGGGAGAGAGCTACATCCCGCTGGGCACCACGGCGCACAAGCAGGGACGGATCGCGGGCGAAAACGCCGTTGGGGGCACTCGCGAATTTGCTGGCAGCCTCGGGACGCAGGTGGTCAAGGTCTTCGACATGGCCGTCGCGCGCACGGGCCTGCGCGATCGAGAGGCCTCGAAAGCCGGGTTCGACCCGGTCACGATCGCGGTGGAGGCCGACGACCACAAGGCGTATTACCCCGGATCACACCGCATCGCAATGCGGTGGACCGGCGACCGGAAGAGCGGCCGGCTCCTTGGAGTGCAGCTCTACGGACACCGGCACGCCGAGGTGGCCAAGCGAATCGATATCGCCGCTGCGGCCATCTTCAATGAGATGACGGTGGACGCTGTGAGCGACCTCGACCTCTCATACACCCCACCGCTCGGAAGCCCGTGGGACGCCGTCCAACTCGGCGCCCAGGCCTGGGTTCGTTCGCTCCCGAGGTGAAAATACACTCGCAGCGGTGGTTGTGGTTCGGACGCATGACGGGATTGAAGCCGCCCGGCTGATCGCAGCCGGGGGCCGGTTGCGTCGCCTTGCGTATGACATGGCGGTTGATCTGAAGACGGCCCGGACCCCGGAGACGCGACCGCTCTCCGCCGGTTTGCATGTCGAGAGGCTGGACGCCGACATCGATGGCATCGCCCTCGCCGCGGCGAATGCGGTGCCGCCGAGTCATGTCGACTTCGGGATCTGGTCGGGGGTCGACCGGTTCGAGTACTGGCGTCAGTTGCTGGCAGGCGAAGGGCCCTGCGGTTCGGTCCTCCCCGCGGCGTCGTGTCTCGTCCGAGACCAGGACGGCGCGATCGTGGCTGCGCTCGTGGTCACGGACATGCCCGCCTCTGAGTGGTGGGCGGGAGACCCGTGGATCCCTGAGGTCTTCGTGGTCGCGAGCCACCAGGGGCAGGGGCTTGGCGGCCTCCTCGTCGAGCATGCCCTGCGGGTCTGCGTCGACGGCGGTTACGGGCGCCTCGGCTTGACGGTGAGTGACGGCAACCCGGCGAGACATCTCTATGAGCGGTTCGGATTTCAGCCGTTCCGAACAACCTGGATCATCCTGCGGCCGCCCCTACCCTGACGTCGAGGTCATCCCAAGCCCGGTGGATGCGGCGGCTTTGGACCGTGCTTCGGTGGCGGTATCGACTCGATATCCGGCGTCTCATCTGGCCACACGAGCATCACCGCGCAGGGCGCGTGGTCGACGATGAATCGCGTGGCGTGACCCAGGCTCCTGGGTCCGAGCCGCGAGCGGTCGCCATCACGAGCCACGACAAGCACATCGACACCGCCGGCCACGGCACGCACCACCTCGCGCTCGACCCGCCCGCGCCGGCTGACCATCTCGACATTGGGGTGGCCAAGGCGATCTGCCGCCGCCGCTAGCAAACTCGCCGCCTCATCGTCGGCGATATCGTCGATGCGGCGGTTGGGTTTGCGCCCGGGAGAGCCGCGCCCGAACAGGCCGCTCGAAGCGGCGTCGGCCGCCTCCGTGACATCCGACGGCGTGACATGCAGCACGGTGAATTGCGCATCCGCGGGAAAGTTCTGTACCGCAGCATCGACGCACCCTTGCCAGGTGCCCTCGACCACCCACACGACGATGTGCATGGGCGTCATTAACCCACCAACCGCAGGGAGATCCACAGCGCCACGGTGGTGGTGATGAGCACCGGTGGCACGGTGAGGGCGCCAAGGCGAAGGAATTCGCCGATCGGCAGCTCCTCGCCGCGGCGGATCAGGACGCGGCGCCACAGCAGAGTTGCAAGTGATCCGACATAGGTCAGATTGGGGCCGGTATTGACTCCGATGAGGACTGCGAGCACCGGGCCTGCTCCTGCACCGGACACCGCCGGGAGCAGCAGCAGCGCAGCAGGGAGGTTGTTGATCACATTGGCGAGCACGGCGGCAACCACGGCGATGAGCAGCAGCGAACCGAGCCCGGCGCCCCCGGGCACGACATGGGTCACCACCGACCCGAGCCCGTGGATCGAGATCGCCT
>JBAQGL010000373.1:0-5191 GCA_049287785.1 Candidatus Dormiibacterota bacterium | reverse complement strand
GCCCGTCCCCGGGTACCACGGAAACTGGTGCACCGACGTGTACAGCACGGTTGGATCCGCATAGAAGATGTCCTGGCTTCCGTTGCCGTGATGCACGTCGATGTCGACGATCGCAACCCGCGCGGCGCCGGCATGCTGGGCGGCGCGGACCGCGATCGCCGCGTTGTTGAAAAGGCAGTACCCCATCGGCAGGTTCGGAGTTGCGTGGTGTCCGGGGGGACGCACCACAGCGAAGGCCGCGCGCGTCTCTCCCTGCACCACCGCCTCTGCCGCTCGTGCGGCACAGGCTCCGGCGTTCAACGCCACGACGTACGAGTCGCCGGTGCAGTACGTGTCCGGATCGAACCACCCCCCGCCCTTCACCGCCAGTCCCTCGACTCGCCGCACCTCGTCGTCGGAATGCACCATGAGTGGGAGCGCTCGGCGCCCCAGTGGAGCGTCGAGCCATGGCAAGGCCGCAAGCTGATCATCGGCCGCGATGCCTTCGAGGATGGCCGTCACCCGGTCCGGCCGCTCCGGGTGTCCCGGACTCGCGTGAGCGGACTGGTCGTCGTTGCGGATGAGCGCCAGGGGGACGGTCACACGTGTGCAACCGCAGCGCGGACCTCCTCGATACGCTCGTGGAATGCCTTCGCCGCCTCGCCCGCTCCCTCAGGCGCTGCGGCGATGCCCCGGCTCACCGATACGATGATCCCTCGACCCCGGGCATCGAGCCCGGCGCTGACCGAGTCCTCGAGCGCACCACCCTGGGCTCCGACCCCCGGAAGGAGTAGCGGGGCATCGGGTGCCGCGGCGCGGATGGTCGCGACGGCCTCGGGCTTGGTCGCCCCTACGACGAACCCGACGCTGCCACCCGGGTCCCAGGCGAGGCCGAGCTCGACGATCCGCGCGCTGAGCGGCACGCCCGACTCGAGCCGTGCGTCGAGGAGATCGACAGCGCCGGGGTTGCTGCTCCGCGCGATCAGCAGCGCACCGCGGTCCTCGCGCTGCAGGAACGGCAGCACCGAGTCGCTGCCGAGCAGCGGGTTCACGGTCACGCAGTCGGCGCCGAGCACGTCGAAAAGTGCGCGAGCGTATGCCTCGGCGGTGTTGCCCATGTCGCCGCGCTTGGCGTCGAGGATGAGGATGCGATCGCGGGGGATGCGGCTCCGCAAGCGCTCCAGGATCGCGTAGCCGGCCGATCCCATCTGCTCGAAGAAGGCCAGGTTCGGCTTGTAGGCGCAGACGTGATCGATCGTCTGCTCGATGATCTCGAGACACCGCCGCTCGGCGTCTTCGGCACTCGCGAACCCGTCCGGGTCCAGTCCGCAGCAGAGCAGCGAGCCGGATGCCTCGACGCACGCGTCCAGGCGTGCGACGAACGTCACGGCGCTACCAGACCTCCCTCGAGGTGCTGGGCTGGATCGCACCCTGGTCCGCGCGCGGCGAATAGGGCATCTCGATCCGATCCTTGTACTTCGCGGCGCAGTGCGGGCAGACGCGCGCCATCCTGCCGTCGAGGATCACCGCGGCGAGACGGAAGATCGGTGTCTCCTCTCCGTCGCACTCGCACGGGGCTGTCACCGCCATCAGTACTGCGATATTGCCACGGACGCCGACCTAACCGGCAGCCGGAACCGGCGCCGGGATCGCCGGGAGCGGAGGTGGCACTCGCCTGGACAACCTGGCTCGCTCGCTGATGTGGCGAACCATCTCGACCGCCTCGTCCTCGTCGCGACACCGGGCCGACGCCTGCCAGCGCCGCCCGGCGGTGTCGACATCGACCGTGGCAACGTGAAAGGAGCGCTGCAGCGGGCCCGATTTGAGCCGGACGCTCTGCACCTTGACCAGGGGCACGATGATCGTCGACTTCTGCAGGCGACCGGTCCGAGCGTAGACGTAGCGCTGCCCGAACCACGCGGCGAGGAAGTGAAACGACAGGGGCGCCTTGAGGCGTGCACGCAACGGGGGTCCCGCGTCGGGGGGCGGATTCGGATGCGCGTCGGGCATGACCCGCGCCAGCAGCCACAGCGCCTGGTCACGCGATGCCACCGGGATGAGCGTTCTGGCCACCTGCTGGGCGTCGCGGTCGGCCTCGCGCGACACGCTCTGACGGGCGACGTCCACCTCGAGGCGAGCCCAACCGAAGGCTCGCCAGAAGATCGGCTCGACGACCCGCACCGCCTGGATACGGCCATAGGGGATGGTCTCGTGGCGGCGTTGCAGCAGGCCTCGGTCGAGCCGGACCCCGTCCCCGGCCTCGCTGATGGCGAAATCGAAATCCTCGTTGAAGGCCCGCGCCACCCCGAGACCGCTGATGACCAGAACGGTCACGGCGCTGCCGAGCGCGCCCGCCCCAACCACCGGCGCCGCCGCAATCGCCGCAACGCCGGCGATGGCGATGAGGGTCGGGGCCAGCACCTGCGCACGCATCAGCAACGCCGGGAGCAGCAATCCGTTCTGCACGTGGAGCAACGGCAGTGCGGCCGGTTCCGGGGTGCCGACCTCCAGGCCGTGGGCGAGCGCAAGCAGGCGCGCGCGCACGACCGGCGCCTGAGCCGCGGTGAGATACGCGAGCCGGCCATGCTCGGCGCCACGACCTGCCGAGACGACCCGCACCTCCGCAAGCCCGAGGAAGCGCCCCGAGAGCGGCGAGATCACGTCGACCGCCTGGATTCGGGCCAGCGGGATACGCAGCGACTGCCGCCGTATGAACCCGGTCTCGATCTGCAGGTTTCCGTCGGCGATGCGCCAGCGCGTCACCAACCACGAGATGACCCCGCCGATGCCGCCGAGGACAAGGAGCCCGATATAGATGATCACCGAGATCGGCAGACCACCGTCGCGGTGGAGCGCGGGCTGCTCGGCGATCGACGGGACGGCGATGACGATCACACCGATCAACACCCTCCCGAAGCGGACCACCGGTGAAAGCGGGTGCAGCCGCCGCCAGTTCTCGCCAACCTCCATGGGTACCGCCGTGGCGACGGGCGGAGGCATGACGCTCATAGGCCGGTGGCCTTGGCCTCCCCCACCAGTGCGAGCCGGTCACGCAGGGCGTCGGCGTCGGGACGCACCAGGCCGGGGATGCGCGCGTCGGTCGCCGCTGCCGCGGTGTGCAGCTGCACGGTCGCGAGGCCGAAGGCGCGGTCGATCGGGCCGGCCGTCACGTCGATGAACTGCATGCGTCCGTACGGAACGACCGACACGTGACGGAACATCAGGCCGCGAGTGACGATCAGGTCGTCCTCACGCTCCGCATAGCCCCAGGACCGATACCGGCCGCGCTCCACCAGCCAGGCGACCGCGACGAGGAGCGCGATGACCACCGGCAGGAGGTACCCCGCGCTCACATTGACGATCCACGCGACCACGATCGACGCGACGAACACGGGACCCCAGAAGATCGCGAGCTGGGTCTGCCGGGCGAGCCAGAAGCGCGGAGACAGGCGCTTCAGCGCGCCGGGGCCGAGGATCTGCTGGGTCGCAACAGTGCTCATGTCATTGCACGATAGACTGAAGACAGGAGAACGGAGATGGCCTCAATCAAAGAGCGGCTCGCAGCCCTCTTCCGACGTCTCGAGCGCCGCCTCGGGGTCGACCGCGAAGGCCGTTCCGTGTGGGTCTGGCTCCTGCCGCCGTGCGTCGGTATCGCGAGCGCGGTGCTGGTCGCATTCATGCCCGGGATTCCGAACGACGTCGGATGGGTCTACCGCCTGCCTTTCTCCTTCTTTGCGCTGATCACCATGACCGCGATCGCGGCGATCTACCTCATCACCTTCGACAACGACCACAACCAGCAGGCGGCGAGCGACGATGAGTCGGGTCGGGGCGACGACGGCCCGGAGAAGCCGCCGGTCCGGCCCGACATCCCGCCGCCGGAGTGGGTCACGACCATCCGCAAGGTGGACGATTCCCCGCCTGACGACGGTGCCAAGGTCGACGAGAGCCCGCAGCGGGAGCGTGTCCCGGCGGGGGCGCATCGCTAGCTTCGGCGCCATCTTGATCCGGTAGCGGTCAGTTAGTCGGCATCCCTGACCGGCAGCACGATCGCCGACGGGTGAGCGGGATCGTGCCAGACCTCCTGGTCGGCGCTGTGCATGGTCACCGCGGTGCGGAGCGGTTCTCCCCCACCGAGGTTGCGCGCGAACCTTGGGTGCGCGCCGCTCGACACCTGCAGGCGGAGCCGGTGTCCGCGCCGGAAGACATGCGCAGCGGGCCAGAGTGGCACGTGGATCACCGCGATGCCGTCGGCGCCAGTCCGGATCGACGCCGGCGTGACCCGGACCACTCCGTCGCAGATATTCAGCGACTTCCCCGTCGGCTCGACGTCGCACAGCCTGACGAAGAAATCCGTGTGTTGGAGGCTGGATCGAACGTGCAGCTCCGCGCTGACCGGGCCGATCACCTCGAGGTCGCGCACCAGCACTGCGCTGCTGAAAACCAGCACGTCAGTCCGGCGCTCCAGGGTGCGGTTATCACGCGGTCCGCCGGTGCGGGCGAGCAGCGTGCCCCCGACCGACGGTGTCGGCTCCGACGGGTCGTAGCGGTATCGATCCGGAGCCGAGGTCACCGGGGCTCGCGGGTGAAGGACGCCGTCGGGGTGCAGATGCCAGCGGACGCTCCGTGCCGGCGGTGGCCACTCCTCCACCTCGAGCCACCGCCGCGCACCGCTGACGAACAGCCGAACGCGCGAGCGCTGCGAACGGTCACCGTGACCGTCGAGAAGATGGGTCCCGAACCAGTCCAGCGCGTCGCGCAGTGCCTCGCCGGCGGCGCCGGGATCGGTGTGCTTCCACGGGCCGACGGTGAGTCGCACGTCACGCCCGGCGGCACGGAGCGCCTGATAGTCGTCGAGCTGGGCGGGCAGGAACATGTCGTACCACCCGGTCACCATCGTCACCGGCACTGTGAGCGAGCTCAGATGGCGATCGAACTCGACGGGCGACCAGAAAGCGTCGTCGTCCATGCGGGCAAGCCAGTCCTGGTAGAAGCCCACACGCGCGCCGGTCACGACCTGGTCGGCGTCACCGAGCGGCAGGGCCATCACGCCACGCGCCATCCGCCCTCGCGCGGCCAGCCGTTCGCGAAGCCGTGGGCGTCCACCCTGCCGCTGGCTCGCCAGCAGCGCCAGCCAGGTGAGCGTGCTGTCCAGCGAGAACGTGCCGCCCGGATAGGTGAAGGCGCGCACCCGTGCTGATGAGATGGACAC
>JBAQGL010000372.1:0-4961 GCA_049287785.1 Candidatus Dormiibacterota bacterium | reverse complement strand
TCAGCGAGGGTGGATCCAACCTCAGCCCGACGCAGGTGATCTACGCGGCCGCCACCAATCCGCTGCACGTGACCGGCGGGCTCCGCGAGGCGCTGGCCGGCGCGGACGTTTTCATCGGCACGAGTGTCGGCGGCGCGCTCGACCCCGAGCTCGTGCACCTGATGGCCCCGAATCCCGTGGTGTTCGCGCTCGCGAACCCGGAGCCCGAGGTGCAGCCCGAGGCGATCGAGGGGGTAGCCGCGGTCATCGCCACCGGCAGGAGCGATTATCCGAACCAGATCAACAACGTCCTGTGCTTCCCGGGCTTCTTTCGCGGCCTGCTCGACAGTGGCGCCGCACAGATCACCGACGGCATGAAGCTCGCCGCGGCACACGCCATCGCCGGCGTGGTCGGTGACGACCTCCAAGCCGAGTACATCGTCCCTTCGGTCTTCAACCGCGACGTGGCTCCAGCGGTCGCCGCCGCGGTGAGCGCCGAGGCACGGAGCAGCGGACTGGCTCGCGAGTACTCGGACCTGATCGATCCCCTCCACGTGGCCCGCCCCAGTCGCGAGCTCGCGACCTGATCGGCGCCTGGAAGTTATCCACACCCCGATCTGGTCCATCGTCTCTGAGTCCGCGGACGATCTCGCCACTTATCCACAGCTCTCTGGGGAAAGGTCCGCGGACTTCCGACGGCCCGGAGTCCGATCCCGTGGGCGGCGCGCCCGGCATTACGCTGGGACCGATGATCGAGCTGGCGCCGTGGTCGGACCGTGATCTCTGGGTTGTTGAACGGTTCCTCTCCGACCCCGAGATGATGGCGCACCTGGGCGGGGCCCAGAGTCGCGAGCAGATCCTCGACGCACATGCCCGCTACCTCGACACAGCCAGATCGGGCACTGGTGCGATGTTCACGGTCGTGGTGCGCCCTGACTCGGAGGTCGTCGGGAACATCGGCTACTGGGACAAGCCCTGGCGAGATGAGCTCGTCTATGAGACCGGATGGATGATCTTTCCCGAGTACCAGGGCAAAGGATTGGCGAGCGAGGCTCTTGCGGCACTGATTGCGCGCGTCCGGCTCCAGCACGCGCGTCGTTTCCTGCATGCCTTTCCCGAGGTTGGGAATGGTCCGTCCAACGCGCTCTGCCGGAGGGCGGGATTCACCAACCTCGGCGAGCTCGATTTCGAGTATCCACCGGGACACCCCTTGCGTTGCAACGATTGGCGTCTCGACCTGTGGGCTGAGCCAGGCACCTGAGGCCTGGGCGCTTGATGCCAGACTCCGCGTCGTGGACATTGACGAACAGGTCGCACGAATCCATACCGAAGGCGAGGCACTTGCACAGGCCGCGGAGTCGGGGCCGCTCGATGCACCCGTGCCAGGGTGCCCGGGTTGGGACGTCGAGCTGCTGCTCCGGCACATCGGCGACATTCACCGGTGGGCGGCGACCATCGTCCGCGAGCGTGTGTCGGAGCGGCTCCAACGTGATTTCGAGGGTCCGGCCGGGCGTGATGCGCTGCTCGAGTGGTATCGCGATGGCTGTGGGGAGCTCATCGAGACGTTGCAGGCCGGTGCTCCCGATGACACCTTCTGGTTCTGGGGGCCGGCACCCAACGCGCTCGCCTTCTGGGCGAGACGGCAGGCCAATGAGACCGCCATTCACCGGTGTGACGCCGAGTCCGCGCACGGCTCGATCACGCCGCTCAAGACTGTCGATGCGGTCGATGCCATTGACGAGTGGTTCGGGCTCGCGGTGCGGCGAGCCCGAGCGCCCGACGGCGGTGGACGCATCCTGCGCCTGGTTGCGACCGATGCCGGGAGCACCTGGAACCTGATCATCGGAGACAGGGTCGAGGTCACCAGCGATCGTGGTCGCGGTCACTGCGAGCTGCACGGCACGGCATCCGACCTGTACCTCTGGTCGATGAACCGGCGCGGCACCGATGGCATCGACGTCTCCGGCGATGACACCCTCCTGCAAGTTTGGGCCGACAATGTCCGATTCTAGGAAGATGCCGGCGTCGGGAGCACGCGCTCGAGGCGACCGTCGCAAGTGCGGGACCGGGTGATCGTCAGCGCCGGGGTGTGACCGGCAGTTCGTAGAGGCTGTATCGAGTGCCGGTGATCATGACCTCGTCCACGACCGTGAACCCGAAGCGTTCGTAGTACCTGCGGATGCCCGGATTGTCCGCGAGACAGTCGAGGCGGACATATGAGCGACCACGACGCCGTGTCTCGCGCAGGCACCATTCCACCGCAAACCGTCCCGCACCGGCGGCGCCGCGACTCACCGCGAATCGGTGCAGGTACATCGCTGCATCGCCGCCGTCCGGCCAGAACATGGGGTCACTTTCGAGCAATGAGAATGTCCCGATCGGGTGCGCGCCTCGCCAGATGAGATTGAGGCCGCCACTCGCGATGTCGCCGCGAAGCCGGGAGACACCGACACTCTCGGAGCCGGTGAACGAGCCCGGAGTCCAACTCGGCATGCCTGCCGCCTCACCCCATGCGGCAACTTCCTCGATGATCGCCGCGCTGACCTCCGGCTCCCTCGAGGCGGCAACGCGAAGCTCGCTCTCCGTGCGCGATCCACCGGTCACCGGTCGAGCCTAGCCCGGAAGGGGTCGCGCGTGACGGAGGCGGCTACCCGCTCCGCGTGCTGCGATCAGCGACCGCCTGGATCTCCTCGAGTCCATAGAGGAAGTGCGCACGCCGCACCTCATCCAGCGCGGCCTCGTCGACGCTGTTCCTCGGTGCGGGCGCGGTTGCCTTCTGGACCGTCGGTCGCGCCGTGAGCCGTGCGTCGGCGTCATCGATGCCGCCTCCGACCGGGATGTAACCGAGGTCCCCGGTTTCCGCGGCCTGCATCATCCAGCGTGCCACCGCCGCGCTGATTGGAGACAGGACCTCCTGGTCGAGCCAGCGCAGGTCGGCCTCGGTGGGAGCGCTCAGCTCACGGTTGAACGGCGGAGGAACGACGTTCACATCGTGACCGTTCACCGCGATGTGGATCTCAGTCGGCCGGTCCTCATCGGAGCTGATCGCAACGCGGATGGTCACACTCGTCGGCGAGAGCGTCTTCCACTGCTTCTCCCACACCCTGCTGTGCGATGTCGGGTTGAATCGCCGGCGCACCGGCTCGGCGACGAGCATCTCGCCGTTCAGCGCGCAGAACACGTTGAGCGTCGCGATCACCTCATCGGCCGCCGCTGAAGAGATCCACTGCAACACCGGGACGGTGCGACTGTCGATGTCGGGGTGCGACGCGGCGCCGAATTCCCATTCGAGTGCCTGCATGGCATGGGCGTGGAGCGCGCAGTAGATCTTCCCGTCCACAACGCTGCGATCGGCCGGGCACCAGGCTGTCTTGCAGCGGCGTCCGCGACGGTCGACGTAGCAGCAGGGCATCCCGGCGAGCGACGAACAGCGGAGCGCTGAGCACGGCTGATTCCCGGCCACGGTCTCAGGACGCCGTCTGGTGTCGTTCCGACTGGGAGCCGATCGGTGCTCTGCCGTCGCTGTTCGCCACCGGAGCATTTCTTTGACCTGCGTTGCATCGAGCGGCCTTTGCTCGGTGTCGATCCATGCTAGGGATCGCGTGACGCCGCATATGGCAAGCCGGTTACGAACGGTCACCTCACGGTTCGCGGGCGGATCGGCGTTTCTCGGTGAGCTTGTGGATACGCTGCATCTCCGCAGACGGCTCTCGGTGGGGCGGGCGCTCGGGTGGCTGCAGTCGCGGGGGAAGATTCCTGCGTGGGCCGGCCCACAGTGCCGGCGGTGCGTTGACCGCATCCGCGATGCGATAGGCGAGCGACTCGTAGTTGACACGCCAACCGCGGAAGTGAACCCAGGATTCGGCGGCGCTGCGCTGCATCTTCCACCCGGCGTGCTCGAGATGATGGATGGCGTCCTGGTAATTGTCCTCGGTCAGCTCGATCGGATCGCCGGGCTTTGGGTCCGGGTCGTAAATAACACCAACCACCCTCGCGATGTCGCGGAGGCACATATAGCCCATGCGCAGGAAGGCGCGCGCCTCGGACGGCGCGACCAGCGGTTGCGTGGCCAGTTGCATCGCGGCCGCGTCCATCACCGCGAGCAGCCCGATGACCCACGAGCGATAGGGATGCGGCGAGCGGAACCAGATGAGCACCGGGTAGGAGGCGTGGGTCTCGGCCACGTCCGCAGCCCATTCCTCCCATCGCTGGTAGAGGCTCCCCAGGTTTTGGACCATATCGACCAATTCGCTGCGGGCCAGCAGTTCGGGGCCCCACGCCGGTGAACCCGCGCGGCTGTCCAGCAACGTGACCAGCACCTCTCGCCGGTTGAAGGCACCGTAGAGAACCGGAAGATATGCGATCTGCAGGGCAACAATCCACAATCCGGTCGCAGCCGCCGCGAACACCAGCAGCCGAGGGGCGGCACCGTTTTCGGTGGCGAAACCAAGAGTGAAGAGCGACGATCCGCTCACCGTCAGGGCGTGGACGAAGCCGCCTGTCTTCATGAGCGGCCAGAGCATCAGCGCGAAGCCGATGAGGAGTGCGGCGAGCCAGATCGCGAGGATGACGATGAGATAGATCGGCGCCTGCAGGGCGAGGAATCGGTCGCGCTCCTCGTAGGTGTCGAAACGATGCGAGATTCCAGAGAACACCTTGATCGTGCCTCTGCCGGCGTACTTCTGAATCCTCGATGATCCGAGCCGGGGCAGGACCAGTGAGGTCACCACGCTCATCAGCGTCGAAAGGAGGACCAGCAACCCCAGCGCGGCGCCGATCCACGCGATGACCGTCATCCGCGCATCATCGCCGAACCCCGGCGCCCCGAGCGGCGTGTCGAGCGGCGACTCGGGAGGGTCTGTGCTCCGGCGGGCACGCGGTCGGAACGGCTTCGCCGTCCCGCGAGCGGCGACTCGGGAGGGTTTGTGCTCCGGCGGGCACGCGGTCGGGACGCCTTCGCCGTCCCGCCGCTCGCTCTCGCC
>JBAQGL010000371.1:0-2697 GCA_049287785.1 Candidatus Dormiibacterota bacterium | reverse complement strand
CTTTATTCCCTGGTGATTGGTGCAGGCATCTCAGGCGCCGCCGTGCTCCTTCAGACGCTCAGCCAGGAACTCGTCCCAAGTCCTGGTTCCAACGGTATGCCCCGGAGACGGAAGAAGAGCGCCGTTGCGGACCGCCTTGCTTCCGGGGACCCGCACCGGCAGGACCCATCGGTGGCGATCGGTGGCCGTCAGGTAGCTGCGGAACAGGTCCATCCAAGTCGACACTTGCGGTCCGGCCATGTCCGAGGCACGGCCTGCAGGCTCACCGAGTGCGAACTCGACGAGACGGGCTGCGACCTCTCCAGGATCGACCGGCTGGACACGGAAACCCGCGGGCACCGGCGCCACAACCGGAAATTTCGCCAGCTTCTGAGAGTTTTCGAAGCAGTAGTCGTAGAACTGCGTGACCCGAATGATCGTCCATGGGAGGCCGCTGTTCTCCACGATCCGCTCAGCCTCGAGCTTGGCCTTCACGTATCCCCACGATGCGATGCGATCGATGCCGACGATGGACGGGTGCACCAGGTGGGGAGAGCCGGACCGGGTCGCCGCCGTCACCAGATTCCTGGTCGCGTCCGCGTCGCCCTTCGTGCTGGTGGCGCAATGGATGATCGCGCTCACGCCACTCACAGCCTGATCGATGCCCTCGCCGCGCCGGAGATCCCCGGTGAAGAACACGACCTGCGGCAGAGTGTCGCGCTGGTGGCGGGCCAGCACTCGCACGTCGCACGCGGCATCGACCAGCCGGGCAACGACAAGTCGTCCCAGGCGCCCGGTGCCACCCGTGACGAGGACCGGCGACGTCATTCTTCGGCTCCGTCGGGTTCGATCACTCGTGTCATGCGTATGCCCCTTGTCACACTTGCCATGTTTTGTGCGTCACCCCTATGACGAGCGGCCACAAAGGAATGTGACGATGATCGAAAGCGGTTGGCTGACAGAGCGGTTCGAGGCCAGCCGGCCCCGGCTTAGGGCGGTGGCCTATCGCATGCTTGGCTCCCACGCTGACGCGGACGACGCCGTCCAGGAAGCCTGGCTGCGCCTTAGTCGTGCTGACGCTGGTGCGGTGGAGAATCTCAGCGGGTGGCTCACAACAGTGGTTGCGAGGCTGTGCCTGGACCAGTTGCGCACCCGCCGGCTACGACGCGAGGACCCGGCAGGCGACCCGCTTCGAAGCGACATCGTGGGCGTCGCCGACGACCTCGATCCCGAACAGCAGACTCTCCTTGCCGAGTCGGTCGGGTCCGCGCTGCTGGTGGTGCTTGACCTGCTGGCGCCAACCGAGCGAGTTGTGTTCGTGCTTCACGATATCTTCGCGATGCCGTTCGACGAAATCGGCCCGATCGTGGGGCGATCGTCGGGCGCGGCACGACAGATCGCCAGTCGGGCCCGGCGCCGCCTGCAAGTCGCGGATAACGATGCCGCCCTCGACCACACCGGCGGGCTGAGGGTTGCCGAAGCGTTTCTCGCGGCCTCCCGTGCGGGCGACTTTGACGCCCTCCTGAGCTTGCTCGATCCCGACGTTGTCGTCAGGTCCGACGCCACCCCGATCCGACGCGGCGAAGCCAAGCCGATGGCTGAGGGCGCCGTCGCCGTCGCCACGTGGTTCTCGAAAGGGGCGAACGGGCTCCAGAGAGCCGTCATCGACAGAGCGGCCGGCATCGTCTGGGCTCCGGGCGGACGGCTTGAGGGTGTGCTCGGCCTGACGATCGCAGACGGCAAGATCGTCGACATCAACCTGATCGCGGACCCCGAGCGCGTCCGCAATTTCGACGTCGTCTTCGTGGACTGATAACAGCAGTCGAGACATTGAGCTGAGGGGCCTTACGCGACTGGAGCCGAGCGCTACCGGGTGAGCTTCCTACCAAGGCTCACCCGTCGAGGACGGCACGGACATGGTCCAGGAGATCCACCGCTATGAAGGGCTTGGACAGGAGGCGAATTGCCTGGTCGACGTCTCCCTGCGATGCGACCACCGACTCCGGGTAACCGGACATGTACAGCACACGGATCTCGGGGCGTAACCCGCAGACCCGCTCGGCGACCTCCTTTCCCGTGCTCCCCGGCATGACCACGTCCGTGAGCAACAGGTCGATCGCTCCCCGATAGTCGTCGAGGATTTCGAAGGCCTCGGCTCCGTTCCGCGCCGCCAGGACGTGATAGCCATACTGGAGCAGAATCCGTTTGGCCACATCGAGCACAAGTTCCTCATCCTCGACGACGAGAATCGTCTCCCCTGCTTGATGTCGCTCCACTCGTCGCGGGGGCGCGGCTTCGGTGGCTGTTGCCGCGATACTCGGCAGGAGAATCGTCACCGTGGTCCCGGCACCCACCTCGGAATGGAGTTCGACGAGCCCTCCCGTTTGACTCACGATCCCGTACACGGTCGCGAGGCCGAGCCCTGTTCCCTTGTCCTTCGGCTTCGTGCTGAAGAACGGCTCGAATGCACGATCGAGCGTTTCCTTGTCCATGCCGGCGCCCGTGTCGGTGACTCGCACGCGCACGTACGACCCGGCATCGACGACGGGATGGAGGGCTGCGTACTCGTCGTCGACCGTGAAATTTTCGGTGACGACAATCAACGTGCCACCGTTGGGCATCGCGTCGCGTGCATTCACCGCCAGGTTGAGAAGGATCTGCTCCATCTGTCCCCGATCAGCGCGCACGGCCTTCAGGTCGCACGCCCCACGTGTGACC
>JBAQGL010000370.1:0-8692 GCA_049287785.1 Candidatus Dormiibacterota bacterium | reverse complement strand
AGCACGATGTGCTCGAGGGTCGGCACCACGCCGAGCGCGGTGCGACCCGCGGCCAGGTAGCGCACCACCATGGACGCAACGTCATTGTCGACGCCGGCTCGCTGCTCTACCCAGGTGATCGCCTCGTCCGCACCACCCTCGGCGAGCAGCGCTTCCACCCCGCTGCGGAGGTCCGACACCTCGCGTGACAGCTCCTCGGTGCGCGCCGGCGCCTCGCCGAGCCAGAAGGGCACCGACGGCGGCGCGCCATGCGCGTCCACGACACGGACCGTCCCGGCGACGACCCGACGGATCTTCCAGGACGTGCTGCCCAGCAGGAAGATGTCACCCGCCGAGGACTCGATCGCCCAGTCCTCGTTGACGGTGCCGATGAAGGTGTCGTCCGGTTCCGCGAGCACGCGGTAGTCGCCGGTCTCGGGGATGGCGCCGCCGGACGTGAGCGCGGCGAGCCGCGCACCGCGTCGCGCTCTTACCTCGCCGTTGATCTGATCCCGGTGCAGGTATGCGGCGACGCGCCCTCGCCCGGTGGGAATCCCGTCTGACACGAGTTCGATGATGCGATCGAAGTCGTCCCGCGTCAGATCGGCAAACGGCGCGGCCTTGCACATCAGCTCGAAGAGGTCGTCCTCGCGCCAATTGTCCGCCGCGCATTCGGCGACGATCTGCTGCGCGAGGATGTCGAGAGGCAGGTGCGGTGGGTGCACCGCGTCGAGGGCGCCGCTCCGCACTCCGGCGAGCAGGGCGGTGCACTCGACCAGCTCGTCCCTGGTCATCGGATAGAGACGCCCCTTCGGCGTGCCACCACGGCTGTGACCCGACCGGCCGACGCGCTGCAGGAAGGTGGCGATGCTGCGCGGCGAGGCGATCTGGCACACCATCTCGATCGGCCCGATGTCGATGCCCAGCTCCAGCGATGCGGTGGCGACCAAGGCACGCAACTCGCCCGCACGGAGTTGGGATTCCACGCGCTGACGCCGATCCCGGGAGAGGCTCCCGTGGTGGGCCGCCACCAGGTCGTCCCCGAGGCGTTCGGCAAGCAGATGCGCGACGCGTTCGGCCATGCGCCGCGTATTGACGAAGACGAGCGTGGTCTTGTGGGCGCGAACGTGCGCCGCGATGGCGTCGAGCACCTCGCCGAGCTGCTCGCGCGACGCCACGGCCTCGAGCTCACCCGACGGCAATTCGATGGCGACATCGAGCGCGCGCCGGTGGCCGACGTCGACGACAGCGCAGCGGGGACTGCCGTCGGGATTGCTGCGTGCCGGGCCCGCGCCGACGAGCAATCGCGCGACGGTCTCGATGGGTCGCTGCGTCGCCGACAGACCGATGCGCACGGGACGCGTGACGCAGAGCCGCTCGAGGCGCTCGAGGGTCACCGCCAGGTGCGAACCGCGTTTGTCGCGGGCGACGGCGTGGATCTCGTCGACGATGATGGTCGTGACCGTGGTGAGCGCGGCCCGGCTCCGCTGCGCCGTCACCAGCAGATACAGGGACTCGGGAGTGGTGACCAGGAAGTTCGGCGGCCGCTTGATCATGGCCGCGCGCATCGACTGCGTGGTATCCCCCGTTCGCACCTCTGCACGGAGCGCGGGAAGCGTCATCCCCATCTCCGCCGCGACCTCGGCGATCTCGCGAAGCGGTGTCTCCAGGTTCTGCTGCACATCGACCGCGAGCGCCTTCAGCGGTGAGACGTAGACGACCTGGGTCGCGCCCTCAACCACCTCGCCGCGATCGGCGGCGCGGTACAGCGCGTCGATGCAGACGAGGAACCCCGCAAGCGTCTTGCCCGACCCGGTCGGTGCCGCGATCAAGGTGTTGTTGCCTGACGCGATCAGCGGCCAGCCCTCGTCCTGGGCAGGGGTCGGGCCCTCCGGAAACCGGCGCTCGAACCAGGCCCGCACCGCGGGGTGAAACGCACTCATGTCGCTCATCTGGGACCGGCTATTTTAGCATCCCAGAGGGAACAGATGTTCGCTCAGAGTGGACCTTTGAGGATGTCGCCGAGCCCACCGCCTCCCGCCAGTCCGCCGAGGACACCAAGTTCACCTGCGCCGCGGTTGTGCTCGTGGCTCCGATCCTGCTCGGCCTCGAGCGCCAGGACGCTGCACAGGATGAGGAGGTCGTTCTGACCGTCGATGATGTCGACACCGTAGGAATCGGCGAGGCTGATCCACGCCTTCGACACGGTCGCGACCATCTGTCCATTCTCGGTGAGGATGAAATCGTGGCCGGCAAAGTTTCCGGTCATCTCCAGGTCGGCGCCGCCGGTCACCGAGATCGTCCATTTGGGATGGAACGGTCCCGAGAAGCGTTGATGCACTTCGGCGGTCACCCCACCTGTGAGCGAGATGTCATACGTGGCCAGCAGTGACACGAGCTTGCGGCTCACCTGGCCCACCTCGTTTCCGGCCAGGTCGTTGACGATCATCACGCCCCGCAGGCTGAACACCTTGCCATCCACCTGCAGGACCGGTTGCCCGGCATCGTTAAGGATGTCGTTGTCCTCGCCAAGACGGAAGATCTTCTCGCGGACCTGGTACTTCATTGCCTTCCTCCGGGTGAGCGTTGCCTCCCCACCTGAAGTCTATGCCCGCTCAGACTGGAACCATGAGATCTGCGCCGGTGCTCGTGGCGGTCATCGCTGCCGCGGCCGTTGCCGGTATCGCCATCTCGTCGGCCCAGCGGCCGCCGGGCCCAGCCCCACCGGCGGCGGTAACCCCCTCAGCCGCACCGACTCCCATCCCGCGGGGACCGATCTCCGGCATCGGCTTCAGCGTCGTCGACGATCCGGCGGCTTCGCAGGTGATCCTCTTCGGCGGTGTCGACAACTACGCCAACACCTGGATCTGGACGGGGAGTCAATGGGTCCTGGCCGCTCCTGCGATGAGCCCTCCCGGCCGTGTCGACGCCGCCGGCGCTTACGACCCGCAGACGAAACAGGTGCTGCTCTTCGGGGGACGCCACGCACCGGTGACCAGCGGACCCTCGCTCAACGACACCTGGGCATGGGACGGTGCGACCTGGCGCGAGCTTGACGCCGGAGCAACCCGCCCTCCACCCGGCGAAGGCGCATCGATGGCGTGGGACGAGGCTCTCAACGAGATGGTCCTGGTCACCTCTGCCGGCAACGCGCCGGGGGGCGACCAGACCTGGGTCTGGAGCGGCACCCGCTGGGTGCTCAAGGTGCACGGCGGGGTTGCCCCGAGCGCGTTCGCCCTTCCGATGGCATTCGACCCGATCACCCGCTCGCTGATCGCGGAGGGGTGCTGCTACGTGCCCCAGTCGCAACTTGGCGCGCTCGACACGACCTGGCGGTGGGACGGCCAGCGCTGGGATCAGCTTGCGGGCACCGCCGAACCGCTTCCGGGTTCGTCACTCGCACTCGACCCGGACACCCAGCGGCTCGCGCTCTGCAACTGCGGCCCGATGCTTGCCCTCCCGGCGCTGGCGTCGTGGACCGGGCGATCCTGGCAGCCACTCCAGGTCGCGCGCCTCCCGATCGAGCCGGTCGCCGAGATCACCGACCCCACCGGCGGCCGCCTTCTGATCTTCGGCTCCGCGGCGCCGAGCAATCCCTACGCCGCGCAACCCGTGCACGTTTGGGCGTTGCGTGGGTCCGCGTGGCAGGAGCTCGATGCCGCGGCCGTCAGCGGCGTGTGACGGCCGGGTGATCGACCTGCTTCGCGATGTCTGACCGAACGACTTTGTCGTGACAGACCATCAACCCCCCATGGACGCCGAAGGACGCGGCCTATCGTGCCCGGCATGGCTCCACATTCGGGCGGCGCCGCAGCACCCCGTCTGACCGTCATTCCGGGCTCCTCGGAAACCGGGGGGACCTCGGCCGCCCGGAGCGCCACCGTCTCCCCCGCGAATCAGCGACGCCTGCAGCGCCTCAGCGTCGAGCTGGATGTCATGGAGATGGTGCCGTTCTCCGACCCCGACGGAGCCTATGCGCCGGCGGCAGCGCTGGAGCGGCGGGCGCGCGATCTCGGCGACGAGATCGGCGAGAAGCGCGCGCAACTGATCCAGGCCGACGTGCTCTGCCGCAAGGGCAAGCACACCGCGAGCGGTCAGGTGATCCGGGAGATCAACGAGTGGGCGACCGAACACGGGCACCGCCACCTCATGGCACGCAGCCATCGCCTGCTTTCGGTGTTCTTCGACTTCATCGGCGATGTGCCGAGCGCCTGGGAGCATGCGGTGCCGGCGGTCGATCTGCTGGACGAGACCATGCCCGAGCGCATGCGAGCCGACCACATCTTCGGCCTCGGTCAGGTGCTGGTTCGCACCGGCGCATGGGACGCCGCCCGCGAACGCTATCGCGCCGCGCTCGAGCTGGCCGACGGGCTCGACGACGTTCCCCTGCGAGTCAAGATCCTCAACAACCTCGCGTGGCTCGAGGACGACGCCGGCGACACGCACCAGTCCATGGAGATCGCCAAGAGGATGCAGGCGTTTGCGGAACGCCACAACGTCGCGCTCGACGCCGCATGTCTCGACACCGTCGCCAACGCACAGCTGAAGCTCGGCAACTTCGCGGAGGCGGAGACGACCCTGCGTCCGATCCTCGACGCCGACGACCTCCACACGCGCCCGATCGAGGGCCTCGGCGAAGCGCTCAACACCGCCGCGAGTGCTCAACGCCTCCAGGGACACATGGACGATGCGATCGCGACCCTCGATAAGTGCATCGACCTGTGCGCGACGCGAGGGATGGCGGCCATCCGCGTCGAGGCGCTGGAGGAGCGCGCCCGTCTCTACGCGGACCAGGGACTGTTCAAGCGTGCGTATGAGCAGTACATCGAGTTTCACGCCGAGGACGCGACGCTGCGCGCCTTGCAGCGCGAGGCGAA
Source organism: Candidatus Dormiibacterota bacterium (assembly GCA_049287785.1). Lineage (GTDB taxonomy): Bacteria > Chloroflexota > Dormibacteria > Aeolococcales > Aeolococcaceae > Palsa-851. The sequence continues at coordinate 3,836 of JBAQGL010000370.1, read as the reverse complement.
CGCTCGAACCCTCCAGGCCGTCTTCGAGACCACCGAGGCTCGTCGTGAGGGCGAGCGATTTCGTCAGCTGTCACTCCGCGATGCGCTGACCGGTTTGCGCAACCGCCGTCACGTCGACACCGAGCTGCCCATCCTGCTGGCCCGCTCGCGAGAGGACGGATCCCCGCTGTCGATCGGACTGGTGGATCTCGACAAGTTCAAAGCGGTCAACGACCGGTACTCCCATGCCGTGGGGGACAAGGTGCTGGTGCGCGTTTCGGGAATTCTCGCGGCCGCAACGGCCGAATCGGGTTGGGCCGCGCGCATGGGCGGCGAGGAGTTCCTGCTCGTCTTCCCGGCCCTGACCATCGATGAAGCGCTGCGACGCTGTGAGGATGTGCGCCGGGCAATCGAGTCGGTCCGGTGGGACGGCGTTATGGCCGGCGAGACGGTCACCGCCAGCATCGGCTTCACGATGCTCCAGAGCGGACGCACCAGCCAGGCGGCGCTCCTCGGCCAGGCGGATCGCAACCTCTACGCAGCCAAGGATCAGGGGCGCAACCGGGTGGTGTCGGACCACCCGTAGGCGGCGCCCTTCATCGTGATCCAGTAGTCTCAGGCTCCGCCTGACCGCGGACCTGCATGACGACGCTTCTCCTCGTCCACGCGCATCCCGACGATGAATGCATCGCGACGGGCGGAGTCATGCTGCGCGCGCATCATGACGGCATCCGCGTCGTGCTCATCACCGCCACGCGGGGTGAGGAAGGCGACATTCACAACATGGATGCCGAGGTGGTGCGCCCGCGTCTCGGTGAGGTGCGGACCGAGGAGCTGATGCGCTCGTGCGCGATCCTGGGCGTCGACCGGCAGGAGTTCCTCGGCTACCGCGATTCAGGCATGGCGGGCGCGCCGAGCAACGACGATCCCCGCGCGTTTCACGCGGCGCCGTTGGACGAGACCGCACAACGCGTGGCGACATTGATGCGCCGGGAGCGCCCGGAGGTGGTCGTGACCTACACCGCCGACGGCACGTACTGGCACCCGGACCACCTGAAGGCACACAGGACCACACTGGCCGCGCTCGATCTGTTGCGCGATGAGGGCTGGGCGCCCGCGAAGTTCTACCTGCACGCCGTGCCGCGAAGCGCCGTCGAAGGCATCGAGCGGCGGGCGCGTGACGCCGGCGTTGAGCTTCCCATGGAGGTCGGACAGATCGTCGGGATCCCCGACGAAGAGATCACCACCGACGTCGACGTGTCGCAGTTTCTCGAACAGAAGCGCGCGGCGTTTCACGCGCATCTCAGCCAGTACGAGCCCGACAGCCCGTTCTCGACCATCGCCGCACAGATCTTCGAAGCGACGCTTGGGACCGAGCGATTCATCCTCGCGCGTGGTGCGCTGGGCGAGCCGCGACCGGAGCGCAGCCTCTTCGCGGGTCTGTGAACGCCGGTCAGCGCGTGAGCGTCACCTTGGTCAACCCGGTCGGAGCATCGGGGTCGAGGTGTCGGGCCAGTGCTGCCGACAACGCGATCTGCTGACCGCGGACCGCAGCCACGACCGGCTGCAGCGCCTCGGGAACGGCGGGCGGGAGTGGCAGGTCGGATCCCGCCTCCGCGCTGATCGTGCTCACGGTCGCGCCACGATCGCGCAGTTCAGCGCAGAGCTCACCGACGTCGGCCGCGGCTGGACCAGGAGCCGAGAACGCCAGCACCGGGACATCTGGGGTGATCGCGGCGATCGGACCGTGGCGCAGGTCGGCAGCCGAGAACGCTTCGGCGAAGATCGCCGACGTCTCGCGAATCTTCAGCGCTGTCTCGGCCGCCGCCGCCAGGAGGGGCCCGCGCGCGATGGTGAGCACCCGGTCGGCACCATCGAGACCGCGCGCCACCAGGTCGGCGCGGTGGCGGTCGTCGAGCACCTGGCTCACGTGCTCCGGCAGTGCCATGAGGTCGCGGTCACTCCAGGGCAGCGGCCCCATCGCCCCGGCGATGAGTGCCAGCGCGACGAGCGTGGCGGTGAAGGTCTTGGTGGCGGGAATGGCGAGCTCGCCACCCGCCGAGAGGTCGATGATCACGTCGGCCGCATCGGACAGCGGGCTCGCGGCGGCATTGACGATGGCGACCGTGCGAGCCCCGGTGGCGCGCATGCGCTGGAGAACGCTGACCACCTCCGGCGTCCGGCCCGACTGGCTGATGCCCACCGCCAGGTAGCCGCGGTGATCGGCGGGGATCTCATAGAGCGTGTGCAGGCTCGGAGACGCGAGTGCGACCGGCCGCCCGCTCGCCATCTCGAAGAGATATCGCCCGTACAGCGCGGCCGTGTCCGACGAGCCGCGCGCCAGCAGGACGGTGCCGCACAGGTGCTCGGGCAGCAGCGCTGCGATCGACGCGCCGATGGCGGCACGCCGACGGATCAGGCGCTCGAGCACAGCGGGCTGCTCGGCCATCTCAGAGGCCATGTTCCCGCCGTTCATGCGACCGCCCCGACCGATCCCTCGTCGAGCGATGCGCGGAGCCGTGTCTCGGCGACGCTGCTCGCTCCCGAGATCGAGAGTCCTGCGAGTGCCGCGCCGAGGACGGGCCGGGTGGTGCACAGGCTGGTCTCGGCTTTGGGTGCCTCCGCCCGGATGCTCGACGCGATGTCGTCGAGCAGTATCGAGCGGCTCGACGCGAGCACCGAGCCCCCGAGCGCGATCTGCACCGGCGAATCCTCCATCCCGAGTTGATGCAGCGCCGCGATTGCCAGCCGTGTGACCTCCGAACCCTGGCGGCGCATGATCGCGAGCGCCTCGGCGTCGCCGGCCTCAGCCGCGTTCACCACGAGCGGCGGAAGTTCGACCACTCGAGCGGCGTCAAGGCTGCCCTGATGGATCGCGACCGCAACCTCGAGCGCGGTCGAGAATCCGAAGTACGCGGCGACCGTTCGGGCAAGCACCGTCGGCGCGCCGCGCCCATCCTCGCTGCGCACCCCGGCCCCGAGCGCCGCCATGCCGATGTCGGGTCCGCCACCCCAGTCACCGGTGATCTCGCCGAGGGCCGGGAACCATGCCCGGCGCCCCGACGGCGCTGCGCCGACGCAGTTGACGCCGGCTCCGACCGTGACCGCAACGCCGTGCCCCGTTCCCGTGGCAGCCCAGAGCACCGCGAACACGTCGTTGGCGACGTGGTTCTGCTTCGCCCAACCCCGCGCTGCCACGGCGTCGGCGAGAGCAACCTCCTCCGAGGGCAGGTCGGCACCGGCCATGAACACCGCCGCGACGGCGGCGCTGCTGCCGTTGCGCGACCCGAGCCCGGCGGCGAGCCAGGTGCGATCAACCAGGTCGTCAACGACCTGGATAGCAGGCCCGAGGCCGAGTTGGTGTGGCGATGATCCCGCGCCGCGAACCGAGGCCAGCACGGTTCCATCGGTGCCGAGGAGCAGGACGTCGGTCTTGGAGTTTCCTCCGTCGACGGCGATGATCAACCCGTCGGCGGTCATGCGAACGCCGGCAGGAACCTGCGGTTGGCGTCGAGCAGGTCGTGCAGCAACTGCTCGGCAAGTGCACTCTGGCCGATCAGTGGATGCGTCAGGAGTGCGCGAAATGCGACCTCGCGATCACCGCTCACCGCCGCCTCGGCGGTCAGCGACTCGTATGCGGCGGTATGGGCGATCAGGCCCGCCTGGTGCGGGGGAAGCGCCGGGACGGGAAGCGGTTCCGCGCCGGCGGTGCCCACGCGCGCGGGCACCTCGATGACCGTATCCGCAGGCAGCTCCGGGATGATCCCGTTGGTGCGGACATCAACGACCTGAACATCGGTGCCGTCGCCGAAGCGACCGCAGAGCAGGTTGATCGCGGCTTCGCTGTAGTAGGCGCC
>JBAQGL010000369.1:0-2604 GCA_049287785.1 Candidatus Dormiibacterota bacterium | reverse complement strand
GCAGTGGCCCTCCAGTTGCCGCTGATCAAGGTCCGGATCCCTCCCGCGTGTCCGAACGAGGTCTATGAGCAGCTGATGGCGGCAACGCTCGCCGCCAATGAGTTCGATGGGGTCGACCACCTGGCCTTCTCCGACCTCTTCTTAGCGGATGTGCGCGCCTACCGGGAGGAACGCCTCGGTCGTTTGGGCATGCACGGCCTCTTCCCGATATGGGGCCGGAACACCGGAGTCCTGGCGCAGGAGATGATGGCAGCCGGCTTTCGTGCCATCGTCGTGTGCGTCGACCCCAAAGCCCTCGATCCTTCTTTCGCCGGCAGGGAGTTCGACGGCACGTTTTGCGCCGATCTGCCGAATGGAGTGGACCCGTGCGGAGAGAACGGCGAATTCCATACGTTTGTGTGGGCGGCGCCGATGTACCAGCGCCCGATTCCATGCCGTACCGGTGAGGTAGTCATCCGCGACGGATTCGTGTTCTGCGATGTCGTGCCAGTTGGATCGCGCGAAACGGCCCTCAACGCAGAAGGGCCGGGCACCGGATCCGGATTTGGTCCCTCTCGTATTGGTTGGTGATCACCCTCAAGCCGCCGGCTGCCAGCGATGGCGAGCGTTGTGTTTTTCTTCGGAGGACGCCAACCAGCTAGCTGCGTGACTGGACGGGCATGCCGAGCCGTCCCAGTTCCTCGGGGGACAATTCTTTGACGGCCACCAGGTGCTCGAGCACTCGCTCGCTGATCCGCCGCAGCGCCTCGAGCTGCTCAACGTCGAGTTGGTCGAACAGGTGCCTGCGCGCACCCTCCACGTGGACCGGGGCGGCAGCCTCGAGTGCGGAGAAGCCCTCGTCGGTGAGCACCGCAAAGGCTCCCCGGCGGTCGGTCTGACAGGCCTCGCGCCGGATCCAGCCGAGCGACTCCAGCCGGGCGATGGAGTGGGACAGTCGGCTGCGCGACGACTGGGACAGGTCGGCCAGATCGCTCATCCGCAGCCGCCGCTGGGGGACCTCCGCGAGGCGGGCTAGGACCTCGTAGTAGTGGCTCGGAACCTCCGTCTGCTCGTCGAGCTCCTGTTCCAGCTGATCGAACAGCAGCTTGGTGGCCATAACGAACGTCCGCCAGGTCCGCTGCTCGTCCTCGCTCAGCCACCGGGTCCCGGCCATACCCCCAGCCTACCAGCAGTTCCGCGTGTTGGTTGACATTTCAATCAAATCTGGTAATGTCACTACCCGGCATAGTTGAAAGCTCAACTAGTTGGAAAAGGGGAAGAAACCCATGAGACTGACGACCACCGCGCAGGTCTCCGTGGACGGAGTTATGCAGGGGCCCGGCGGGCCGGACGAGGACGAACGCGGCGTATTCGAGCGCGGCGGATGGGCTCACTTTGACAAGGAAGCCGGGACTGCCATGGACGAGATCTACCACCGCGCCGACATGTTCCTGTTCGGCCGGCGCACCTACGAGGTCTTCGCTGGCACTTGGGGGACGTGGGACGATCCGGGCAGCAGCCCCATCTGGACAGCGTTGAACACGCGGCCCAAGTACGTGGCATCGACCACGCTCACCGAGCCGCGCTGGGCGAACACGACCGTCATCTCCGGTGACGTCGCGGCGGCAATCGGCGAGCTGAAAGCCAAGCCCACGGGCGAGCTTCAGGTGCACGGCAGCGGCGCCCTGTTCCGGTGGTTGCTCGGCAACCACCTCGTTGACGAGATGAATCTGTTCACCTTCCCCGTGGTCGTCGGCCAGGGCACGCGGCTGTTCCCCGACACTGGCCCGGACGTAGCGCTTGACCTGCTGGAATCGCGCTCGACCCCCAGCGGGGTGATCGTCCAGGTCTATCGGCTTGGCGGGCACCCGCGGTATGCAACGGCGACGGCCGACTGACACCTGACATAGGTTCCACAGAGAAAAGGAGACACCCATGAGACTGACGACCATTACGCACGCCTCCGTCGATGGGGTGATGCAGGGCCTCGGTGGGGCGGAAGAGGACCGCAGGGGCGGATTCGAGCGCGGCGGGTGGGCAGGGCCGCTGTTCGACAACGACGCAACCGCATTCATCATCGGGGCCTTCCAGCGCGCCGACGCGTTCCTGTTCGGCCGGTGGACGTTTGAGACCTTCGCCGGCTCCTGGGGAGCAATGGAGGAGATGCGCCAGAGTGCCATCGGAGCAGCCTTGAACTCGAAGCCCAAGTACGTCGTATCGACCACGCTCGCTGACCCGAAATGGGCGCCAACGGATGTCCTCTCCGGTGACGTAGCGGCAGCCATCGGCGAGCTCAAAGCGAAGCCCGCGGGTGAGCTGCAGGTGCACGGCAGCGGCAAGCTGGTCCGCTGGCTGTTCGACAACCAACTTGTCGACGAGATCACCCTGCTCACCTATCCCGTGGTCCTCGGGCAGGGCACGCGGCTATTCCCCGACACGGGCCCGGACACGGCGCTCGAGCTGATCGACTCCCGGTCCACTCCGAGCGGCGTAATGATCCAGGTCTATCGGCCTAGCGGGCGCCCGGAGTATGCAGCGGCCTCGGCCGACTGAAGACCGAGCGAACTGAGCCGCGCCTGAGCCTCAACGACAAAAGAGCAGGGCGACGGGCGATCGGATTGGACT
>JBAQGL010000368.1:0-11157 GCA_049287785.1 Candidatus Dormiibacterota bacterium | reverse complement strand
CTCCCGGCGGGGAACGTGATCGTGATCATCGCCGGCGTCATCGGCATCTTCGGCGGCCTCGGCCAGTTCCTCGATGCCTACAAGGCCGGATTCCGCAAGGATCTGAAGCGCAATCAGATGACCCGTGCGGAGCGGGTCACGGTCGACGGCCTCGGTCGCTTCGGCATGGTCGCGAGGGGAGTCATCTTCGGGATCGTCGGGATCTTCGTCCTGGTTGCAGGGTTGCATCACGACGCCGGCGATGCGCACAGCTTTGGGCCGGCGTTCGCGGCGGTCGCGCGCGAACCGCTGGGCCACGTGCTGCTCGCCCTGGTGGCGCTGGGGTTCGTCGCGCTCGGCCTCCATTCATGGGCGAACGCACGCTGGGTACGGATGCCGCACCCGACGGCTGCTACACGCAGTCGATAAGGAGCTCGGGCGTGTGGCCCGCCGACGCGAGCGCGGCGAGGAACCGGCGGACGGGTCCGCCGGAGATGTGCTGGTGGGCAGTGCAGCGGAGCCAGATGCCGCGGTCCTCGGCGGTCGCGGCCATAGGGCGGCCGCAGTCGCAGAACGGCGTCTCGCGCTCGGCGCGCTCGATCAGCTCCACAATGTGGGTGTTGTCTTTCCTGGTCATTCCTGGTTCTCCGAACATCGATACGATGCGTTCCGTATCATAGCATCATCATGAAAAACGAGCGCTCCTCGGTTGTGGTTTCGGACCCGCCGCGTGACGCCCCGGCGCGAGGCGGACGGCCGCGAAGCGAGCGTGCCCACCAGGCGATCCTCACCGCGGCGCGCGAGCTGCTGATCGAGGGGGGCTTCTCGGCCCTGCGGCTCGAGCACGTCGCCGCCCGGGCCGGCGTGGGCAAGGCCACGATCTACCGCCGCTGGGCCTCCAAGGAGGCGCTCGCCCAGGACCTGCTCCTCCAGCTCGCCGGGCCGCACATCGCGGTCGCCGAGACCGGAAACACCCGCGAGGAGCTGCTCGCCGCGGTGACCAACCCGATGCGAGCCCTGACCGAGACCGACTTCGGCCCGGTCATCCGCGCGATGCTCGCGCAGATCGCAAGCAACCCGTCGATCGGCGACCCCTTTCGGGCGACGGTGGTAGCCGCTCGACGCGCCGAGGTCACGCGCGTGGTCCGGCGGGGAATCGCGCGAGGCGATCTGCGTCCGGATGCCGACGCCGCGCTTGCGACCGAGCTGCTGGTCGGACCGGTGTACTTCCGCTTGCTGTTCGGCGGTGTCCTGGACCTCGATTTCGCGGAGCGCGTCGTCGATGGCGTCATGCGGGGCTACAGCGCCTGATACGCGTCCGTCCCGGACGCAATCGCGGGTGGCAAGCCGGGGAGCTCAGCGAAACTGCGAGAGGTTTCCCGCCGACAGAGCAGCCAGCGCCGGCACCGGCGTGGGCACCGCGATGTTGTGGTCGAGCAGGCGTCGCATCGCATGCGGAGCCAGCGGCTGTCCGAAGAGATATCCCTGTGCCAGCTCGCACCCGAGCTCGTGCAGCTCACGGAGACACTCCTCGGTTTCGACGCCCTCGGCGATCACGCTGAGCCCGAGGCCGACGCCGAAGTTGAACACCGAATGCGCAAACCCGATCGACTGCGTCGGACCGCAGAGTGATGCGGTGAACGACCGGTCGATCTTCAGGACGTCGACGGGGAAGTCGCGCAGGCGGCTGAGCGACGAATGGCCCGTCCCGAAGTCATCGAGTGCGATGCGCACCCCGAGCGTGCGCAGCTCGTTGAGGCAGCCGATGATCGGCTCCGTGTCGTAGATGATGTCGGCCTCGGTGACCTCGACGATGAGGCGGTGTGGATCGAGGCCGGTGTCATGCAGCACACTGCGGACGCTGTCGACGAAGTCCGGTTCACGCAACTGGCGGACGGCAACGTTGACGCTCACCGAAACCAGCGCACCGCCCTCACCGGCCGGCCAGTCCACCGCCTCCTCGCAGGCGCTGCGCATCACCCAGGCACCCAGCTGGGTGATGAGGCCTGTCTCCTCGACCAGGCTGATGAAGTCGTCGGGCAGCACGGTCCCGCGCGTGGGATGGCGCCAGCGAAGCAGCGCCTCCGCCGCGACGATCAAGCACGTTGAGACCTGCACGATCGGCTGATACACCAGCTCGAACTCGACCTGCTCGACTGCGTGGTACAGGTCCGCCTTGAGGCGATGGCGATGCTGCACGGCGGCATACATCGCCGGCGCGAACAACTCCCATCGGGACTTCCCCGAGCTCTTCGCGGTGTACAGGGCGAGGTCGGCGTTCTGGAGCAGCTCCTGCCCGTCGAACTTCGTGTCGATGGCGCTCGCGATGCCGATGCTCGCGTGGGTCAGGACCTCCTCCGCCGCGATGATGAACGGCTCGCGCAGCGCCTCGATGACTCGCTCGGCGACATGCACCGCCGTTGCGGGCTCGTCGATCCCGATGAGCAGGACCGCGAACTCGTCGCCTCCGAGCCGTGCGGCGACGTCGCCGGGGCGGAGGCAGTGGCCGATGCGGTCGGCGATCGCGCGCAGCAATGCGTCACCCGCGGCGTGACCGAGGCTGTCGTTGACGGTCTTGAAGTCATCGATGTCGATGAAGAGGACGCCGACGTGCTGTCCGGTCTGCGCGAGCGCCTGCTCGACGCGAGAGCCGAACAGGAGGCGGTTCGCCATGCCGGTGAGCGGATCGTGCGACGCCTCGTGCTGCAACTGGGCCTGGAGCACGGTCAGCTGCGACAGCGAGTGTTGCAGGCGACCCCGTTCCAGGATGACGCCGGTCTGGTTGGCGAGCATCTCGAGGAGGCGCAGGTCCTCGTCGTCGAAGCCGGTGACCTCACCGAGCCGGTTGGCGATCAGCATCGTGCCCACCATGTTGTTCTCGCCGCGGAGCACCACCGCCATCGCGTCGCGCAGCCCGCGCTGTTCGAGGAAGCCACCGGGGTCACCGTCGGTGCGGCCGTGGGCGCTCAGCAACAGCGGCGAGTCGAGCAGCAGCCTGCTCATGAACTGCAGCTCGGCGTCGTCGAGCGTCACCGGGGTCATGAACAGCGTGGTCTGCTCCTTGTCCACCGCGGTGCGCACGACGGCGTCTCGCTCGCGCGTGGGAAGGAACGTGATCTCCGCCCGCTCCGCGCGAAAAACCTCGCACGACTTGGTCAGCAATGCGGCGACCGCGTCGTCGACCGCCTCGGTGCGTTGCAGTTGTTTGCTTGACTGGTAGAGGAAGTCGACCTGGTCGCGCTTCTCACGCTCGGCGACGTAGAAGCGATATGCGACGAAGACACCAACGGTCGGAACCACCAGGAGCCAGAGCTCGGCCGGGTTCTGCCAGACGATGCGCACCCCGATGAGGGCGAGACAGGTGTTGACCACCGTCGCCGCCTGCGCGAATCCGAAGGTGGCAAGGATGCCTGCCGAATCGAGGCGCCCTTCGGAGAAGGAGATCGCCATCAGGATCACCAGTGATTGGAGCATGCTGCCGGCGACCACTGCGACCACGACGCCGAGGAAGCTCAGCAGGCTCAGCGGATCGTGATGGTTGACGAGGCGCATGAACAGCAGCCCCACAACGCTGTTGGCGACCGTGAAATTGGCCAGGTTGAAGGCCAGCTTCAGCGGCGACTGACGGCGATGCAGTGAGAGCGCGATGGCGGTACCGGCCACCATCGAGAGCACCACCACCAATGGCGGTGCGAAGAAGAAGCCGACCACGAGTGGCAGCTCACTCAGCGAGAAGGAGTGAGCATCGCGCCGGAATTGGATGTGGACCACAAAGACCTCGGCCGCGCTGAACAGCGGGATGAGGATCCACCAGGGGATCTGGCGCGGCGCCGGAATCGGGTGGAGATGGGCCACGACCTCGACCAGCAGAAAGACCGCGGTCGCCACCAGCACGATGGTCAGAAGCTGGACTCGATGTCCCCTCCGGCCCGAAGTGGTGTGCGCCGCGTCGCCCGGAGGCGCGGAGGCTGCGACCTCGGTGGTCATGCCCGAATGCTGCTGGACGGCGGCCGGATCCGAACTTGCTGTGCCAGCCCTGTTGCCAAGCGGTAGCAGGGCTATCGGCAGTTCGGGCATCGTCGTGGCGAAGCGATGCCTGGGACCCGAGGGACGAAGGCCGCGGACCTAACTCCAGTCGTAATCGGACCAGCTGGCGCCCGACCAGGACGCGCCGGACCACGATGCGCCGGACCAGGAAGCTCCCGACCAGGACGCGCCTGACCAAGAAGCACCCGACCAGGAGGCGCCGGACCAGGAGGCCCCGGACCACGAGGCGCCTGACCATGACGCGCCGGACCATGACGAACCCGACCATGAGCCGCCCGACCAGGACCCGCCGTTGAAGATCCCGCGGTTCCATGCGGTCCCGTTTGCCTCGGCCGTGGCGAGCGTCGTGGTGTCGACCGTGTTGCCGAAGATGTCCTGCTCGCCGGTGAGCTGGTTGCCATTGCCATCGACCACGTGAACGCTGCCGCGAGACGCCTCGAGCCTACCCGTGCCATTCGAAGTGGGCCATGTCTGGGTGACGCTCGGCGTCGAAGCGTTGAGCACCGCCGCGAGGTTCAACTCACCGCTGCCCTTGAGTGACGTGCGGCCGTACATCTGGTGGGTGTTCGTGTCGAGCAGCGCCTTCACCTGGTCGGGCGTCAGGTTGGGGCGCTGGCTGAGCAGGAGGGCCGCGGCGCCCGAGACGACGGCGGCTGCCTGCGACGTGCCGCTCCCGAGGAAGAAGCGGTTGCCGACTGCGGCTGTGGATCCGTAGATGTCGTCGACCAACGATCCCGGGTCGCGCAACGACACGATGTGCGTGCCGGGAGCGGAGAGATCCGGATTGCGCGTGCCGTCACCCTCGCTCGTGAAGGCAGCCGGCAGGTGGTAGCGCACGTTCATGGTGTTCTCGGTGTTGGAGGCACCGACCGCGATCACGTAGGGGTCGATCGCCGGGTCGTCGAGGCCGTTGGACCAGTTGCCCTCATTGCCCGCGGCGACGACGACGACGATGCCGTGCAGCCACGCCTGCTCGGCGGCGTACGCGAGCGGATCGAGCACGTAGCTCTGGTTGCTGTCGGTGCCGTACGAGAGGTTGAGCACGCGGATGTTCATGCCGTTGTCGTTCTGGTGCTGCACCACCCAGTCGATGGCGGCGAGCACCTGCGACACGTCGGTCTTCCCGAGCGCGTCGGCGACCTTCAGACTGACGATCTGCGCATTCGGCGCCATGCCGAGGAAGTGCGTGGAGTCGCTCGAGCTCACCGACGTCACCGCGTTGTCCTTGCCGGCGATGATGCCGGCCATGTGCGTGCCATGACCGAACGTGTCGAGATACTCGAGCGACGGGACCTGCGATTCGAACGACAGATCAGGGCCGTTGACGACCTTGCCCGGAGTCTGGAGGCCGTCGACGGGGGTCACGCCGGAGTCGATCAGCGCCACACCGACGCCCTGACCCGTGTAGCCGGCGTTCCAATACGCGTGGGCACCGTCCATCTGCTCGATGTTGTACATGGAGTTGACGTCGCTGGCCGCGTTGTACGGGTTGCTGGGCAAGCCCCAGTCGGCGCCCTGGAGTTGCACCGGTGCGTTGAGCGTGACCTGTGCGACGGCCGGGTTGGCCTCGAGCTCAGGGACGGCGCCGGCCGGAACCTCCGCGATGATCGCGTTGATGAGCGAGATGTGCTGCTGGACAACGCCGCCGAGGGAGCTGATCTCCTGGTCGGCAGCTGCGGTGCGGGCGGGCTGAGCGCGCACGATCACGGAGACGAGATGTGTGTCGGCTGCTGCGTGTGCCGTGGTTGCCAGAGCGCCGGCGCTGAGCATGAGGGCGGTCGCGGTCGCCACCGCGCTGACGCTGCGGCGTTTGCGATCGTCCCAACTGATGCCGTGTACCGGAACCATCCCCTGGTAACCCCCCGATCTCGTGCCGGCTTGCGGCACCGTGTTCCCGCCTCTGATCTGTCTGGGGTGAACGCTAAGGGTGCGAGGTCAGGTGCGATTCGGCCGCGATGGTTCTGCGACCAGGAGATCGGATTTCGGGCGCCCGGATCGGATGCCGGCGGCCCGGGCGAACGCGGTCCGGTGCGTCAGCGGAGCACGGACAGGATGTTGCCGGCCGGATCCAGGAACCACGCGATGTCGGGACCGGTGTTGTGCTCGCGCCCGCGCATGATCCCTTTGGCATCGACCCCGGTCAGACCCTCGTAGCGTTCGAACTTCACGCCGCGGCCGGCAAGCTCGTCAACGGTCGCGTCGATGTCCTCAACCGCGAAGTTCAGGATGGTGAAGGTCGCCGGCTGATGGTTCTCCTTGGGGTAGATGAACACCGTGCCGCCGCCGGGCAGGTGCAGCCGCGCGCCCACGCCGTCGGGGTCGACCGTCAGGCCGAGCGTGATTCCGTAGAACTCCTTGGCAGCCGCGAGATCGTCCACCGAAAAGCCGCTGAACGCCGTTGTCGGTGTGAACATCCTGTCTCTCCCGGTACCGGTTTCAACCATGCTGCGCCCCCGCGCGCAAGCGTGCCCCGAGCGGACAGCGTCGCCGCGCTCAGATGATGTTGAGGACTGTACCCGTCCCGGTCGCGAGCTGGATGGTCGCCGGTCCCGTCGGACTGCTGATGGTGATCGAGAACGTCTTGGTCGGCCCTGGGGTCGTGCACGGGAGGATGGGCACCGGGATCGTGAACTGCGTCCCACCGGCCGGGATCGACGCGGATCCCGACGTCGCGGTGTAGTCGGTGCCTGCAAACGCCGACCCATCACTCGTCATGTAGTGGAATCCCACAGCACTCGACTGCGGCGAGGAGAGAATCACCACTGCGTACGCGGTCTGCGTCCCGGCGCCGCACACGACTGCAGCTCCGCCCGCATACAGGAGCGGCGCCGAGGTCTTCTCGTTGTCCCCGAGGAGCGTGCCCTCACCGGTGCTGCGTCCCAGGATTGCACCAACCGGGCCCGTGAGCTGCAGGTAGTACGACTCGGTGTACGGCTCGAGCTCCGGATACGAGTAGATGATCTGCTTGATCTGCACACTCGTTTTCCCGGCTGCAATGGTGACAGTGCGTGGTGTCTTGGCTTCGAGGATATCCTCGCTGCATGCCTTGTCGCCAATGCCGCAGTAGGTGAAGTACTGCACGGTGACGGGCGCCGTCTGCGCCGCGCTCAGGGTGAGCTCGAAGAGGGCGGTTGCTCCCTTCGTCTTGGCGGTGGGTGTGTCACCTTCGGTGGTGGTGACATCGCCAATCGACACCGTCGGGTAGCCACTCGTGTACGCGTACGAGCTGGAGTTGTACACCGCCGGCGCCGTCGTGGTATCGCTCTGGGCGACGATGGTGTCGATCCCGGTTGTCGGCAGCGTGGGAGGTGCCGTATAGGTGAGCGGGATCTGACCGTTGGAGTCCGTCATGAATGCCTGGAACGTGCTGGTGAGTGGCGTGTTCGTGATCCCCGCCGTGGTGGTGCCGCTCTGCGCGCCGGACTCCTCCAGCCAGACCTGCGTGTTCATCTGCGGCGTGCCGTCGACGCCGACCGCGGTGAACGTGATCGGCACGGACTGACCGGCAATCAGGCTGCCGCTCGGCGCGACTGGTGAGAGATTGAACTGGTATTGCTCGAGGAACTGATACCACGTGCGGAACGAGATGGTGTAGTACTTCGGCGGATACCCGGCACATTCCGACGTGGTCTCGTCTGCGATGCTGATGCAGTCGTTGATCTCGACGTTCGCGTATGCCGGCGCGGGGTTGGGTGCCGTGTAGGTCATATCAACCTGCCCGTTGGCGTCGGTCGTGCAGGTGATCCAGGTCGGATTGACGCCGTATCCCGACGGAGCGGCCGGCAGCTGGGTGATTCCGCCGCACTGGCTCGGGTTGGTGATGGTCACCGTGTCGCCACCCGCCTGCTCCTGGAGGGCGAGGTAGACCGGCACGTTGGCGATGCACTGGTTCTTCCCGTTGACGGCGGTATCGGTCATCGCCACCGACTGGCCGGCCTGCAGATGGCCGAACTGCGCGATCTGCCCCGGCTGGGCCCCGTTTGGAGCAGGGGTCCAGAGCGTCTTCTTGACGGTGCCGCCGTTCAGGCACGTCAACACGTTGGCGTGACCAGCGGGAGCCGAGGCGGAGATCGAACTCGCGCTCACCGCGCCGGTCGCCACGAAGGCAACCACGGCAGCCATGGAACCAAGCCTGCGATAGATGTCCACGGATCCCCCCCGAGCCCTCAACCCACTCCTAGTGGAGTGACCATAGTCGCTGATGGGGACTGGCGTCAAGCGCCAGGCCACCGAGTTCAGCCGTACCCCGCCGCGTCGGATGCGATGCGCTGAGCGAGGTAGACGGGAATCGCGGATGCGATGATCACGCCAAGCGCCACCGCGTTGACAATCGGCAGCTGATTCGGCCGCGAGAGGTTCGCGAAGATCCAGATGGGCAGGGTCTCGTTGAAGCCGGCCGTGAACGTGGTCACGATGATCTCGTCGAAGGAGAGCGCGAAGGCGAGGAGCGCTCCCGCGATCAGCGCGGACCGGATCACCGGGAGCGTGACGAATCGAAACGTCTGCAGGGGATCTGCGCCGAGGTCGGCGGAGGCCTCAACCAGCGATCCAGGGGTCCGGCGCATTCGCGCGATGACGTTGTTGTAGACAGTCACCACACAGAAGGTGGCGTGCCCGACGATCAAGGTGAAGAGGCTGAGGCCGCCGAACAGCGTCCGGAAGGTCGTGTTCAGGGCGATGCCGGTGACGATGCCCGGGAGCGCGACCGGAAGGATCACGAGGAAGGACACGACATTGCGACCGAAGAACCGATAGCGGTGCACCGCGGCCGCGAGAAGGCTGCCGAGCACCAGCGCGATCCCCGTGGCGATCAGTCCCACCTGGACGGAGAGCACCAGCGCACTCCTCGCGCCCGGATTCCCGATCGCCGCCTGGATCCACTGCAGCGTGAGGCCGGTCACCGGCCATTTCTGGCTCTTCGATGGATTGAAGGCGTAGAGCACGATCAGCAGGATCGGCACGTAGATCACGACGAGCAGGCATCCCGAGGAGCCCACCAGCACGACGCGGAGCCGTCGCGAGAGCTGCACGCCTAGAGCGCCTCGAAGGCGCCGGCCCGGCGCGCGAGCAGCAGGTAGACGACCATCACCAGCACCGGGACCGTGGCGAAGGCTGCCGCCAGCGGGAGGTCGCCGACCACGCCGAGGTTGTCGTAGATGACACTCCCGATGAACTGCGTGCTCGACACCTGGCTCACGGCGATGTAATCGCCGAGCGTCAACGAGAAGGTGAAGATCGATCCGGCCACGAGTGCCGGGAACACCAGTGGCAGCACCACCGAGCGGAACGTCTGCCAGGTGCGTGCGCCGAGGTCCGTCGACGCCTCGAGTAGCGAGGTCGGCACCCGTTCGAAACCGGCCGCCAACGGCAGGATCATGTAGGGGAGCCAGATGTACGAGAGCACGAGATACACCGCCACCTCGCCGAACCCGGGCCCCGACAGGTGCAGCGGCTTCAACAGCCAGTTGAGGACGCCGCCGTCCGAAAGGATGAGGCGCCAGGCGAGGATCTTGACGAGGTAGCTCGTCCAGAGCGGCATCAACACGAGCACGCCCAGAGCCGACCTGAGCTTTGGACCGGCGAGCTTCCCCATCACGAACGCGATCGGAAAGGCGAGAACTGCGTCGGTGATCGTTACCAGCGCCGCGATCAACACCGTCCGCCCCGCGATGGCTCGGTACACCGGGTCCGAGAGCAGCGCGACGAAGTTCTCGAAGCTGAATGTCTTGGTGATCGTGAAGGTGATGTTTGCGTCGTAGTGCCAGAAGGCCGCGGCGAACAGCACCGCGAGCGAGCCGAGGTAGAACACCACCAGCCACCCGACCGGCGCAGCGAGGAGGGATGCGACCCGGATCCTCGGCCACCGGGCGAGGATCCGGGCAATGCGGCGGGTCAGCGTCGGCCGCGGGCTCGACAGCTGGCCGGCGCTCATCTCAACACCCGGCGCTGACGTCTATCCCTTGATGTCGGTCCAGGCATGCAGCCAGTCCGAGTAACCCTTGCACACGTTTCCCCTGCTGTCGCCACAGTTGGTCAGCGGAACCTTCCACAGCGCCAGGTTGTGCAGGTAGATCGCATCACCGACGTGGTACGTCGCGCAGAACGTGGGGTCGGTTGTGGCGATGATGTCGCAGGCCTTGAGATTGGCAGGTGCCTCCCCGAACCACTGAGCGACCTGCGCCTGCACGTCAGGCGTGGTGATCCAGTTCATCCAGAGATACATGCAGTTCGGATGCGCAGCATGCGAGTACATCATCCAGGTGTCGGACCACCCGGTCGATCCCTCCTTTGGGACGGTGACCGCCACCGGGGTGGGGTTCTTGTCGGTGAGGAGGAGGTTCGCGATGACCTGCCACGTGGTGCCGACAACCGAGTCGGCATTGGCGAATGCGGACTGCTCCTTTGTGTAGTCCGACCAGTACGTGCCGATGACCGTGTGCTGTGCCTTGAGCAGGCTGACCGTCGCGTTGAACTGCGTGGTGTCCAGCTCATAGGGATCGGTGATGTGCAGGTCGGGTCGCGTCGATTTCAGGTACAGCGCGGCGTCTGCGATGTAGATGGGATCGTCATACGCCGTGATCTTTCCCTTGTAGGGAGAGTTGGGATCGAAGACCACGCCCCACGAGTCCGGCGCTGGCTTGACGATGTCGGTACGCCACATCAGCAAGTTGGCTCCCCAGCCGTGCGGCACGCCGTAGTGCACGCCGTTGTAGGTGTTGTACGGCTGGTCCTTGAGGCTCGGGTTGATGTCCCCGTAGTTGCTCAGCAGGTTGACGTTGATGGGTGCGGCGGTACCACCGGCCATGAGGCGTAACGTGGCGTTGCCCGACGCCGAGACGCCGTCATATTGACCGGTCTCCATCAGTGCCACCATCTCGTCGGACGTATTGGCGATCTTGGCGTTGACCTTGCAGCCCGTCTGATTCTGGAATGGGGTCACCCAGTCGACGGTCGGGTCGTCCTGTCCGGCTTCGGCGTACCCAGCCCACACGATGATGTTGAGCGCACCCTCGCCGGGACCGATCTTGGTGAGCATCGCGGGCCCGCTGCTCCCGGCCGGCGATGCCGAGCCGCACGCGGCGATCCCCAGGGTCGCGCACGCGGCGCTGACCCAGAGCCGTGATCTGCGAC
>JBAQGL010000367.1:0-5186 GCA_049287785.1 Candidatus Dormiibacterota bacterium | reverse complement strand
GCGGTCCCTTGCGCACCACGCCGGCCACGCGTTCCGGGGCCACGCCTGGTCGAAAGCTCTCAAGAATCCAGGTCACGCCGGCGTGTTCCAGCGCGGCCACTGTCGCTGGAATTGACGAAGGCTCCTCGAGGGAGAGCTCACATTCCACCGCGATGTCGATATCGGAGCGGGCGCCAAGGTCGACGAGTTGGGTGCGGAGCGCCGCGATGTCCGAAGGGTCGGGCGGCGGCAGGCCACCTGATGAGGCGAAGATCGGGAAGCAGCCGTCGAGCTTCGCAATCCGCGCAAGGGGCCTGCGATTCGGCCACCGAACGGCGCCCCAGATGGGCAGCGGGCTCTGGCGTGGCCTTGGCAGGAGTGGCGGGGAATCCACGACGTAGTGGTTGCCGTGGAAGTTGACCGTCTCGCCGGTGAGAAATCGCTGGACCAGCTCGAGCGCTTCATCGAGCATCCGGCCACGGACAACCGGATCCACGGGTTCACCGAACGCGCTGAATTCCGACCATCCGTCGCCGCCGAGTCCGATGCCTCCGATGAGGCGCCCGTCCGAGAGTTGATCGAGCGTCGCCAGTTGGCGGCTCAACACCCACGGACGCCGTCGAGGCAGCGGTGTCACCAGTGCTCCGAGACGAATCCGCTGGGTGACCGTCGCAACCGCCGCCATGGTCACCCACGGATCCGCAACCGCCATGCCCGGTGTTGTGAGCACGTGATCCCACAGGAAGAGTCCGTCCCAGCCTGAATCCTCGAGCTGTTGTGACAAGGCCACCACACGCTTCGGCTCTGCGAATTCCGCAAATGGCGGCAGGAAGACTCCGAATTGCATCGCGAGATTACGTGACGCTTGCCAGACACAACGCGGCAATTTCGTCGTGCCGTGCGAACCATGCGTCACCGACTGCGGAGATGCGTTCGAGCAACTCCGAGAGAACGACGATGCGAGAACGATGCCCGATGATGTGGGGATGCATCGTCAGCTGAAAAAGGCCACGTTCCTCGCGGGCGCGCTCGAACTCGTCGAGCCAGATGCGCAGCAGCTCGCGAGGCGGCGTGTACGGTCGTGTCGACGCGTGGCGGTCCATGGTGAGGTACGGCGCATCGTCGCGAATCCATTCGACGGGGATCTCGACGATGCCGGTGGGGACGCCATCGGCGAGTAATTCATAAGGCTCGTCATCAGCCATGAGCGACGAGTCGTAGGTGAGGTGCAACTCGCGGATCAGCTCGAGGGTGTTCGCACTGAGATCCCAAGAGGGTGTGCGGATGCCGACCGGGCGCGACCCGCTGAGCCGCTCGATGACCTCGACGCTTCGCATCAGCAGGTCACGCTCAGTGTCGCGATCAAGCGTCGCATTCCATTCGTGGATCCAGCCATGCAGCGCGACCTCGTGACCGGCGGCTGCGCACGTGGCGATCTCCTGCGGATGGAGCAGGGCCGAGACCGCGGGGACGAAGAACGAAACTGGAACCCGATGCCGGTCGAGGAGCCGAAGGATGCGCGGGACCGCGACCCTGGCGCCGTACTCGCCCTGGGAGAGCTTCCCGGGGTGCGTCTCCCCGTTCCGCAGCGGGATGGTCTCGTGATCCGAATCGAACGAGAGCGCAACCGCGACGGCCGCGCCGTCGGGCCATGCGGGTGGCTTCAGGGGTCGGCCGGCGCGGACACGGCCGACATAGCCGCGCCAGCGCGACTCCTCCCACGCCCAGGGTTCGTCGCCGGTTATCGCGCCGCCACCGCCAGGATTCACAACCGCGTGCCTCGAACACAGTCCCAGATCAGCGCGTACGGGAGTCCGAGCAGGTGAGCAAGTGCCGGCGGACTCCCCTTGCTGACGAACGCATCCAGCACCTCCTGCGAGAAACGAGGCTCGAGACATTGACGAACCCGCAGGCCGGTCTCGGCAAACGCCTCGACATATTCGCCGTGCCAGTGCAGCTCGTTGCGCACCACGGCACGCGCACCATTCTCGAGGCGAAAGAACGCGTGCGCGCCGGTCGCAACCGCAACCGGGTGCACGTCGGAAATCAGCAACCGGCCGTCTCGGCTCAGGACGCGAGCAAGCTCTGCAATGGCCGAGGCCAGTTCGCTCGTATGGGTCAGTGCCAGGCCGCAGCACACGATGTTGAACGATTCATCGGGAAAGGGCAGATCGAGAAATGAGGCCCGTTGAAATGACGCCCCCGGAGTGGTCACCTGCGCTCGACGCAGCATCGGTTCCGAAGTGTCGATACCGATCACCTCATGCCCGGCATCAGCAAGGAGGCGCGTGAGCCTGCCCGTGCCGCACCCCGCATCGAGGGCGCGCCCTCGGGGAATGGTCTCGATCACGGCACGTATTGCCGGCTGCTCAGCCATCAAGAGCGGGTTCATTCGAACGTCATAGGTTGCCGACCAAGCGTCGTATCCCGACGCCGTATCGCGAACGTCCAACGACTCGTGGCTCCGCTCAGCGGAGACCGCTTCCAGCTCAGTAAGACGGAGCGATGCTGAGTCGGCGTCGAGGAATGGCCACGTGCGAAGCAGACCGAGGCCCTGAAGGCCGGCGATGAACTGGGCGCTGAGGATGTCTCGCTCCATGAGGCGCGGCCAACTCTTGCACAAGCCCGAGGAGCGACGACCTTGACAGCCCCGCTGCGCCCAGTCCTCGCCAGTGGTCAGACGACGATGGCGATCTTCACACCGAGAAGGATCAGCGGCCACACGAGCACGGCGATGATCGCCGAGAGGATGCCCCCGACGGTACCGACGTGATCAAAGAAGTGATGAGTCGCAGCCACGACGAGGCCGATCACGATCCACAACACTCCGAGCAGGGAAACACCTCTCACGGTCGCACCTCCTTGACGTGGCGCTGCTCAACGCTTGCGCTGATCAGCGGCCGTCTGCCGTGTCCTTGAGGGCCTGGCCGGCGCCCTTCAGCTTGTCGCCGGCCTCGCCGACGGCGTGCTCGATGTCTCCGGCGCCCTGCTGCGTCTTTCCCTCGGATTCGAGTTCGTCGTCGCCGGTGACCTTGCCCTGCAGCTCCTTCGCCTTGCCGGCGATCTGGTCGGCTTCTCCAGACATTGGGTGACCTCCATCTGCGCTCACCCGCAGCCCTTGAGCTGCCTGTTGAGCGCGTTGAATTGATATCAGCAGTATCACACAATGCACCACCGCAGATGGGGTCCGCCTGAGCGCGTGGCGGACGTCACGGTATGCTCCCGGCCATGGCGAATTCTCGACAGGAACACATCCGCGGCGACGACGGCCATGAGTTCACCGGCTATCTCACCCTCCCCGACTCCGGCTCGGGCTCCGGCATGGTGGTGATCCAGGAGATCTTCGGCGTCAGCGATTACATCAAGGACGTCTGCGAGCGCCTCAGCAACCTCGGTTACGTGGCGCTCGCGCCCGACCTGTACTCGAGGATCGATGGCGAATCCATCATCGATGAGCGGTCCGAGAATGCGCTCCCTCGCGCCTACGGTTCGATGCAGAAGCTGGACGTCGCGCAGGCCGCGCGTGATTCGGCCAGCGCTGTCGACCATCTGCGCACAGTCCCCGAGGTGAGCGGCGGTCGTGCCGGCATCATGGGGTTCTGCCTCGGCGGTGGGATGGCATATCTCGTCGCGGCAGCCTCGGAGCCCGACGTTGCCGTCTGCTACTACGGCTCGGCCATTCCGGGCAATCTCGACAAGGCGGCCGACGTGCACTGCCCGGTGCTCTTCCACTTCGGGGACGCCGACGAGTACATCACCGCCGAGCAGCGTGCTGCGGTCGAGAAGGCCTTCGCGGGACGGTCACACACCGAGTTTCACCTCCATCACGGCCCCAATCACGCCTTCGACAATCACAACGCGGCGATGTTCTACCACCCCGAGGCCGCTGCCTCGGCCTGGAAGCAGACGGTCGCATTCCTGGAGCGCGAGTTTCCGGCATAGCCGGCCAGAACCTCAGCGCACCTCGATGGTGTGCGGGCCGCGAGGAACCAGCTCACCGATGATCGGCGAGCCGGGGATCTCGCCGGCGACCAGCAGGCCGCCGCTGGTCTGCGCGTCGGCAAGCAGCAGGCGTTCGCGCTCGTCCCCGGCGGCGCGTCCACCCCACCCGACGTGCAGGGTCACCCACTCGAGGTTGCGGCGCGTGCCACCGCTCACGTATCCGGCGTCGAGCGCGTCACGCGCTCCGTCGAGATAGGGCACCGCGTCGGCATCGATCACCGCGGTGAGGTTGCTGGCGCGGGCCAGCTTGTACAGGTGACCGAGAAGGCCGAACCCGGTGATGTCGGTGGCGCAGCGCGCCCCGCCGGCGAGGGCCGCTTCCGAGGCCGCCCGATTGAGCGCGACCATGGTTGCGACGGCTTGCGGGAACGTCTCACCGGTCTGCTTGTGGCGTGCGTTGAGCACGCCGATCCCGAGGGGTTTGCTCAGCGAGAGTGGCTGGCCCGCGAGCCCGGCGTCGGTGCGGAGCAAACGGGCGGCGTCGGCCACGCCGGTGACGGCCATGCCGTATTTCGGCTCAGGATCGTCAACGCTGTGCCCCCCGGCCACGGGGCATTCCGCTTCCGTGGCAACCGCAAGACCGCCGCGCAGCACCTCGGCGGCAAGCGACATGGGCAGCACGCCGCGCGGCCAGCACACCAGGTTGACGGCGAGGATCGGCCGTCCGCCCATCGCGTAGATGTCGGAGAGGGCGTTGGCGGCGGCGATGCGACCCCAGTCGTAGGCGTCATCGACCACCGGCGTGAAGAAGTCCACGGTGCTGAGGACAGCCATGCCATCTGCATTCACACGAACAGCGGCGGCGTCGTCCCCGTGGTCCAGACCGACGATGAGCGTGTCGCTCGGAGCGCCGATCAGTCCCGCCACCATCTCCTCGAGCTCGCCCGGCGGAATCTTGCAGGCACAGCCACCGCCGTGCGCGTACTCGGTCAGTCGCATGCCGGCGATGTTGGCAGGTTGATCCGGCGCCCCACGTCCGAGGTGATCGGTGACCTACGCTTCCGTATGGAGGCGTCTGGGCACCTGGTGGGCTTCCTGATCTTCAAAATCAGTGTGACCGAGTATCCCGGTCAAGCGGGTTCGATTCCCGTCCGCCTCCGCCGATCCGCATCCGGCTGGCCGACGCTGTGCCCGGGCCCGTAAGGTCGTGCGGCATGCAGACGGACCCGCGCCGCGCCGTCCCGCCGACGGACTCGGTGCTCGCC
>JBAQGL010000366.1:0-13189 GCA_049287785.1 Candidatus Dormiibacterota bacterium | reverse complement strand
GAGATGAGCACCGAGCTCACCCGCCTCGAGACCCGTGCCGAGGGGATCCGCGTCCGCCTCGGGGACGTCACCTCGGAGCAGTCGCTCCTGCGCACCATGAGCCGCCGGCTCTCCCAGGTGCCCGGGGAATCGGTCGCCGATCCGCATCAGCGCGCGAGCCGGTACAGCCAGGCCGCCCGCCAGATCTACGAGATCGCCGACGTCGAGCACGCCGAGACTGCCCGGCTCATCCTCGAGGGTCCGATGCAGCGCCTTGCCGACGCCGCCCTGGAGGCCGAGCTGATCGGTCGGAGCCTTGTCCGCGAACCGGCGACGGCGGTCGGCGCGAGCTCGCGGTGCAGGACCGCCGCGGCCGAGGCGTCGGAGCAGCTCAGCGAGGTCATCGCCGGACTCCTGCCGCTCGCCGAGGAGCGCGGGCTCGTGGGGGCCGTCCGAGACCTCCTGAGCGCATGGAACGACCGAGGGACCGTGCTCCTTCATATCCTCGGGAGCGAGCGCCGGATGCCCACCCTGGCCGAGATCACGATGTACCGGATCATGGAGCAGGCGATCGACAACGCCCTGGCCCACGGGCATCCGCAGCGGGTGGACGCGATCATCTCGTTCCTGCCGCGCCTCGTGGTCGGCGTGGTGAAGGATGACGGTGACGGGTTCGACGTCAATGCCACGGACGCCAGGCTGGGACGCACCGCGGGCCTGGGACTCATCGAGATGCGCGAACGGGCGGCGGTGGTCGGCGGTCGCGTCCAGGTGCGCAGCGGGCTCGGGCTCGGGACCGAGGTCCGCGTCACCATCCCTGACAGCCGCGCGACGACCTAGCGACGGAGGCGACGGCCCGCGAATCGCCGGGTAGGATCGCGGTCATGTCCTCGACGCAGCGAAGCTTCCGCCTCACCACGTCCGCCGGCAAGACTGTCGTCGCCGCGGTCGCGATCGCCGACTCTCCGTGGCAGCGATTCATGGGCTTGATGGGAAAGCGCGAGCTCGCCGCCGACGCAGGGCTCTGCCTCCGCCCATGCAGCTCGATCCATATGTTCTTCATGCGCTTTCCCGTCGATGTTGCATTCATCGACGCCGAGGGGAAGGTCGTGCATATGTACAACGGACTTCGACCCTGGCGCGTCTCGCGGATCGTGCGCCGAGCAAAAGCGGCGATCGAACTGCCGAGCGGCGCCCTGGCGCGCGCGGGCGTCGGCGTGGGAGACCTCCTGACGATGTCCTGATTCGGTACGGTCGCCTCCGCCACACAGCGTGATTGGAGGACTGACGTGTACCAGGGATTGCTTGCCGAGACCGTGACCATCGTCGGTCAGAACGACGATGAGATCGCCGCATACCTCGCCAGGCCGCTCGGACCGGGACCGTTCCCCGGGGTGCTGGTGATCCATCACGCGCCCGGCTGGGACACGGCGACCAAGGAGATCACCCGGCGCTTCGCCTACGAGGGCTACATCGCGATCTGCCCCAACATGTACCACCGCTTCGGCCCGGACCTCTCGCCCGACGACGCCGCGGCGGCGGCCCGAGCCGGAGGATGGATCACCACCGAGCAATTCCTCGCCGATGCCGCCGGGGCGTTGCGCTACGTCAGAGGCTTGCCGGTGAGCAACGGGAAGGTGGGAACGATCGGATATTGCTCGGGCGGCCGGCAGTCGTTTCTTGCGGCCTGCGAGCTCCCCGTCGACGCCGCGGTCGACTGCTACGGAGCGTCGGTGATCACGCCACGTGAGCAGCCCTTCAGGATGGAGCCCGTCATCGATCGCGCCCCCAAGATCTCATGCCCGATCCTCGGACTCTTCGGGGTCGAGGACCAGAACCCGTCACCCGAGGAGGTGGCGCAGATCGATGCCGAGCTGACGCGTCTCGGCAAGGAGCACGAGTTCCACTCATTCGAGAACGCGGGGCACGGGTTCTTCGCCGTCGATCGGACCATGTACCGGGTGGAGGCAGCCGTCGAGGGCTGGCGGCTCGTCCTCGATTTCTACGGCCGCCACCTGGCCTGAAGGAGAGATCACATGTGCTCGTACGTCGTCGAGAAGACCGCTATCACGGGGAGCGCTAAGGCGGCCGGCACCTGGTCGCCGATCGATACCGCCGTCGTGTCCGTCGACCATCCATTCCACGCACCCCTCGACCACGCGCTGATGCTGGATTTCACCAACGCAGGCAGGCCGGTCAGCGAGCGGGTAGCGCTCGAGCTGAGTGTCGCCTCGGCGCGGGAGTTGATCGCGTGCATGCAGACGGCGCTTGATGCGTTCGGGGAGGGCGGTTAGCGGCGACCACGGCCAGCGCCAAACGCCGGGTGACCTCTTCCGCGGAGTTGTCCCGCAGACGTCTCCGATGAGCAGGCATATCTGCGTGGATGTTCGCCGCGCTCGCCAGGCTCTTCCTCGACGCCGTCGCTCCCCTTCGATGCGCCGGATGCGATGCCGTCTCCGATCAGTCGATCTGCGCGAACTGCGGCGCCACGATGTCCGTCATGCCCGTCCCGCCCGTCCGGCGCATGCGCCATGGCAGCGGATTCGCGGGCTTCGAGTTCGTCGAGCCGGTTCGGGCGGCTCTGCATCGCGGCAAGTACGGGGGCGATCGTCAGGCGCTGTCTGAACTGGCCGCGATGACGTCGCGGCGGCTCTCCGGCCCGAGGTTATTCACCCCTGATGCGGTCATGCCCGTACCGCTCGGTCCGCGCCGGCGCCGGCAGCGCGGGTACAACCAGTCGGAGCTCATCGCGGAAGCCGTCGCCGAGGCACGCGACGCCCCCGTCCTCGACGACCTCGTCAGGATCCGCGACACCCCGCCCCAGAGCGCCCGTGACGAGGCGACCCGGCGAGACAACGTCGCCGGCGCATTCGCCTGGACCGGCGGTGATCTCGCCGGCGCCTACGTCTGGCTCGTCGACGACGTGCTGACCACCGGTGCCACGGTGGAGGCGGCGGCGGCCGTGCTGGCCTACGCTGGAGCCTCGATGATCGACGTTCTGGTGGTGGCCGCGGTTTCGTGAAAGGCGAGGGCTGCCACAATGGAGGGGAGTATGTCCATCTTCCGAAAGCCGATCAACAAGGTCCTCGGCGACCCCGTCCAGCGCGAGATCAAGCGCTACCAGGGGGTCGTGGATCTCATCAACGAACTCGAACCCGAGATGTCCGCGCTCACCGACGAGGAGCTGCTGGACAAGACGCGTGAATTCCGGGAGCGCCTCGGCGTCGAGGGACCCGATATCACCCACGGCCAGTCCTTCACCGCCGGACTCGGCGAGGAAACCGAAGAGATGGCCATGGAGCGCATCGAGGAGGAGGAGCGCGACTCAGCGCGCCGCCAGGCGCTCGACGACCTCCTGCCCGAGGCTTTCGCGGTTGTCCGCGAGGCCGCGAAGCGCACGCTGGGAATGCGCCACTTCGACGTGCAGCTGATCGGCGGCATCGTGCTTCACCAGGGCCGGATCGCCGAGATGAAAACGGGTGAAGGCAAGACACTCGTCGCCACCCTTGCCCTGTACCTCAACGCCCTCGAGGCACGCGGGGCGCACCTGGTGACGGTCAACGATTACCTGGCGCGACGTGACGCAGGCTGGAACGCAGCGCTCTTCCATTTCCTCGGGCTCTCGGTCGGTGTCATCGCGGGGCAGGACCTTTCCTACCTCTACGACCCTGACTTCCTGGACGAGACGCACCCGGATCCGCGCCTGCAGCATCTCCGTCCGGTGACCCGCCGCGAGGCGTACGCCGCGGACATCACGTACTCCACCAACAATGAGCTGGGTTTCGACTACCTGCGCGACAACATGGCGCAGAAGCTCGACCGCTGCGTGCAGCGGCGCTTGCGCTACGCGATCGTCGACGAGGTGGACTCGATCCTCATCGACGAGGCGCGCACACCGCTGATCATCAGCGGCCAGGCGAGCGAGGCCACCGACAAGTTCTACACGTACGCACGGTTGATCCCGCGGCTCGTCGCCGAAGACGACTACACGATTGACGAGAAGACCAAGTCGGCAACGCTCACCGAGGAGGGCGTCGACAAGATCGAGAAGTGGACAGGCATCTCCAACGTCTACGAGATGGAGCATGCGGCCGAGGCGCACCAGATCAACCAGGCGTTGCGGGCTCACGCGTTGTGGCTGCGCGACAAGGACTACATCGTGCGCGACGGCGAGGTGATCATCGTCGACGAGTTCACCGGGCGGACGATGCCCGGGCGCCGCTGGTCGGACGGCCTCCACCAGGCGATCGAGGCCAAGGAAGGTGTTGCGGTCCAGCAGGAGACGGTCACCCTCGCCACGATCACCTTCCAGAACTTCTTCCGCCTCTACGACAAGCTTGCGGGCATGACCGGCACCGCACTCACCGAGGCTGAGGAATTCCACAAGATCTACAAGCTGGAGGTCGTGCCGATCCCGACCCACCAGCCGATGGTCCGTCTCGATGAGCCCGACCTCATCTACAGAGGCGAGGAGGGCAAATATCGCGCTGTGGTCGACGAGATCGCGGAGCGGTACAAGAAGGGACAGCCCATCCTCGTGGGGACGACGAGCATCGAGAAGAGCGAGCGGTTGAGCCGCCAGCTCGACAAGCTCGGTGTCCAGCACTCGGTGCTCAACGCCAAGCTGCACGAGCGGGAGGCGGACGTCATCGCGAATGCCGGTCAGCGCGGGAGCGTCACGATCGCGACCAACATGGCCGGACGCGGTACCGACATCGTGCTCGGCGAGGGTGTCGCCGATGTCGGGGGCCTGTACATCATCGGGACCGAGCGCCACGAATCTCGGCGCATCGACAACCAGCTGCGCGGCCGCGCAGGCCGTCAAGGCGACCCGGGCGAGTCACGCTTCTTCCTGTCCTTCGAGGACGACCTGATGCGCGTGTTCGGCGGCGAGCGGATGCAGGGCTTCATGAGCAAGCTCGGCGTCGACGAGGACACGCCGCTCGAGTCGAAGCTCGTGTCGCGTCAGATCGAAGGTGCACAGGCACGCGTCGAGGGACAGAACTTCGACAGCCGGCGTCATGTCGTCGAGTACGACGATGTCATGAACAAGCAGCGCGAGATCATCTACGGCGAGCGACGCAAGATTCTCGAGGGGACGGACACGCGCGCGAACTTCATCGCGATGGTCGAGCACGTGGTGGCAAGCGAAGTACCGACGTTCTGCGAGGGACGGCATCGCGAGGCGTGGGACTTCGAAGGCCTCTGGACGCAGATGCGCATGTTCGCCGCAGGCCTGCCGGCATTCTCCGAGGTGAGCATGGACAGCCTTGGGAACTCCATCGAGGAGGTCAGCGAGACGCTCAGCGGCGAGCTGGTCGGGCTCTACGAGGAGAAGGAGCAGGAGTACGGCGCGGAGTTGCTTCGCGAGGTGGAGCAGAGCGTGATGCTGCAGGTGATCGACGCGCGGTGGCTCGCGTACCTGACCCAGATGGATCATCTCCGCGAGGGGATGGGCTTCCAGGCGTACGGTCAGATGGATCCCCTGGTCGAGTACAAGGCTGCGGCGTTCACCGCATTCCAGGACCTCACCGAGGACATCCAGCGCGAGATCGTCCGGGCCCTGCTCAACGTGCAGATCCGGCGCGTGGACCCGAGTGAGACCGGGGCTGACCCGGACGGCGGCGTTCCCAGCCCGGACGGTGGTGCGCCGGTGGCGCCGACACAGGGTGCCGCAGAGGCGACAGCCCCAGCATCACCGCGTGCCGATCGACCCGGTGGTGCCACCGACGGCGCGATGGTGCCTCCGGCGCGGCCGGCCGCGGCGCTCGCAAGCGGCGCGCTCGCGCGCGCCGCTGCACCACGCGTTTCGGCTCCGGTGGTGAGCAAGCCGATCGTTCGCAACATCGTCGAGTCGTCCTCGGAAGGGACGAGACGTGTCGATGGCAACGGCAACGGCGCCACGAACGGTGCGACTGGGATCCCCCAAGGGAAGGTCGGACGAAATCAGGCGTGTCCCTGCGGGTCCGGCAAGAAATACAAGTACTGCCATGGGAAGTAGCTGAGGGCGGGAGCCCACCGAACTCGGAGGCGGCGAGGGAGACTGCTCGGCCTGGGAGGCCGCCGCGTCAGCCGGCCAGCTTCTGCGGCAGGCGGGGGACCTCGGCTGCAGGCATCGCAATGCGGAGGGGCGCCCGCGCCACCGCCGTGAGATCGAAGTCCTCGGCCGGGACAGGGCGGCCCATCAGGTAGCCCTGAGCCGCGTCGCAGCCGAGGTCGTCGACCAGTTCGAGGGCTTCCAGATTTTCAATTCCCTCAGCGACGATTCGCAGGCCCAGGGAATGGGCGAGGTCGACCGTGGAGCGGATGATCGACACCGCTCGCCTGTCCTCCGGCGCGCCGGTGAGAAAGGTGCGGTCGAGCTTCAGCTCACTCACTGGGAGCCGGCGGATGTAGGTCAGGGAGCTGAATCCGGTGCCGAAGTCGTCGATGGAGAGCTCGACGCCGAGGCCGCGCAGCCGCTCGAGGACGAGCAGTGCCTGCTCGGGGTCGGCGATGAACGAGTCCTCGGTGATCTCGAGGGTGATGCGGCTCGGGTTGACACTCCGCTTCGCGATGAGTCCAGCGATCTTGTCGGGCAGTTCGTCGTCGCGAAGGCTGGCGGCCGAGATGTTGACCGAGACGCACACGTCGTACCCCGCCATCGACCAACGCGACTGCTGGACCAGGGCCTGATCGAGCACGTCCATCGTGAACGGCCCCATGAGGCCGGCGTCCGCGATGAGCCCGAGGAACGCGACCGGTGGCAGGACGCCGCGGGAGGGATGGCGCCAGCGCGCCAGCGCCTCTGCGCCGGTGACCAGCCCGGACCCGAGGTCGAGGATCGGCTGGTAGAAGAGGACGATCTCCCCGAGTCGCAGAGCGTCGCGCAAATCCTCCATGAGCTGGAGCCGCTCACGCGCGTTCTGGTCGTACTCCGATGAGTACACCTGCCAGGGCGCATGGGACCGTTTGGCGGCGAACATGGCCACATCGGCTTTCTGGAGCAGAGTCTCCGGCGTGACGCCGTGTTCGGGCGCCAGCGAGACGCCGATGCTTGCGTCGACGCGAAGGCTCATGCCCTCCAGCTGAAACGGCCGTCTCAAGACCTCGCGAACACGCTCCGCCACCTCGATGGCCGCAGCCGCGTCGACGGGTGCGGAGAGCACGAGGCCGAACTCGTCACCACCGAGGCGTGCGACGGTCCCGCTGGTTCCGACGGCATCGGTCAGACGCGGGCCCAGCTGGCGCAGCACGTCGTCGCCGACGTGGTGGCCGAGGCTGTCGTTGATCTCCTTGAATCTGTCGAGATCGATCATGAGCACTGCGGTCGTTTGCGAGGCTCCAAGTTCGAGGGATGCGGCGAGGCTCTCGAAGAAAAGACGGCGGTTGGGGAGGCCGGTCAGCTCGTCGGTGCGCGCCTCGCGCCGGCTGTCCGCGAGCGCACGCAACTGCCGAAACGCATATGCGGACCGGGCGATGGCGATCACGAGCGTTGCCGTGGCAAGAATGACGCCAAGGTTGATTGATCGTCCGGCCGCAGACACCACGATTCCCAGCGAGCTCAGCAGGAAGAGGACCGGAACGACGTTGGTCGGTCGAACGGTGGAAGTGCTTTTGGCGGCCGACACTCCCATGCCCTGCCAGGCGGCAAAGGCCATCAGGAACGTGCCGATGAGGTACAGGCTGTCCAGCGGCGTGCCCGTGACGTATGTACCCGCGGTGACCTGCAGGACAAAAACGCTGTCGGCTGCCGCAAAGAGAACGAGTCCGGCGCCCAGTGTCCACCAGAGCCGTCCGGGGCGCCAGCCTCGGACGGCAAAGACCGCAACGACCATGGTCACGAGGACCATGTCGCCGATCGGATACGCGATGTTCGTGGCGACGCTTGTGCCGCTGATCCCAGCGCTCGCCTTGATGATCGGAGTGATCACCAGGATGGACTCGAGCGCGGCCACCCCGAGAGCGGCGATCAGACCATCGATCCAGATGGTCTTCGACGTATGCGGGACGGTCTCGCGCACCAGGAGGCCGATGCCGGGGAACGCGAATACGAAGAACGTTAGGAAGGCGGCGTCGGATATCGAGGGATACGGTTGAGGGGTGATGTACTGCACCCAGGCGGTGAACAGGACCGATCCGGCGGTGAAGAACCAGAGGCCGACCGCCAGAGCTCCCCAGCCCCAGCGCCCGCGCCGTCGCGCTATTGCCCGCCAGGTGCACAGCGCCGCGCAGCCCACATATCCGGCATTGGCGACCCAGACATCAAAGAGGTAATCGGACGTGCCGGGTTTGCGGAGAATTGTCGACCCGAGGTAGAGCACGGTGAGAGCACCGGTGACCAGCCCGAGAGCCATCACACCCCGGGGCCAGCGGCGTCCACTGGCCGGGGTCTCCGCGGCGAGTCGGCGCAAGGCTGAGCCCTCCGGCATCACAACCGTCCTTTGTGAGCCTGCCTGGTGTTCTCCTCGCGGAGGCCATGAGCCGACCGCAAGGGCTGTGTCGGTTCAGCCTATCGACCGATCACGTTTGAATCCGCCCGGCGACGTTACGGAATTGCAAGAGGTGGTGCCGAGGCGGACCTACTAATGACCTAAAACATCGAGAAGGCATCGACAAATCCGTGTACGCTGCAGCGCCCTCCCAAGCCGCAAGCCGCTGCGCTCCGCACTACCATCAAGTCGCCCGCACTACGTCGGCGCGGAGCGTGCAGTGAGACATCGGCCCGAGGAGGTATCCCGAGGAACTCGACCCGCAGGAGGGCGACATCGTCATCGAAGGCAAGCGCGGACTCGACACCTTCGCGAGCACCAACCTCGACTTCATCTTGCGCAGCAAGGGAATCTCGACGATCGTCCTGGGCGGCTTCCTCACCAACTGCTGCGTCGAGTCGACGATGCGCAGTGGATACGAGAACGGCTACGAGGTGATCACGCTCAGCGACTGCGTGGCGGCCACGTCAGCGGAGGAGCACGAGAACGCTCTCAAATACGACTATCCGATGTTCTCCAAACCGATGACGTCGGAGCAGCTGATCGCCGAGTTCAGCTAGCTCCCGACCACCCCTGGCCCGAACGCGTCCGCGGGGGCGCCGCACCCTCCCATCGCGCGGACGTCTAACACTGTGCGATAATTCGAACAGTGTTAGAGACACCTACTCGCGATAGACGCGCGGAGCGGCGTGATGCCGTCACCGCCGAGATCCTCGATGCGGCGTGGGAGATCGCGCGCACCGAGGGGCTCGCCGGGCTGTCCCTGCGAGATGTGGCCGCCAGGATCGGCATGCGGCCGCCCTCGCTGTACTGGTACTTCGACTCGAAGCGCGCGATCTACGACGCGATGTTCATCCAGGGCAACAAGCAGCTGCTCGCACGGCTCACCGAGCAGGAATGGCCCGACGATCCTCGGGCGGCGCTTCGTCTCTGCGCGCGCCTGTTCGTCGAATTCAGCATGGAGGACGTTGCTCGGTATCAACTGCTCTTCCTGCGAATCGTTCCGAACTTCGAGCCTTCGGCCGACGCGTACGCGGTCGCGATGCAGATTTACGAGCAGATGCGCGATCGCTTCGCCGCACCCGACCTCGGCGGCCCCGCCGCATTCGACATATGGACTGCCCTGGTCAGCGGTCTCTCGGCACAGCAGATCGCCAATGACCCGGCGGGAGATCGTTGGCTGCGACTGATCGACGAGGTGGTCGACATGTACGTCGACCACATCACCGCTCCATCACGACAAAGGAAGGGCACATGACCGCAACAGCCGTCCCCGCGGGGATCAACGCTTCCGCCGATGTCACGGCGATACCGGCGCTTGCTCACACCGAGGCGATGGGGCTTGCAGGGACCGAGTTCGACCGTATGGTCGACCTGTTGCGCGCCCTGCGTGCCGATGAGTGGACAGCGGAAACGGTCTGCAACTTGTGGAACGTGCGCTCGATGGTTGCGCACGTCGTCGGCATGGCTGATGCGCAGGCCTCTTTCCGCCAGTTCGCCCACGACTTCGGAGCGGCGCGAAAGCGCAGTGGTGGCGCCATGATCGACGCGCTCAATGCCTCCCAGGTCGGCGACCGGGTGGACATGACACCCGCGGAGCTCGTCGACCGGCTCGCATCGGTCGCGCCGAAGGCGGTGCGATCGCGGCGCCGCACGCCGGCCGTGATGCGCACGCTGGTGCGATTCAAGCAGGACCCGCCGTTCGAGACGGAGCGCTGGCGCTACGGCTTCCTCGTCGACACGATCTTCACGCGCGACACGTGGGTGCATCGCCTCGACATCTCACGTGCGACGGGGCGTGAGATGACCACCACCCAGCAGCACGATGGTCGTATCGTCGCCGGCGTCGTCGCGGAGTGGGCGCATCGCCACGGCAAGACGTTCACACTGCGTCTCAGCGGCGCGGCCGGAGGCAGCTGGCACGCCGGGGACGGTGGCGAACTCATCGAACTGGATGCGCTCGAGTTCTGCTGGACCGTCGCGGGTCGCGCCGCGGGCGGTGGACTGCTGGCCACGCCTGTGCCGTTCTAGGCGAACCCCGTCCGAGTCAGCGCATCCGGATGAACGACGCGTTGCTCCGGTACTCGTCAAGCGAGCGCGCGTCCATGTACGACATGGAGCTTCGCAACCCGGCAACGTAACGCTGGATCACGTCGGCGACCCGCCCCTTGTACGCAACGATCGACTCGGCGCCCTCTATGTACTCGGGATCCGCTCCCGCGAATTCCTGCTGCACCGAAAATGAGGCCGCGCCGCGCATGATCTTGAACTTCTTCCCGTCGACGACGATCACCCGTCCTGGCGCTTCATAGGTCCCGGCCAGCGCCGACCCGACCATCACCGCGTCCGCGCCGAGCGCGAGGAGCTTGCACATGTCGGCAGGGTTGCGCACCCCGCCGTCGCCGATGATGAGCGCGTGCCGGCGCACCTGCGAGCATTCGTGGACGCTGTACGGCGTCGGTGCGTGTACGCCGGTCTCGGTGCGCGTCTCGCATACGGAACCCCCCGCGATTCCGACCCGGATCGCGTCGACGCCATGATCCTCGAGCCAGCGAAACGTCTCCGCGGACGCGACGTTCCCGGCGATCAGGAAGACCGCAGTGCCCTGATCGCGTATCCAGCGCACCGCGTGCGCGACCTGCTCATGCGCGCCGTTGGCCGTGTCCAGGCACACGATCCTGCAGCCGGTCTCGACGATGCGCGCGAAGCGTTCACGGTAGTCGCCGGTCACGCCGAGCGCCGCAGCGAGGGGTCCGCCGGCGGCGGCGACCTCGCCAAGCTCTGCCGCCTGCTGGTCGATGGACTGAAAGCGAGGCAGGATGCCGAGCGCGCCGTCCTCGCCGAGCGCACGGCACATGTCGACGCCGCACACATCCGGCATCGGCGACCCGATCAAGGGAATCGTCAGCCGGAGCGGGCCGACATCCACATTTGGCAGCGCCTCGGTCCGGTGGGCGAGCGTCGAATGGACACGCGGCATCAGCGACACGTCGTCGAAATCGAAGGCCCGGGGCATGTCGGTAAAGCGATCGCCGATCGACTGGGACGATACGGCGGCAACGGTTTGCATCACTTCATTGTGGAATACTCGGCAGATGAGCGAGCTTGCAGACCGCGCCACCGACATCGCCGCCCGCATAGCCGAGCTCCAGGGGCATCTTTGACCTCGACGGCAAACGCGTCCGTCTGAAGGGACTCGACCAGGAGATCGCCGCCCCCGACCTGTGGGACGACCCGCGGAATGCGGCCGCCCTCAACCAGGAGGCCTCGCGCATTCGTGACGACCTCAGCACCTGGGAATCGCTGACTCAGCGCGCGGCCGATACCCGTGAGCTCGCGTCCATGGTCGAAGCCGAGCCGGACGAGGCGATGACCCACGACATCGAGACGGAGCTCGCGGCCCTGGAGAAGGAGATCGGCCGTCGCCAGATCGATCTCCTCTT
Organism: Candidatus Dormiibacterota bacterium; assembly: GCA_049287785.1. Lineage (GTDB taxonomy): Bacteria > Chloroflexota > Dormibacteria > Aeolococcales > Aeolococcaceae > Palsa-851. The sequence goes on along the minus strand of JBAQGL010000366.1, from coordinate 1,296 downwards.
CAGCGACCCGTACACCGACCACGTTGCCCTCATCAGCATCCACGCGGGCGCGGGCGGCACGGACTCACAGGACTGGGCGCAGATGCTATTGCGCATGTATCTCCTCTGGGCTGAGCAACATCGCATGCCCGTCGAGTTCCTCGAGGAGTCGGTCGGCGATGAGGCGGGTATCAAGTCCGCGACCATCCGCGTGTCCGGACCGCGAGCCTACGGTCTGCTCAAGGGCGAGCACGGGGTGCATCGCCTGGTTCGGATCAGCCCGTTCGACGCCGCCCACCGGCGGCACACGTCGTTCGTGCTCGTCGAGGTCACCCCCGAGATCGAGGACACCGTCACCGTGGAGATCGACCCGGACGATGTGCGCACCGACGTGTTCCGTTCGAGTGGCGCCGGCGGCCAGCACGTCAACAAGACGTCCTCTGCGGTCCGGCTGACCCACATCCCGAGCGGGGTGGTGGTCACCTGCCAGAACGAGCGGTCCCAGCAGCAGAACCGGGACGTCGCCTGGCGAGTGCTGCGATCGCGGTTGCTCGCCCTGCAGCAGGCCGCTCACGCGCAGAAGGTCGCCGATCTGAAAGGCGACCTGATCGCGGCCGAGTGGGGGAGCCAGATCCGCTCCTACGTGCTCCAGCCCTACACCATGGTCAAGGACCACCGCACCGGGGTGGAGGTCGGCAATGCCCAGGGGGTGCTCGACGGTGATATCGACCCCTTCATCGAGGGATACCTGCACTGGGCGGCGCGCGAGGGTGCAGAATCGAGGGCGGTGTCCTGATCGGCCAATCCTCGTACGGAAGTGACCAATCTGTGAAATATCGCGGGAGTCCGCCGGAACCCCGGTCTATACTGGCCGCCGACCCGGTAGCGATCCCAGAAACCACCCTATGAATAGATTTCCCCAGGGGGCAGCCTGGTGAGCGTGGCGGTTGCGGAACGATCTGCGGCTCCCGCTCAACACGCGCTGCGCCCAGTCATCTCGTTTCACGGCGTGAGCAAGGTCTATCCGAATGGAACGGAGGCCCTGCGCGACGTTGATCTGGCGATCCATCAAGGCGACTTCTGCTTCCTGGTCGGTCCCAGCGGCGCAGGCAAGTCGACGCTGGTGCGACTGCTGATCCGCGACGAGGCGCCCTCCACGGGCCGGATCTTCATCGACGGGCAGGAGGTGAGCCGGATGTCGCACCGCAAGCTGCCGAAGCTGCGGCGCAAGTTCGGCATCGTGTTCCAGGACTACAAGCTGCTCACTCGCCGCACGGTGGCGCAGAACGTCGCGTTCGCCCTCCAGGTGACCCGGCC
>JBAQGL010000365.1:0-7477 GCA_049287785.1 Candidatus Dormiibacterota bacterium | reverse complement strand
CCCGACAAGTCGTGGTTGCCAAAGCAGCGGCGGGGAACGACGCCACAGATGATCGGCCGCTATCCCGAGTACGACGTGTTTGACGCTGTCGAAACATGGGATGACGCGACGCGCAGGGTCGTTGATGAGCGCATGGGCGCCGGCACGCGGTCACTCCGCTTCTTCAGTTCAGAGGAAGAGCCGACGCTTCGAGCATTCTGTGACGTGGCGACAGCCCAGGACGGGGACCCACGCGTCCCGGTCGCCGAACTTGTGGACCAGAGGCTCGAGGCCGGTCGCCTCGACGGCTACCAATACGCCGACATGCCGGATGACCGCGAGACCTGGCACCGAGTGCTGCGCGGGCTCGATGAGGTCGCCAGCAGACGCTATGCGCAGTCGAGGTTCGCTCATCTCGATGGTGCGGCCCGCGAGTCGGTGGTCGACGAGTTCGCGAAAGGGCTGCTCCAGGGCGGGATTTGGGAGTCGCTCAACGTGAAGCGGGCGTTCTCTGTCTGCATGCAGGCCATCCTTTCTGCGTTCTACTCACATCCCTGGGCGTGGAACGAAATCGGCTTCGGCGGTCCCGCGTATCCCCGTGGATACATGCGACTCGGCCCCTTGGCGGTGCGAGAGCCCTACGAGCGACCGGAGGCGACCGACGAGGATCCGGTCGGCTTCGCGAGAGAAGAGCCTTGATCGACGCCACCATCCTGAAGGGATCTCGCGCTCCCGAGGCGAACGACTCGCGGTTGCTTCTGGATGTTCACCGGCGCGATCTTCCGGGTGAGGCGGCCATGAGCCACTACCGGGACGACGACGAGGTCGATCTCTGCATCGTCGGGGCGGGCGCAGGTGGCTCGGTGCTCGCCCAGCGTCTGGCCCGCCGCGGGTGGCGCATCGTCATCCTCGAGGCCGGACCCTTCTGGCATCCCGATGAGGACTGGGTCAGCGACGAAGCCGGGTCACACGACCTCTACTGGACGCAAAAACGGATCATCGGCGGCACAGATCCCATCGAATTGGGCAAGAACAACAGCGGCCGCGGTGTCGGCGGCTCGATGGTGCACTACGCCGGCTACACCCCGCGCTTTCATCCATCCGACTTCGAGACCAACCGACGCGACGGTGTCGGCGCCGACTGGCCGATTTCGTATGCAGATCTGCGTGACCACTACGCTCGCGTCGAGCGTGAACTCCCGGTTGCCGGCCAGAGCTGGCCCTGGGGCGATCCGCACAGCTATCCCTTCTCGCCGCATCCCGTCAGCGGGGCGGCCTCCCTCATCTGGAAGGGCGCCCTCACCTGCGGCATCGAGATGCGAGTCGGCCCCGTCGGCATCGTCAACGGCACGTTCGGCAATCGTCCCCACTGCATCTACCGCGGCTTCTGTCTCCAGGGTTGCAAGGTGAATGCGAAGGCGAGTCCCTTTGTCACCCACCTGCCCGACGCGCTCGCGCACGGCGTCGAGGTGCGCGCGAACTGCATGGCGGTCTGCGTCGAGGTGGATCCGTCGGGTCAGCGCGTGCTGGGTGTCGCCTACGTCCAGGAGCGGGAGGCAGTGGCACGGGTGCAGCGGGCTCGAGTGGTCGCGGTCTGCGGATACTCGATCGAATCGCCCCGCCTGCTCCTGAACTCATCAACGGCAGACTTTCCACATGGACTCTGCAACAACGAGGATCAGGTTGGTCGGTACGTGATGGTGCAGGGCGCCACGCAGACCGCGGGTCGCTATCCCGACGAAGTGCGCATGTACAAGGCCCCGCCACCCGAGGTGTCATCCGAGGCCTTCTACGAGACTGATCCCGCGCGCGGGTTTGCGCGTGGTTTCAGCATCCAGACGGTATCGCCACTCCCGATCGGATGGGCTGAGCATGTGCTCGCCGAGGGTCATTGGGGACGCGCATTGCGTGAGTACATGCGCGACTACAACCACTGGGCAACGGTGGGTGTCCTCAACGAGCTCCTCGCGCAACCTGACAATCGCGTGACGTTGGCCGACGAACACGATCAGTACGGGCTGCCGATCGCTCGGTTCGACTACACGCTCTGCGAGAACGACAAGGCAAACATGGCCTTCTCAGCGAGAGTGATTCGCGAGATTGTGCAGGCGTCCGGTGCGCAGGACATTCTCACCATTCAACGCTTCGCCCACCTCATCGGTGGGTGCCGGATGGGTTCAGATCCGGAAACCAGCGTCGTATCGAGCGAGCAGCAGTCCTGGGCGCTGCCGAATCTCTTCATTTGCGATGGCAGCGTGTGCCCAACGCAGGGGAGTGCCAACCCGGCCCTGACCATCATGGCGCTGGCTTCGCGTCTTGCGGAGCGGCTCGCGACGCGTAAGGTCGACCCACGCGGCGCGCGCGCCCAATCGGAACTTACATTCTCAGGAAGGAGTTGACGATGTTGCAACCGAATCAGGAAACCGTGGTGGTCACGGGCGCCTCGGCGGGCGTGGGACGCGCCGTAGCCCACGCATTCGCGCGTCGCGGAGCTCGAGTCGCGTTGCTGGCTCGCGGCGAGACGAGCCTCAAAGACGCGGCGGGCGAAGTAGAGCGGATGGGAGGGCGAGCGCTCGTAATCCCCACCGACGTTGCTGATGCCGAGGCCGTCGAGGCAGCGGCCGAGGAGGTCGAAACGACATTGGGGCCCATTGACGTGTGGGTCAACGACGCGATGGCGACCGTCTTCGCCGAATTCGCGGACGTGAGCCCAGACGAGTACCGGCGCGCCACCGAGGTGACCTACCTCGGTACGGTGCACGGCACGATGTCAGCCTTGCACCGGATGCTGCCTCGGAACCACGGGACCGTTGTGCAGGTGGGGTCGGCGCTAGCGTATCGGGCGATCCCATTGCAGTCAGCCTACTGTGGGGCCAAGTTCGCCATCCGTGGATTCACCGACAGCGTGCGCACCGAGCTGCTGCACAACCAGAGCAGGGTCTGGATCTCAATGGTGCAGCTGCCCGCGGTGAACACGCCGCAGTTCGCTTGGTGCCGCACCAAGCTGCCGAAGCACCCTATGCCCGTGCCGCCGATTTATCAGCCGGAGGTTCCTGCAGAAGCCGTCTACTGGGCGGCCCATCACCGCCGTCGAGAAGTCTTCTGCGGAGGGAGTGCTGCTGCGGTCATCCTGGCCAACAAGGTTGCCCCAGGAATTGCCGACCGGTACCTCGCGCGGACTGGATACAAGTCACAACAGATGGCAGACGTCCCGGTGGCTCCCGGCCGGCCAGACAATCTGTACGAGCCGCGGCCACAGCTTGCCACGACCCACGGCGTGTTCGATGACCAGTCGAAGACGCGGAGTGTGCAACTCTGGCTCAGCACACACCGCAGCATCGCCGCGGGAGCCGCAGTCGGTACTGCAGCGGCGGTGTTGGGCGCGTGCCGTCTCGTCGCCTCATGATCCCGACATCGACCGGTCGGGCCGGACTGGAGCTCCGGTCAGTCGTGCAGATCGGTCTGTACAGGGACCGTCAGCATCCTATCCTTGGCCGCTCGGGGCTCACAGTCGTTGGAGAGTTGGCTTGAGGGATGGCCTCAGCGTCCGGTCGGTCGACGTTCGCGTCTACACCGTGCCAACTGAGAAACCCGAAGCCGACGGCACCCTGCAATGGGACCGGACCTCGCTTGTGGTGGTCCAACCGCTGCTCGACAACGGGACCAGGGGTCTCGGGTACGCGGTCGGAGATCCGGCGATGGGGCTGCTCGCTCGTGACACACTCGCCGACGTTGTCATCGGCGCGGACATCCGCGAGGTCGGGGCAGCCTGGGAGGCGATGGTCCGGCGAATACGCAACCTCGGCCGCCCGGGCATTGCCTCAATGGCGATCGCCGCTATGGATATTGCGCTCTGGGATACCAAGGCGCGCGCCCTCGACACTCCGTTGCACCGGTTGCTCGGACCGGTCCGAGACGCGGTCCCCATCTACGGCAGCGGGGGCTTCACGAGCTACAGCGAGCGCGAGTTATGTGCTCAGCTGGCCGGGTGGGCCGAGCAGGGGATCCCGCGGGTGAAGATGAAGATCGGAAAGGACCGTGGGACCTCGTGGGAAGAAGACATCGACCGTGTCCGTGCCGCTCGCGGGGCAATTGGTGACGGCGTCGAGCTCTTCGTGGACGCCAATGGTGCATATGACCGCAAGCAGGCGCAGCGCCTCGGACGTCTGTTTGCCGAGGAGTTCGGCGTGACGTGGTTCGAGGAGCCGGTCACGTCAGACGACCGCGAGGGTCTCTCGGCGCTCCGCGCTGCGTTGCCGCTCGAGGTCAGCGCAGGGGAGTATGGCTACGATCTTGAGTACTTTCAGACGATGCTGCGTTCTCACGCGGTCGACGTCCTTCAGGCCGATGCGGGGCGTTGCGCCGGCATCACGGAATGGCTTCGTGTCGCAGCCACGAGCGCGGCCTTCAAGACCCCAGTCTCAGCGCATTGCGGTCCCTCGATCCATGTGCATGTCGCGACCGTGCCGCCCAATCTGCGCCACATCGAGTACTTTCACGACCACGTTCGCGTGGATCACCTCCTCTTCGACGGCGTGCTGGATCCCCACGGCGGGGCTCTCCGCCCCGACGACCACCGTCCCGGCCTCGGGCTTGCCCTCAAGGAACAAGACGCCGAGCGCTTTCGGGTGTCCTGACGGTGGCAGCACCCGGCGGCAAACCAGCAATAGCCCGGCGCAGCGAGACACCACTGCATTCGGTCAATCCCGCTGCTGCTCCTGTCGTGCTTCGCGAATATGCACTGCTGGCAGATGGCGAGCGAGGAGTGGTCGTCGGTCCCCATGGAGACTTTGTGTGGATGTGCTTCCCGCGCTGGCACGATCCGGCGCTGTTCAGCGCTTTGATCGGCGGCGACGGGTCCTATTCGGTTACGCCGACGGAGTCCCATGTGTGGGGCGGCTATTACGAGCCGGACTCCCTGATCTGGCGCAGTCGCTGGGTTACCACGAGCGCCACCATCGAATGTCGCGAGGCGCTTGCGCTGCCGAGTAACCCTGAGCGAGCGGTGCTCCTGCGCAGGATTGTCGCGTGCAAGGGTACGGCACGGGTCCGTTGCTCACTCCGGAGCATGGCGAATTTCGCATCCGAGGCGCCGCTGACGATTCGGCGCGACGGGACGACGTGGGTCGTCGAGCATCACGATCTGCAACTGCGCTGGGCAGGGGCGGCTGATGCCCATCGACGCCGCGGAGTCAATGGCGCACTCGAACTTGACCTCATCGTCCAGGAGGGGAGCTTCCACGACCTCGTCCTGCTGGTCGAACCCCGCGGTGCCGGTGGCGATATGCCCGATGCCGGAAGGGCATGGGCTGCGACGGCATCGACCTGGCAGGAGCGCATCCCAACATTGGACTCTTCGGTTGCCCCGCGCGATGCGCGTCTTGCCTATGCGGTGCTGTCCGGGCTCACCAGTAGCTCGGGCGGCATGGTTGCGGCCGCGACGACGTCGCTACCAGAGCGAGCGCGGCAAGGCACCAGCTATGACTATCGCTACTCGTGGATACGCGATCAGTGCTACGCCGGCCAAGCCGCGCTTCGTGCCGGCGCCGACGCTCTGGCCGACAGTGCCGTCTCCTTCGTGAGTCAGCGAGTCCTTGCGGACGGTACCGAGCTGAAACCGGCGTACACGGTGACGGGCGGACGCGTTCCGGGGCAGCATCGTGTGCCGCTGCCCGGCTATCCGGGCGGCACCGACATCATCGGCAACCACGTCAACAAACAGTTTCAACTCGACGCCGTTGGCGAAGGATTACTACTTCTTGCTGCGGCCGCCAAGCTGGACCGGCTTGACATTGACGGTTGGAAGGCAGTTGAGGAGGCGGCGTCCGTCGTCGAGCAGCGGTGGACCCAGCCCGATGCGGGTATTTGGGAGCTCGAGGCCCGCCGCTGGACGCACAGCCGACTCGCGTGTGTCGCCGGACTTCGCGCTGCAGCCCGAATCGCTCCACGACCTGCTGGCGCCGGAGCGAGGTGGGCAGCCCTAGCGGACTGCATCCTTGCGGAGGTGGGAAGGACAGCTGTTGGGGCAGATGGTACGTGGCGCCGAGCAGATGATGATCCGCGCATCGATGCAGCCCTGCTTATGGCAACGGTCCGTGGCGCGATCCCTCCGGATGATCCGCGGGGCAACGCGTCGCTACAGGCCATCACTGAGGACTTGGTGGAGGACGGCTACCTCTATCGCTATCGGCACGATGCGCGCCCTCTCGGGGATGCCGAAGGTGCGTTTCTCCTGTGCGGCTTCATGATGTCCTTGCGACACCAGGTTGCCGGCAGGCATCTTGAAGCAATGCGCTGGTTCGATCGAACACGATCAGCGTGCGGCCCGTCGGGGTTGTTCACCGAGGAATATGACGTACGGCAGCGTCAGTTACGCGGCAACCTCCCGCAAGCCTTCGTCCATGCGCTGCTTCTCGAGTGTGCCGTGGAGCTGGCTAATTGAAGTCGGAGACCAGCGTACGGCGCGCCGCAGTCGCAGGAGCGCTGGGCACCATCGCCGAGAGCGCATTGATGCAAGTCGGGATGAAGATCGGAGGCGGGCGGAGACCGGTCTTCCTCCCGAGTGCCATGGTGTCGAGAATGGCCGGACAGATCGGATGCACCCTTGATGACAGCTTCGCGCGACTCGTCGGAAACGTGATGCGCGCCGGCTATGGACCGGCCTGGGGAATCGGCTGGGCACTACTGACCCGTGAGCGCCCGCTGCGCCCATTGCGCGATACGTGTCTGCTCGGATCGGTCATCTGGGCCTTCGAACTGCTGATGCTGCCGCGCCTTGGCGCGACGCCTCGACTGCGGTATTGGCCCCGAAGAGATATTGGTTGGGATCTGGCGAACGCCCTCGCCTTTGCCGCCATATATACGTACGTGCTGTCCTCATGGGTTCCACGTTTGAAAGCCAGAGGAAGGGCGGTGCAATCGCTGCCGAACTGAAACGCACTCGCACTCCAATCGATACTCAGGCCGTGTGTGGAGCTCGCGGGGCTCGTGGCGCAAAATCGGGTTCTGATCGATGGTGCAGCCTCGATGTCGATGGCCCTACGCATCCGCCTGGATGCTCTCGACCACCTGGTGGCCGCCCTGTCCTGGGTGGTTTGGCACCTGCGATACCGGTGAATCGCAAATCGTCCTTCAGCCAGTTTCCTCGAAAAGACCTGGATGGGTCTTGGCGAACTCTACGACCATCTCATGAGCTGCTTCGTGCGGCACGAGCTCGCTTTCGAGCCATACGCGCATCGTGGACACCGGTACTGGTCTGGGGGGCTCATGCCAGATGCGGCGATCGATAACCGCGCCCTCCTCGATGATCCCGACGTACCAGCCTTCGACGGGATGACGGCTGAATGCGAGTTTGTAGCGCCAGGGCGGGACGCCAGGCCAGTAGAGATAGTCCTCGTCACTAATTTCGTCCATGCACGCAACCCTAGCGCCCCGCACGAGTTGTCGCCAGCTCGCTCAGCGGGACGACGCTCGCGTTGGTCACGTCGGTGACATGCAC
>JBAQGL010000364.1:0-2039 GCA_049287785.1 Candidatus Dormiibacterota bacterium | reverse complement strand
GTTCCCTCCGCCTCGACCTGGCGGGCGAGGTCAGTGACCTTGTTGGTGTTCTTGACGGTGGCGACATCGCCGTCGGGGTCGATGATCGCGATCCCGGCCGAGTCGTAGCCCCGATACTCGAGACGCCTCAGGCTGTCGAGCAGGATCGGTGCCGCAGGACGCGGGCCGGTGTAGCCGATGATGCCGCACATAGGACCTCTCTGGAACGGACAGGCTCGGAACGGGTTACGGGGTGGGCGTCGGCGCGGGTACGGTCAGGCTCGGGACGGGTTACGTGGGTGACGGGCTCGGTGTCGGCGTGGGTGCAGGCGTCGGCGTCGGTGGAGGCGGCGGCACCGTCCCCATGTCGATCGTGACCGTCACCTTGGTCACCGAGAGGTCCACGCCGGCCGGAATGACGAGATTGACGGACTCTGTGAAGTCGCCGGTGATGCCGCCGAGCGGGATCGGAAACGTGTTGATGGTCAGGAACGAGTTGAGCAGGTCCTGCGGTCCCGTCGCGACGACCGTGAACGGGTTGACCGCGATGCTGACCAGGTAGTGGCCGGCGGAAGGACTCCCGACGAACTTCGGCGTCACAGCCACAGTAAGCGTGGTGATGTAGGCACGGATCGAGATACTGATGCTGACCAGTTGAGGACTCACCCCGAGGTCGTTGATCCTCCGGTTGCTGGAGTCGTAGACGTAGACCGGCACCTGCGCCGCGAAGTTGGCCTTCTGGTTGCTCAGGTTGACCGCCGCCACTGCCGTGATGCCGGAGAGCTCATGCTCCGGCCCGCGGACCGCCACCGTCGACGGCGACGGTTGCTCGACGCCGCGCTCGTAGCCCACCGGTGGCGGATTGGTGACATCGATCGTGACCGGTACCGAGACTGACCCGAACCTGTCCACGTCGACCTGCAGCGACGCCGGTGCATCGATGAGCTCGATCTGCGAATCGCTGTTGATGATCGACACCGGGATGGAATACGTGCCGACGCGATTCACCGCCGCCCAGTCGACATTGGCGATGAGCACCGCCGGATTGAGCGAGTCAAGGGTGCTCTGCGAACCGCCGACTCGCGCCTGCACGTTGTTCACGGGGTGCACCAGCACGTATCCGGCGGGAAGGTTCACCGAGCTCTGCGGGATCGGAACCGAGACCAGCTTGGTCTCCGGCGGGTTGCCCGCGTACACGACGCCGACCCAGGTCACGAAGGCGATGAAGAAGCACAGCACCTTGAGCTTCCAGTTCCGCCGTACGAAGCCCGGGAGTCTCACGGGTGCGAACGTCGCCTCAGGGTGCGGAGCGTCCCCACTCGCTGCAGCGGACGGAGCATCGCCGAGCGTCCCGACACACCCTCGGTCGCAAGCAGGGTGACCAGCATCTCGTGGAGCTTCGCCTGGTCGAGGCCGCGGTAGATCTTGCCGTCGTGCGCGACGCTGATCAGGCCGGTCTCCTCGCTCACGATGAGCACCACCGCATCGCTCTGCATGGTGAGGCCCAGCGCAGCGCGATGGCGCGTGCCCATCCGGCCCACGCCCGGCAGCGTCTCGGCGAGCGGGAGCACGCAGCCGGCGGCGATGATCCGGCTCTCCCGGATGATCACCGCTCCGTCGTGCAGCGGCGAGCCTGGGATGAAGATGGTGGCCAGCATCTCGGCGGTGACGTCGCCGTTGACGTGAACGCCGGTGGCGGCCAGGTTCTCGAGCCCGGTCTCGCGCTCGAAGACGATCAGCGCGCCGACCTTGTGCTCCGAGAGCGAGCCGGCCGCGCGGAGCACCTCATCCACGGTGCGGGCATAGGCGAGCTCCGGTTGACGGCCGAGCACGGCGCGGACGGTCCCGAGCCGGCCGACCTGGTCGAGCGCCCGGCGCAGTTCGGGCTGGAACAGGACGATCGCGGCGATGACGATCGCCTGCGTTCCGTTGTTGAAGATGAACTCGAGCAGGCGGAGGTGCAGGAGCTGCGCCGCCCAGCCGACGGCGAAGATCACGCCCAGACCGAGGAGCAGTTGCACCGCCTGCGTGCCCCGGATCAGCTTCAGGAGCTGATAGAG
>JBAQGL010000363.1:0-6846 GCA_049287785.1 Candidatus Dormiibacterota bacterium | reverse complement strand
GAGGGTGACCAGGTCCGGGTCGCCGGGACCGGCGCCGGCGAGGACCACCTCCCCCATCGGCGTGCGGCCGGAACCATGCGCTGCCTGTTCGATGCTCAACGCCACGCTCGCGGCGCCCTGCGCATCGCCATCGCGCAGCAGGTCGGGCGCGCCGGAGCGAAGCAATTGCCGGTAGGCGCGCTGCTGAGTGTCCGTCGCGACGCCGGCGCGACGGAGGCGACGCCGCATGCCTCCCATCAGCGCCGTGAACGGTCCCCACTCCGCGCCGAACATCGTCTCGATCCGCTCGCGCAGCGCTCGGGCGAGGAACGGGCTCTCGCCTGAGGTGGAAATCGCAATCTGGAGTGGACCTCGCCTCACGATTGCCGGAGCGATCCAGTCGCACTGGTGCGTGACGTCCGCGACATTGAGCAGCACGCGTTCGCGGTCCGCCTCTGCTCTCGCCGCGCGACGACCGTCGGGGTCGTCGCTCGCGTCGATGGCCAGGTATGCCCCTGCAAAGTCTCCCGCCTGGAACGGCCGGCGCAGGTGGACGACCTCGGCGCCGATGGCGCGGAGGCCTAGGGCCTTCTCGTCGGCGAGCGCGGTGTCACCGAGCACCACACAGCGGCGGTCGTGGAGGTCGAGGACCACCGGGTAGTACGGGATCGCACTCACACCGCCCCCCTGGCGGGAACGGCTGCCGGCTCAGGCACACCCGAGATCTCGATGGGCGGATGGAGCAGGCACTCCTTGTGCGTGTCGCTCTCCCACCACCACCGGCCGGCGCGTTCCTGCTCACCGGGCTGGGTCGCACGCGTGCAGGGCGCGCACCCGATCGACATGTAGCCGCGGTCATATAGCGGGTGACGGCGGATGCCGTGGTCCCGCAGGTAGCGCGACACCTGGTCCCGGCTCCAGGTTGCCAGCGGCACGACCTTGGTCATCCCCTCGTGCCCGGGATCGCTGGCAACCACCGGGGTCGCAGCGCGGGTCGGGGTCTGGTCGCGACGCAAGCCGGTGATCCATGCGTCGTACTCGCGCAGCGCCCGCGCCAGCGGGTTCACCTTGCGGACCGCACAGCACTGGTTCCGCAACGGGACCGACCGCCGGAACAGCATGTCGCCGTGCTCGCCGGTCATCGCCTCGAGCTCGTTCGCCTCGGGAGCCAGGATGCGCAGTCGTATGGGGAACTGCTCGCGCACGTACTCGATGTAGTCGTGCGTCTCCTCGTGGAGACGTCCGGTGTCGAGGGTGAGCACCTCCGGCTCGGGGACGATCTTGCAGGCAAGGTCGATGAGCACCATCGATTCCGCCTGGAAGCTCGCGACCAGCGCGACACGGCCGAAGCGCCGGTACGTCCAGGCGAGGATGTCCTCGGCGGTCGCGTTCTTGAGGTCGGCTGCGTTCACGCCGGAACCTCCACCAGCGCATGACGATCCGCAAGCTCCGCGATCCCCTGCCGCGTGCACCAGTCGCCGAATCCCTCGCCGCGGAGGTGCGAGCGCGCGTACTCGAAGAGTGGTCCGCGCAGCAGGTGCGGGATCTCCTCGAGCTTGACGTTGTGCATGTACAGCTCGCTGAGGCGCGTGCCGGCGAAATCGCCGCCGAGGAACACGTCGTACTTGCCGAGGGTGGTGCCGACGAATCCGACATCCCCAAGATACGGCCGCGTGCACCCGTTGGGGCAGCCGGTCATCCGGTAGCTGATGCGCTCGTCCTCGACCCCGGCATCGCGTTGCAGCAGGGCGATCTCGCGAATCAGCGCCGGCATCGCACGTTCCGACTCGGCGACCGCGAGCCCGCATGTCGGATAGGCGGGGCACGCCATCGAATGCCTGATCGCGTTCGGCAGCGATTCCGTTCGTGCCACGCCGAACCGATCAAGAATCGCCATGAGGACCTTGCGGCTCTCGGTCGTGAGGTTGGTGAACAGGACGTTCTGCTGCGGCGTGAAGCGCAGCTCCACACCGACGGTCTCCACGATCTCGCGGAGCGCGCTGCGCAATTGGGTGTCGCCGGTGTCGTGGATGCGTCCGTTCTCGACGAAGAGCCCGTAGCAGTACAGCCCACTGCCCTGCTCGTGCCACCCGAGGTGATCCTCCGCGGTCGTCCACTGCAGGCGCCGTGACGGCTCGAGCGCGAAGGACAACCGGGACGCAACCTCGCTGCGGAACCAGTCGATCCCGCGATCGGCGATCAGGTACTTCAGGCGCGCGTGCCTTCGATCGCTACGATCCCCGTAGTCGCTCTGGACCGCTACCACCGCGCGCGCTGCCTCGACCACGTGCTGCGGTTGCGCGTACCCGAGCGGCTCGGCGACTGCCGGCCACGTATTCGGCTTGTTGGCGGTGCGGCCGAGGCCGCCGCCCACAAGCAGGTCGAATCCAGCAAGGCTGCCGTCGCCGCCGGCATGGGCCACCAGCCCGAGGTCGTTGGCGTAGATGTCCACGCAGTTGTCACCCTCGATGGCGATCGCGGTCTTGAACTTGCGCGGCAGGTAGCGTTCCCCATAGAGGGTATCCGGCGGATCGGGCTGATTCGATGCGGCCAGCTCGCCGTCGAGCCAGATCTCGCTGTACGCGCGCGTGGTCGGGGTGAGCCCGGTGACGAGCGCGGCCAGCGTCCCGTTGATCTCGCTGTGGAGACGATCGTGCCAGGGAGCCGGGCAGCACATGATGTTGCGCTCCTGGTCACCGCATCCGCCGAGCGTGGTGAGCAGCGCGTCGTTGATGGCGCGAATCGACTTCTTGAGATCGCCCTTGAGGACACCGTGCAACTGCAGATCCTGCCGGGTTGTGATGCGCAGCGTGCCATTGCCCCAGGTTCCGGCGATGTGATCGTGGGCGAGATACGCCTCGGGAGTCACGATCCCACCCGGGATCCGGGTGCGGATCATCATCATGTGGTGCTTGTCGAGGCCGAGCTTGCGGGCCTCCTTGCGCAGGTCGCGGTCGTCCTGCTGATAGACACCGTGGAACTTGAGGATCACCTCGGCGTCGTCGCTGAAGACGCGGGTGTCCCCGAGCAACTCGTCGCTCAGGGTTCCGCGCAAACGGTTGCTTCGCGCCTTGACCTGCTCAGCGCCCGACATCTGCGTGACGTCTGGGGTGCAACCGCATGTCTCGCACATGATCAGACGCTCTCGCAGGTGGCGAACGGTGGGCAACGGCGTGCTGTGCCGGGCATTGGTTCCTGTTTCTTGACCTGTGGTCATGCGCGCGGGTGGTCGCGCATGGATGGTTTGCGGTTGTCTCGGTGCGGCATCGGTGCCGCGGCGGATCGGCGAGGCACCGACGGTGCCTCAGCGCGACGTGCTAGCCGCTACAGCGTGCGATGCCCGAGCGGATACGTCCCCAGTCGAGCCAGAACCGCCGGGTGAGCACAGGAAGATCCGCGCCGTTCATCTGATCGCACATCCTACGGAATCCCCATCGCTCTAGTCAACTTTCGTATTCACGGCCGCGCCCATCGAGACGTCATCTACCCCGGTGAAGAAGCAGGTGCGCTCCCCGGTGTGGCACGCGGGACCATCGGGATGCACCTGCAGCAATACGGCGTCACCGTCGCAGTCGATGCGAACTGCACGCAGATGCATGGTGTTCCCGCTCGTCTCGCCCTTCTCCCACAGGGTCTGTCTCGACCGGCTGAAGAAGGTGGCACGGCGCGTGCGCAGGGTTGCCTCCCACGCCTCGCGATTCATGTGCGCGACCATCAACACTTCCGACGTGTTCGCGTCCTGAACCACTGCGGTGATCAGCCCATCATCGCCGAACCGCGGTTGCACCTCGCTCACAGACGAACATCCACGCCGTGGTCGTGCAGGTACTGCTTGGTCGCCGGGACCGGATGCGCGTCGAAATGGAAGATCGACGCGGCCAGCGCCGCGGCCGCGCCCCCATCGGTGAGCACGCTCCGGAGATGCTCGGGGCCGCCCGCGCCACCGCTGGCGATGACCGGCACGTCAACCGCCGTCACCACCGAGGCGGTCAAGTCGAGGTCGTATCCCTTCCCGGTGCCGTCCCGGTCCATCGACGTCAGCAGGATCTCGCCGGCCCCGCGCTCCGCGGCTTCCCTGGCCCACTCGGTGGCGACACGCCCGGTTGCTCGCCGCCCGCCGTGCGAGTAGACCTCGTGGCCGCTCCCGGCTTGCCGCGCGTCGATGGCGATGACCACGCACTGGCAGCCGAATCGATTGGCGGCTCGCTCGATCAACGACGGGTCCTCCAGTGCCGCGGTGTTGATCGAAACCTTGTCGGCGCCGGCTCGGAGCAACACGTCGATGTCGGCGATGCTCCGTATACCGCCCCCGACGGTGAGCGGGATGAACACGCGGTCGGCGGTGCGCCGCACGGCGTCGAGCAGGATCGCGCGACCATCGCTCGACGCGGTGATGTCAAGAAAGACAAGCTCATCCGCCCGGTCCTGGTCGTACCGGGCCGCGAGCTCCGCAGGGTCACCGGCATCGCGGAGGTCGACGAACGCCACTCCTTTCATCACCCTGCCGGCGATGACGTCGAGGCACGGAATCACACGCCTGGCCAGGGTCATCCGCTCACCGCTCTGACCGCCTCGAGCGCGTCCGAAAGGTTGATCCGACCTTCATAGAGTGCCTTCCCAACCACAACACCGGAGGCGCCGGCCGCGGCGCACGCCGTGATGTCATCGATGGTGCCGACGCCGCCCGATGCGATCACCGGGCCGCCATACAGCTCGCGACACGTGCGCACGCCGTCCAGGTCGGGGCCGGCGAGGAGCCCGTCGCGGGTCGTATCCGTGTAGACGACGCCCGCCGCGGGCCAGGTGCGCCAGGCGCGGAGCAGCTCCGCGGCGCTCGACCCGTCCTCGGTCCAGCCCTCCACCCTCGCCACGCCGGCGCGAACGTCGAGGCCGAGCAGCACCCGGCCTTCCACCGCAACGCAGATCGCCTGTGCGCGTGTGGAGTCGCGCGCCGCCACGCTTCCCAGGATGACCAGCGAGACGCCGGCATCAAGCCATCGTGTGGCGGTATCGACGTCGCGAATGCCGCCACCGACCTGCACGGCGCACCCCGCGTCGACGCAGATCGCAACCATCCGCGTGACCGCGGCGACGCTCTCGCTCGCGGGAAAGCCGCGCGCCGCGTCGAGGTCCACGACATGGAGGCGTGTCGCCCCGGCATCGATGAACCGCTTCGCGGCGAGCACCGGGTCTGCTGCATATACGGTCGCGTTGGCATGCTCACCCTGCCGGAGACGGACGCACCGGCCGCCCTGCACGTCAACCGCAGGGATCACATCCATGTGTCATCCGGCACGCTGAACCGGCACGCGAACCTGGCACAGGGCAACGAAGTTCGCATACACCCGCAACCCGGCCGCACCACTCTTCTCGGGGTGGAACTGGGTGCCCATCACCGTGCCTCGTTCGACGGCGGCGGCCAGATCGCCGCCGTAGTCGGTCACAGCCACAGTGTCAGGCAGCTCGGGGATCGCCACGTATGAATGGACGAAATACATATAGGAGCCCGAGGCGATGCCCTCGAGGAGTGCGGACGGACGGAGCGTCGTGATGGTGTTCCATCCCATGTGCGGCACCTTCAACCCCGGCGCCGGCGACAGCTTCACGACACGTCCGCGCAGGAGCGCGAGCCCCTCGCCGCCGTGTCCTTCATCGCTGCCCTGGAAGAGCAGTTGGTGGCCGAGGCAGACGCCGAGCACCGGATGCTCACGCCGGGCCACATCACACACGGCGTCGGCGAGGCCGGTGTCACGAAGCGTGCGTGCCGCGATCGAGAACGCTCCGACCCCGGGAAGGATCACGCCGTCGCAGCCGGCGATCTCCGACGCGTCGCCGCTGATCACCGGGTCCGCGCCGGCGACACGGAGCGCCCGCTCGACGCTGCGCAGGTTGCCGACACCGTAGTCGCATATCCCGATACGCGTGCTCACAGCGTCCCCTTCGTCGACGGCACGCCACCACCGATGACGCAGAACGCGTCGCGGGTGGCGAGGCCGAGCGCCTTGAAGGCGGCCTCCGCGATGTGATGGGGATTGTCACCGCGAATGCAGTCCACATGGATGGTCGCACCGGCCGTCTGGGCATATCCCTTGACGAACTCCGAGATCACCTCGACGTCGAAATCGTTGATGCGGCCGCGCAACTGCTCCATCGCATAGACGACGTGGGGGCGGCGGCCGTAGTCGACGACACATCGCACCAGCGACTCGTCAAGCGGTGCGTACGCCTCACCGAAGCGCCGGATGCCGTTGCGGTCGCCGAGGGCTTCGCTCACGGCTGCTCCGAGCACGAGGCCGGCATCCTCGACCAGGTGGTGAGCGTCGACCTCGATATCACCTGCGCCCACGAGCGTGACGTCCAGGCCGCTGTACTTGGTGAAGGCCTCGATCATGTGCTTCATGAAAGGCAGCGGCAGGGTGATCGAGGCAGTCCCGGTGCCATCGATGCTGACGGTCGCGGTGATCTGCGTCTCGTTCGTATCCCGCTGCGTTGTCGCGGTTCGAACCTGCGTGGTCATGACGTTTGCCGGACCCGCATGCGCGCGCGGATGGCTCCCTCGTGCGCGAGGAGCCCTTCCGCCTCGGCCAGGCGGATTGCCACCGGAGCCAGCGCGTCGAACTCCGCATCCGTGAGGTGCACGAAGCTCGGCCATCGGATGAAGTCCATGACCGCGAGTGGTCCGCGGTAGCGAGCGGCGCCCTGGGTTGGCAGCGTGTGGTTGGGCCCGGCGACGTAGTCGCCGATGCTGACCGGCGACATCGAACCGACGAACACCGCGCCGGCGTTGCGCACCTCCCCGCGCAGTGCCTCCGCCGCCGTCCCCTGGAGCGACAGGTGCTCGGGAGCGAACGCGGCCGCGAGTGTCCG
>JBAQGL010000362.1:0-10014 GCA_049287785.1 Candidatus Dormiibacterota bacterium | reverse complement strand
GGACCGTCCTGCGCGGCGCCGGTCAGCAGGTCGGCGCTTCCCCCCGCCGTGCCACCCGGACCAGTGATTTATGAAGTAGAGGCGGGGGCGGGTCTCGCCGAGAGGACACAGAATTCATTGGCTTCGGGGTCGGCCATCACGACCCAGGTGACGTCGCCCTGACCGATGTCGATGGGCCGCGCGCCGAGCGAGATCAGACGCTCGACCTCGGCCGCCTGGTCGTCCGGGCGGAGGTCGAGATGGATGCGGTCCTTGACCGACTTTCCTTCCGGGACGCGGAGGAACAGGATGTCGGGACTCGCGCCGCCGGGCTCGATCCACCACTCGCCGTCCTCGGGTCCGTGCAACTCGAGGCCGAGCGCCTCGCTCCAGAACGACCCGACCAGGAGCGGGTCGCTGCAGTCGATGACGATGTTCTGCCAGCGGAGAGCCATGACCGCAGTCTATCCCGGGGCCCGGGTGCCGAGGAGCGCGTGGCGGATTGCGCCGACCTGCGCCGCCGGCGTGTACCAGCGGAGGGTGTGCTCGAGCCCGCGGTCGACAACGCGCGCGAGGTCGAGCTCTCCGCACACCGCCTGTTCGAGGCGATCCTCCCAGTCGTACGCGTCGACCAGGTAGCCGTTGACGCCGTCCTCGATCGCGAGTCGGAACGTGTAGGTGGGCGACGCCAGCGTCGGGGTTCCGACGATTGCAGCTTCGAAGTATTTGAGCTCTGACTTGGAGTTGCTGAACACGTTGCTCAGCAGCGGCACGATGTTGAGGCTTGTCGATCCGATGAGCGTCTGCAGTGTGAGGAAGTCGGTGAGCGGCAGCGTGTCGATACGATCCGTGAACCCGCGAAGCGCAGCTCCGATGTCCAGGTATCCGACGATGGTGAGGCGCAGGTCGGTGTGCCTGGTCATGACCCGCGCGAGTGCGGTCGACACCAGCTCGAAATCGCGGTTGTGCGTCGGCGTCCCGCTGAAGTAGCCGATGCTGGTCACGCCGGACGATTCGCGCCGGTTTTGACGGACCTCCGCTGAGCGGTCCAGCTGCAGGGTGTTGAGGAAGTTGGGAACGACCCAGGTCGGCAGCTGCGCGAACTCCTCGATGCGTGCTGAGAGGAAGTCGTTCGTCGAGATCGCGCCGTCGCAGAGGCGAAGCAGCGCGCCCACTCGCGACGTCGCCGCGAACCATTCGTCGAGCATCGCTTCGCCGGGACTGCGATCGAGCGTCTCGAGGATGAGACTCACGTAGCGGGTGTCGAAGATCAGGTCGTCGACGTCGAACAGGACACGGCACCCTGCGGCACGGGCGCGAAGCATCAGGTTGTCGAGGCGAGCCGAGTATCTCGTCCGGCAGATGATCAGCGTGTCGACGTCGCCGATCAGCCCCTCGAGGATGGGCAGCTCGGCGCCGGTGAACCATGTCGCCGAGACCGGCTGGCCGCCGCACTCGAGAGCGAGCGCTTCGACCATGTTGAACACCCGGTAGCGAAACGTGCTCGTGTCCGGCACCTCATAGACGTAGGCGACCGAGTGCGCGCCCGGCACCGACATCCGCCGGATGCGTTCCTCGAGGCTCGGCGCCCAGGGGTCCGGAAACTGCGGTGGGGTTGGCCGGGCAGGCACCCCTACGCCCTGGTGGCGACCTGCGCACCCGCGACCGCATCGCAGATCGGCGCAAAGACGGCATTCCAGTCGGTCTGAAACCGGCTGTTCCGATGGTTCGCCTCGCGACGAGCAACGTCCCGCGCGAGCGCGACGCCCCGGCCGATGCCGGCGACGAGGCTCGGGAGATCCGGGTCGGCGCAGATGATGTTTGCCGAGTACTGGTCGAGTGATTGCTTGTACGGGCCAAAGGTGTTGGTGACAACCGCCGCCCCAGCCGCCGCCAGGTCGAGCGGCGGGTAGCTCGAGTGCGGCGACGCCATCAGAGAGAGGCCCAGGTCCATGCGCCGGAGCAGGCGCTGATAGTCGTGCCACCCGAGATTCTCGATGAGCGTCGGTCGGACTCCTCCAGGGAGCGCCACCGGCTCCAGGTCCCTGCCGATGAAGAAGAACTCCCATTCGGCAGAGTCAAGGTGCCCCGCATCGATGGCGCCGGCAATCGCTTCGAGACCACGGTAGTAGAGGTTGCGCAGGTTCTTCGGTCGCGCGTAGAAGATGAAGTTGCGTTTGCCGGGGACCGGTGCTTCACGCGGTATCGCGAACGCCGGGAAGGCGGGCTCGAACCAGGTCGGCCTGCGCACATGCGCTGTGTCACCGCTGAAGAGAAAGTCGAACAGTGGCTTCGAGTTGACGATGCACGTGATGCGCGGATCGTCGAGCACCTCCGCACAACGGATCGCTTCGTCGCCCTCGGGGTAGAAGCGCCGCTCGTCCTCCTGCACCAGATAGATGATGTTTGCGGCGTCGATCGATGTGCGCGTCGCCCACGTCGTCCACCAGGACGTCGTAACGAACAGGTCGCCCTCGGCGACATCGACGAGCCGGCCATCAGGTGTGTCTCGCGACGAGAACACGAAGTCGACGTCTCCCTCCCAGGGAATGCCATTGGCCTCGAGGACGGTCCTGCAATTCGAGGGAGTGGGCAGCTCCGCACGCGTGATGATCCGCAGCGGACGACCCGTCCGCCGCGCCAGGAGCGTGGCGAAGATGAGCGCCGTGCCAACACCTCCGAAGAGGCTGCCGCTGTTGATGCTGTCGGTGACCATGGAGATGCGCTTCGGTGCCGACGCGCTCGTGTACACGCGCAGCGGTCGCAGGTTGGAAAACCGCTCCTCGAGGGTGAGCGCCAGCCAGCGGTGCTCCACCGTCGACGGTGCGATCCTGCTGCCCCGAGCCCGACCGTGGCGCAGGAAGTGGAGCAGCGCATTGGTGCCGCGCGACACGTCGGGGTTGTGGTCGAGGTAGAAGTCCGTGGAGAAGCGGGGACCCGGGTCCCATCCTCGCGCAGCACCGACCAGCGCGTAGTGGTGCAGCGGATCCATCCCGGAGAGCGAGACCTCCGGGTAGATGGCGGTGTACCAGTCGGCATCGAAGAGGCCCGAGCTCGCCATCATGCGAAGCTCGCGGGGAAGCTGCAGTCGCCCGAGCGCTCGACGGTGAAAGTTGATGCGCCCCGTTCCGGTGGCGACATTGAGGGCCTTGATCGCCGTCCTCGAGACCTGTGGGTACTCGCGCATGATCGTGCGCAGCTGCGAGTAGGGCGGCTCGAGCAGCGACTGCCGGAGGCGAACATTCTCACGCTGCGCCTCCTCGAGCTCATGCTGCAGGAGCGTGATCCTCAAGCTCGCGTCGTTGGACCCGGGCGCGCCATCGTGATTGATCGATCCCATGGCTGCCGGTTAGCGTGCGGAGGCTTGGTTCATGGCGTGGTGCTGCTGGGCGAGAGCCCGTCAGCCCGCGAGCACCTCGGTCGCGGGGATCAGGGCGAGCGCCGCGGCGGCGACCCCGTCCGCGTCGAGCCCGAGCTGCCCGAGCAGCGCCGCCTGCGCACCATGCTCGATGAAACGGTCCGGGAGGCCAAGGCGCACGATCGGCACGTTGACCCCGTCCGAGGTCAGCAGCTCGGTCACCGCCGACCCGAATCCGCCACTTGCAACCCCATCCTCGACGGTGATCACCGCGCGATGGCGCGCCGCGATGGCGCTGAGCTCCGGCGCGAGCGGCTTGACGAATCGCGCGTCAACCACGGTGGTGGAGATACCGAGCGCCTCGAGCTTCTCTCGCGCCTGCGTCGCGACGCCCACCATCTTGCCGACCGCAAAGAGTGCGAGGTCCCGGCCGCGATGCTGGACGACGACGCTCGGCACCGGGATCGGGTCGAGCGGTTCGGCGCTTGCAGATGGAGCCGCCCCGCGCGGGAAGCGAAGCGAGAACGGCCCCTCGTATGCGAGCGCGGTGGCGAACATCCTGCGCAACTCGTCCGGTGAGCTCGGGGCCGAGATGGTCATCCCCGGGATGCAGCGCAGGTAGGCGAGGTCGAGAATGCCGTGGTGTGACGGCCCATCGGCACCGGTGATGCCGGCGCGGTCGATCACGAACGTCACCGGAAGCCGGTGCAGCGCAACGTCGCAGGCGACCTGGTCAAACGCGCGCTGCAGGAACGTCGAGTAGATGCAGACCACAGGGCGAAGCCCACGCATGGCGAGCCCGGCGGCGAAGGTCACCGCGTGCTGCTCGGCGATACCGACGTCGAAGAAACGATCCGGGAAGCGCTGAGAGAACTCGAGGAGCCCCGTCGACGACGCCATCGCCGCGGTGATGGCCACGATGCGCTCGTCGGCTTCGGCGGCCTCGCAGAGCGCCTCGCCGAAGACGTCGGTCCAGTCGATGCCCTTCTTGGCCGCAGTACCGCTGTCCGGATCGAACGTCGAAACCCCATGAAATTTGTCAATCTTGTCTGCAACTGCAGGGCCGTATCCCTGCCCCTTGTTCGTGACCACGTGCACCACAACGGGGCCGCGGATCCGGGCGGCGTCACGCAGCGCCTTCTCGACCGCCTGGAGGTCGTGTCCGTCGATCGGCCCGCCGTACTTGAGGCCGAGCGTCTCGAAGATCGAGATCGGTGCTACCAACTGCTTGAGCGAGTTCTTCATGCGCCGGGCGGTTTCGTACGCGGAGTGCCCGACTGCCGGAAGCGAGCGCAGCGCGGTGCCGGCCGCATCCTTGGCCGCCTCGTACCGCGGGGAGAGGCGCAGGTGGCCGAGATTCTCGGCGATCCCGCCGACCGTGGGCGCATAGCTGCGGCCGTTGTCGTTGAGGATGATCACCATCTCGGGCTTGAGCTGCCCGATGTTGTTGAGGGCCTCATAGGCCATGCCGCCGGTGAGGGCGCCATCACCCACCACACAGACGACCTTGCCGGTCTCCCCGCGCAACTCTCGGGCGGTGGCAAAGCCGAGCGCATAGCTGAGCCCCGTCGACGCGTGCGAGTTCTCGACCAGGTCGTGCTCGGACTCATGGCGTGACGGGTACCCGCTCAGGCCACCCTGCTGACGGAGCGTGTCGAAGAGGCCGAGCCGGCCGGTCAGCATCTTGTGGACGTACGCCTGGTGACCGGTGTCGAAGATGATCGCGTCGCGCGGGCTGTCGAAGACGCGGTGCATGGCGACCGTGAGCTCGACGACGCCCAGGTTGGGGCCGAGATGGCCACCGGTCCGCGAGACCGCGCTGATCAGCTCGTCGCGAATCTCGGCGCAGAGACGGGTCAGATCCTCGGGGCCGAGCCCGCGCAGGTCCTCCGGGCCGGCGATCTCCTCGAGCAGCACACGGTCAGTCTACGGGAGCAGGCCGGAGTGACTCCGTCCGAAATGCCCACACCTGCGGGTCGCGGAGCATGATTACCGGCCATGCAGGGACTGGAGCCACGCGAGGCGGTGCTCGAATGCGCCGCGCGGGATGGCGATATTGCCGAGGGCGCGCTCTGGCTCGCAGCTGACGACTGCCCCGGTGTCGAGCCGGAGCGGTGGCTCGAGCGTCTCGATGAGCTGGCGAGCGAGCTGCGCTCCCGATGTGGCCTTCACGGCTGCGGTCCGTCCGATGCCCCGCTGGTAGGTGCGCTGCTGCGCGACCGGCTGCGGCTGCGTGGCGCTGGGGGTGGGGACCCGCGCGCGCACTACCTGCATTCGGTGCTCGAACGCGGTGCGGGCGTCCCGATCGCGTGCTCGGCAATCTGGATCGCGGTCGGCGCACGAGCCGAGATTCCCGTGGAGGGGGTGAACCTTCCGGGCCATTTCGTGGTGCGCGTCGGCGGGCACCTGTTCGACACTGTCGCGAGCGGCGAACCGCTCGATGCGGACGACCTCAAGCGCCTGGTCACCACCTCCACCGGCAAGGAGATCGAATCGCTCGAGCCGGCACAGGTGGCGCGAGCCAGCGCACGCGACATGCTGGCGCGAATGTCGCGCAATCTACGCCGCTGCTACACGAGCCTCGAATGCTGGGACCAGGCACTGCGCGCGGCCGACCGCTGTGTCGACCTGGTTCCGTCGCCCGGCGAGCGCCGCGACCGCGGTCTGCTGCTGTGGCGCATGGGAAAGATCATCGCTGCGCTCACCGATATCAACGCCTATCTCGACGAGGCACCGGAGAGCTGCCCGGATCGCACCGCAATGACCGAGGTCGCCGGCAGGCTTCGCGCCTTCCTCAACTGACCGGGCGCCATCGCGGCGTCCTGGCTCAGTGCACCCCGATGAGGAGTGACAGCAGCCAGATGATGCCGATGAAGGCGAGCACCGCGAAGGGCACCATCACGAAGACGACGAACGAGAAGACGATCCGCTCGTCGGGCATCAGCTCCGGTGTCCGCTTGCGGACCCGGAGATCGTGCGCGTACCAGTAGAGGCCGCCGACCAGAAACCCCAGCAGCAGGAAGAAGATCCCGGCGAAGGCGGTGACGATGCCGACCGCGTTGGGCGAGAGCGTGAAGCGCCACGCGGCCCCGCCCGCAAGAGAGAGCAGCCCGCATGAGATGTAGCGGAGGAGCATGGGGACGGGGCGAGGTTGCGCCGGATCGGGTGCCTGACGCCGCGACGCGGCGGCCTTGTCCGGGGCCACGCCGGGACGGGAGTTCGAGGGCACGCGCCGAGTATAGGCAGCGCGAGCGGCGCACCCGGCGCCGCATGGCGCTGCCGCGATCCGGTGCTCACCTACACTGGGCGGCCACTGCGGCCGCAACCGGAGGACCCTGAACCATGACCGTAGGGGCGCGACTCCCTGACTTCGACCTCGAGACGAGTGGCGGAGATCACGTGACCAATGCCGACCTCGAGGGTCGTCGCACGGTTCTGTACTTCTATCCGAAGGACGACACGCCAGGCTGCACCATCGAGGGCCAGGAGTTCACGAAGCTCAACGACGCCTTCGCGGAGGCCGGCGTGACCGTCTACGGCGTATCGCCGGACAGCTTGAAGAAGCACCAGCGGTTCATCGAGAAGTGTTCGCTGGGCATCCCGTTGATCAGCGACCCGGAGCGGCTGCTCATCGAGTCACAGGGCCTGTGGGTCGAGAAGAAGTACATGGGTCGCCAGTACATGGGGGTCGCGCGCACCACCCTCCTGATCGGACCGGATGGCACCATCGAGCGCGAGTGGCGGGATGTCAAGCCCAACGGGCACGCCGCCGAAGTCCTGGAGACCGTCAACGGCGGTTAGGAACGCGATCGCCGGAGAGCGGATCGAACTCGCCACGCTGCTCCGGCGGCGCGTTGTCTTCGTCGCGGGGAAGGGAGGGACGGGCAGGAGCACGATGACCGCGGCACTCGCATTGCTCGCCGCGCGCGCCGGAAAACGGGTCCTCGCGATCGACGTCGACGCCAAGGGCGACCTCGCCGCCGCGCTCGGGTCGCCACCCGCGGGGTTTGCGCCACACGTGGTCCAGCACAACCTCTCCGTCCTCGAACTGCGTACCGACGAGTCGTTCCAGGAATACCTGAACATCTATTTCAAGGTCCCGCGCGTGACCCGGCTCACGCCCCTCGCGCGCGTCTTCGACTTCATCGCCACCGGGGTTCCCGGTCCTCGCGACATGCTCGTGGTCGGCAAGATCGCGTACGAGGAGCGGCGCAAGGAGCGCGACTCGCGAACGCCGGTCTGGGATCTGATCCTCGTCGACTGCGCTGCCGGCGGACAGGCGGAGTCACACCTCGCCGCACCAAAGGCGATGCTCACGCTTGTCCGTGGCGGACTGATACGGGCTCAGGTCGAGTGGATCGACGCCCTGATCCGAGATTCCCGCCGCACCACCACCGTGCTCTGCGCACTCCCCGAGGAGATGCCCGTGGTGGAGGCGATCGAGCTGAACGAGCGCCTGCGCAAGGGGTCGGGCGTCGCGGTGGACGTGTGCCTTCTGAACCGCGCGGTCGATGAGCCGGTGACCACTGCGCACCGCCGCCTGATGAGCGCGATCACCGACCCTGAGCACGCTGATGCGGTCGCCGAGCGCCTGGGTGGCTCGGCGGGACCGCTGGAAGCGGGCATCGATCTCCAGGCGCACCTGTATGACACCACCGCACGCTACATGCGCCAGCTCCGCGGCAAGCTGCCGATGCCGGTGATCCCGGTGCCGTTCGTCGTCGATCGGACGGGCTTGACCACCACTCGAGCCGTGGCCGACGCGCTGGGCACCCGGCTGTCATGAGCGACGAGAGCGCGCACGTCCCGGAGCGGCGCCGGAGCGTCCGCAAGGAGCCGGGCGGGCTCGGGCGGCGCCTCGGGTCGCTCGAGGTCGTGATCTGCTGCGGCAGTGGCGGGGTCGGCAAGACCACCGTCAGCGCCGCACTCGGGATGGCGATCGCCGCAGCCGAGGACAAGCGCGTGCTCGTCCTGACGGTCGATCCGGCGCGTCGCCTCGCCACGGCCTTGGGCATCAAGGGCATCGGCGCCGAGCCGGTCCGGATCCCGAAGGCCCGCCTACGACGGGCGGGGATCAGCGTCACCGGTGACCTCGAGGCGGCGATGCTTGACATGAAGCAGGCGTGGGACCGGATGATCGAGCGCTACTCGCCGGATCGCGCCACTGCGCAGCGGATCCTGCGCAACCCGCTCTATCAGCGGATCACCGATTCTTTTGTCGGCTCCCACGAGTACGCGGCGATCGAGGCGCTCTACGAACTCCACGACGCCGGCGAGTACGACTGCATCGTGGTCGACACCCCGCCGTCGCGCAACGCGCTCGACTTCCTCGAAGCGCCGAGCCGTCTCACCGACTATGTGGGCTCGCGGCTGCTTTCGCTTCTCTCGGGTGGGCCGTCACGTTTCGGGTTCCGGGCGATGAACTATGCGGCGGCGCCGTTCCTTCGCCTGGCCGACCGCCTGCTCGGAGCCGAGGTCCTTGCCGAGGTCTCGGACTTCGTCCGGCAGCTGCAACTCCTCTACGACGGGATCCAGGGCAGGGCGCGATCGGTGTACCGGCTCCTGCGCAGCCCGCAGACGGGATTCGTCGTGGTGACGACGCTCGAGCAGGGGCCCTTCGGTGAGGCCGAGTTCTTCTGCACGAAGCTCCGCGAATTCAAGATGCCCCTGCGCGCCATGGTGGTCAACCGCGTGCTCCCCGATGTGTTTCGTGACCCGGCGGGTGTTGCAGCGGCGACGACGCTGGTCGAGGACTCCAAGGTTGCGGCGTGGTTGAGCAGCGAGCTGCATCTTCGTGTGTCCGCGGACACGGCGCGTTTCGTCGGAAAGACATTCCTGACTCGCGCCACCCTCGCGCAGCGCGAGGCGCGTCAGCTGGCCAAGCTGGGTCGCATCGGCGACGTTCCGATCGTGCGCATTCCGCTCTTCAGCGAGGAGGTGTCCGAGCTCGAAGGGCTGGTGCGTATCGCCAAAGCCCTCTGAGCAGCGGGGCTCGGGAGAGTCTCAGCCCTGCCCCGCGACAAGTCGCATGCGCGCGCCATGACGTCCGAGTGAGTGCGCATCGCCGATCACGTCGAGCACGGGTGGATCCTCGAGGCGCACCACCGAGCAGTCGCCGGCGGTGATACGCGACACCGCTTCAACCATCGCGGGGTCGGCGGTGCTCAGCAAGACCTGGTGAGTTGCAGACAGGTCGTGCAAGAACTCGATGAACAGGTCACGACGCATCGGGTCAGAGGTGAGCAGCGGCTCGTCCAGCAGCAGCGGGGTGCGCTCGCCTCCACCGCCGAGCACCTCACAGAGCGCGAGCCGGAGGAGCAGCGCAACCTGGTCCCGGGTGCCATGCGAGACCGCGTCGAGCGGCACCATGTCGGGGCGTTCCCGGCCGAGCAGCCCGAGCGCGAAATGATCGGTGTCGACGTTCACCTCGAGGTAGCGCGCCCCGGTCAGCAGGCTGAGGCGGCTGCCCAGGGACTCGGCCAGGCGTGGCGCGAGCTCGCGATGGGTCACGCGTGACGCCGCCTCGATCAACTCGGCGGCGCGTCGGAGCGCGTTGAGTTGGCGCAGACCACGGTCCCGCGCGGTTTCGCAGGCCTCGCGCTCGTCCTCCAGGTCCGCGATCGCCGGCAGCGTGTCGAGCACGCCGCCGAGCCGCGCGCGCAGCTCGCGAGCCTGGT
>JBAQGL010000361.1:0-7448 GCA_049287785.1 Candidatus Dormiibacterota bacterium | reverse complement strand
CGTCGAGATCGTGAATCGATCCACGAACCTCGACCACAGGCGGGGTGCGGTCGAGGCGGATGTGTTGTTCGTCAACCGCGAGCAACTCGCTCGGGCGCATCCCCGTGTATAGGAGCATCGCGACGATGACGCGATCGCGGTTGGTCGACGCACGCTTGAGCAGCCGGTCTGCCTCGCCGTGGCTGAGCGCCGGATCCTTATCTCGGTCGTAGTCGGTCACCGGCGACACTCGGAGCGTCGCGAGCGCTCCGTCAGCTGCGTGATGGGTGCCGAAGTTGTTATTGCAAAACGCGCCAAAGGAACGAAGTTGGCTGCGTACCTTCTTGATCGTGGCCGAGTCGCGGCGCAGGTCGCTCTGGAGCCAGTGCAGATACTCGGCGGCGACATCGCCGTTCCAGTCAGCGATTGTGTCGACACCCCGCTGTTGCCGGAAGGCCGTTAGAGGGCCACCGAGCAGGTTGTCGCGAATGTTTTGCTTGCTGGTTGCGCTGTATAGGCGTCCGGTCTTGCTCGAGACGTAGTTCTCAGCAAACCGCTCCACCACTCGCTCGAACGAGAGGGGGTCCCCGGCGCGGACCGGATGACTCCGCCCTGCTGGTCGACGGTTGGCTTCCAGCGGTTGCACCCAGTCCGGCATCACGGCTCGGAGCCTAGCACCGGTTTGCTGGGTAAGTGGTGGAGGCTATCGGCTCGCTGCAACCTTCGGCGCCACTCGACGCACGTCAGAATAGGATGCTCGGCGAGGCGGAATAGAGCCTCGATGAATTCGATTCACGCTCCTTCAAGGGGAGTTGGAGCGGGAGACGAGGCTCGAACTCGCGACCCCTACCTTGGCAAGGTAGTGCTCTACCACTGAGCTACTCCCGCTCGCACGCGAAGGCCAGAGTATATCGGCGCCACTCCTGGCACCTCACCAAGTCAGACCGGCTGAGCTGCCTCGAGACGCTGCGACTCGATCCACCGGTTCAGCGGCTCACCCGACTCGAACGAGGTGATCAGCGCGTAGCGCGGATTCGGCCCTGGGTTGTGCACGACGTGATACAGGCGCTCGGTGTCGATCACGAGCTGGCGTCCAGGATGGAGCGGGATGCGGCTCTCGGTTGCCGGATCGTCGCGAACCTCGCGCAGGATGAACTGTGATCCCGCGGGGGCATTGAGTTCGAGCCAGGAGCGGACGACCCACCCCTCACCGTCGGGGTTGAGGCGGTTGTTGTCATCCTGGTGCAGCTGGCGCAGCGCATCGCCTTCGGACGATGGGTTGAGCTTAATCACGCGGACGCGCCCGTACCGCGCCCCAACCGCCTCGACGTACTTGCAGAGGGTCGGCGCGATCTCCCGGTTCGACGTCCAGATGCCGTCTTTGTCGGGCTTGCCGTGATCCCAGAAACCGGCGCATTCCATCTCGCCCTTCGCCGATGCGAGCGGAGCGAAGTTGGTATCCCCGCCCGATTTCCAGTCGACGTACTCGAGCCGCTCCCACTCCTCAGGAGGGATCGCAGGACCATCGCCGAGGATTGCGTAGCCCTTCTCGGCGAGCACGTCGAGTTTGATGTGAGTCATGGGAACTACCTCTCGATATCTGGACACACCGCAGCCAAGGCGGACCTGACCGGTAAGGCTACACGCGAGTGCAGGCGGTGGCACATCCCGCGCCCGGTAAGCTCAGGCGCGGTGACAGACGATCTCGCGCTCGCCCTCGAGCTCGCGGACGTGGCCGACGGCATCTCCATGGAGCGGTTCCGAGCCCACGATCTCAAGATCGACGCGAAGCCGGACCTGTCCCCCGTCACCGAGGCGGATCGGGCGATCGAAACCTACATCCGAGGGCGGGTCGGGGCCGAGCGCCCGGACCACGCGATCATCGGCGAGGAGTTCGGGGTGGTCGGCGACCGCGACGCCACCTGGCGCTGGGTGATCGACCCCATCGACGGGACACGGAGCTTCGTCCGCGGCAATGAGACCTGGGCGACGCTCATCGCCCTGCAGCGCGACGGCGTGTCAGTGGTCGGGGTGGCCTCGGCGCCGGCGATGCGACTTCGCTTCCACGCGACCCTCGGGGGCGGGGCGTTCCTCAACGGACGCCAGATTCACGTGTCGAAGATCTCTGAGATCTCCGAGGCACTGATCACCCACACCGCGATTCGAGGCTTCGTCGTCACGAACCAGGCGGAGAAGCTCGTCGCGCTCGCCGGGCGCTGCTGGGACGCCCGCGGCGTCGGCAACTCCATGTCGCACCTCGCGGTCGCGAGGGGTACCGCGGATATCGGATGGACGTCACGCGCGAACCTCTGGGATTACGCGGCGCTCAAGCTCGTCGTGACCGAGGCCGGCGGGCGGTTCACCGACCGCAGCGGTGATGATCCCGTGCTCGGCGGCACGGGGATCTCGTCCAACGGTCTGCTCCACGACGTCGTGCTCCAGGCGGCGGGGTACCCGGTGGCCTAGAGGTGGATGCCTCGCATCAGCATCCCGAGGGCGTAGGCCTCGGGCGTCACCGGCTGCTCGCCGCCGTCTCCGCCGCCAGGTGAGTGCGATGCGCTGTCGGGGAGCATCTGGAATGCCCCGGCCATGATCAGCTGATGGACGTTGGGCGCAATCGCATGCACGAGCTCGCCGAACTTGCCGACCCGAGTCGAGACCTCGTGCGGTCGCTTGATCAGCGCTTCAACCACCATGTCCGCGGCCTCGTCGGAGCTGATCGTCGGAAAGTTCTTGTACATCCCGGTCGGCGCGATCATCGGGGTGCGGACGAGCGGCATGTGGATGGTGGTGACCGCGATGCCCTCGCCCGACACCTCTGGGGCGAAGCAGCGTGAGAACGCGTCGAGGGCGTTCTTGCTTGCCACATAAGCCGCAAAGCGCGGCGGGTAGGCCTGTCCACCGATTGAGGTGATGTTGATGATGTGACCGTCCTGGCGCTCGCGCATCCCTGGGATCACGGCCATGATGAGCGCGATCGCGCCGAAGTAATTCAACTTCATGGTGCGCTCGAAATCATGGAAACGATCCAGCGAGTCGAGTACGGAGCGCCGGATCGATCGACCCGCATTGTTGATGAGGACGTCAACGCGTCCGTGATCGGCAACCACGCGCTCGATCAGATGCGTGCACGCGTCATGGTCGCTGAGATCGGTCGGATACACGTAGGCCGTGCCGCCGACGCCCTCGACCTCGGCGCGCATCTCCTCGAGCTTTTCCGCGCGCCGGGCGACTCCGATGATGATCGCGCCCGACGCCGCCAGGTGCGTGCACACCGATCGTCCGATGCCGCTGGACGCGCCGGTGACCACCACCACGCGCTCCCCGGCCACGCGGCGAACATTCGCCGGCGTCGGCAGCTGCGGATCGAGGTGTCGCTCCCAGTAGTCCCACACCTTCCACGCGTATTCGTGCAGCGGTGGGCACGCGACACCACTGCCGGCGAGCGCCGCCTGTGCCTCGGTCGCGTCGAAGGTCGCAGGGTAGTCCATGTAGGTGAACGCGGCCTCGGGGATGCCGAGGCGCGCCAGCGCCTGCTCGCGCATCCGCTTCACCGCGGGCAGCGAACCCATCGCCGCGAATCCGCCCGGGATCATCTGTGCCATGCGCCGGTCGATCCGAAGTGCGAATTCGGGCGCATGTGCGGCTCTGCAGAAGGTGTTGAGCGTGTCGCCGAGCGACAGCGGCGCCGGGTCGACGATGTGGAACGCGCGTCCGTCGAGGCCGTCGAGATGAGCGATGTGGTCGATCGCCTTTGCGACAAAGTCGACCGGAACCAGATTGAACGGGCCGCCTTCGGGACCGATGAACGGCACCCACTGCGGGAATGCGTCGCGCATCTGCTGGATGAGCTTGAATGCGTAATACGGTCCGTCGACGCGATCCGCCTCGCCGGTCTCGGACGATCCGATGACCATGCCCGGTCTGTAGACCCGCCAGGGCACGGTCGCCTCGGTGCGGACGATCTGCTCGGACTCGTGCTTGGTCTTGTAATAAGGATGGTCGAGCTCCTGCCCTTCGTCGAACATCGCCTCGGTGAAGCGTCCCTTGAATCGCCCCGCGACCGCGATCGAGCTGACCAGGTGAAGGCGACCGGCACCGGCCTCGTTGGCGAGCGCGACGAGATTGCGTGTGCCGGTGACGTTGGCGAGCTCAGTCTCCTCCGCCGGTGCGGTGAGGTCGTACACCGCAGCGAGATGGAAGAACTCGGCGCCGTACAGCTGCTCGCGGTCGTCGACCGAGAGGCCAAGCCCGGGCTCGGCAAGGTCGCCGCTGAGCGCGTGGAGGTGCCTGCCGCCGGGATCGAGACGCTCACGCTGCGCCGCGAACCTCGCACGTGACCCATGCCGGACGAGCACGAAGACGTTGTCGCCGCGGGCCATCAGAAGCGGGACCAGGGAGCGCCCGATGAATCCCGTGGCACCGGTGATGAAGTACGTCACGCGGCCGACAATAGTCTTTTAGGACAATTGGAGACAGAGCCCATGCCCGAGCCCGTCATCGTCGCCCTCGCCAGGTCCCCCATCGGCCGCGCGATGAAGGGTTCGCTGGTCAACATCCGCCCCGACGACCTGGCGGCCAGCGTCGTGAACCAGGTGCTCGACCGCCTGCCCCAGCTGGACCGCGGCACTATCGAAGACCTCATCTGCGGCTGCGGGCTCCCCGGCGGCGAGCAGGGATTCAACCTCGGACGCGTCATCAGCATCCTGACCCGCGTGAATGCGCCGGGGACGACGGTGACCCGCTACTGCGCTTCGTCCCTGCAGACGACTCGAATGGCGGCGCATGCGATCCGCGCCGGCGAAGGCGACGTTTTCCTGAGCGTCGGTGTCGAATGCGTCTCCCGGTTTGTGAACGGCTCGAGCGATATGCCGCAATGTCAGAACGAGCGCCTCCAGCCGGGCAATCCCGAGGGCTATCCCTACGTCTACATCGCGATGGGACAGACCGCCGAGAACGTCGCGGCTCGTGAGGAGATCTCTCGCGAGGAGATGGATCGCTTCGCGCTCCGGAGCCAGCAGCGCGCGGTCGCGGCTCAGGATGACGGCTTCTTCGATCGCGAGATCGTGCCCATCGAACTGCCGAACGGTGGAGGAACGGTCACCCGGGATGACGGCCCTCGCCGCGAGACGACTCTCGAGAAGCTCGCCGAGCTGAAGCCCGTGTTCCGCGAGAACGGGACTGTCACCGCCGGCAACGCCTGCCCGCTCAACGACGGCGCCGCGGCCGTCGTGATCATGTCGGACACCCGGGCGCGCGAACTGGGCATCACGCCGTTGGCCCGCATCGTCTCGACGGGCCTGACCTCCCTCGAACCGGAATTCATGGGACTCGGTCCGATCGAGGCATCGCGCCAGGCGCTCGAACGTGCGGGCATGACCATTGACGACGTCAACGTCGTCGAGATCAATGAAGCCTTCGCGGCGCAGGTGATCCCCTCGGCCCGCGGCATCGGCATCGACCCGTTCGACGACCGGCTCAACCCGCACGGCGGCGCGATCGCCCTCGGCCACCCCTTCGGCATGACGGGCGCGCGAATCCTCTGCACACTGCTCAACGACCTGCGGACGACCGACGCGACCATCGGCCTCGAGACCATGTGCGTCGGCGGCGGTCAGGGAATGGCGATGGTCGTCGAGCGGCTCAACTGACACACGGGGAATCCCCGTGAGCATCCCTTTCTTTAGAGCGCCACCTTGGTCCGGCGACGAAGCGCCGTCCCAGGCAGGACGACCTCCACGTCTTCTGCGATGTGGGCCGGCATCGACCGGCGCCTCGGCGGGCGGCTTGCCAGGATGATCGCGGCGAGCGCTTCGACAACACTGTCCGCTTCGCGGCGCTCGAGGATGAGCGGGGCGAGCATTCGGACACTACCGGTTCCGGCGGGCAGCGCGAGGATCCCTCGCTGCTCGAGACGGCGCAGCAGCATCGGTCCGTTGAGGCTCGTCTCGACCGCAACCATCGCCCCGGATCCGCGGACCTCCCGGATCTCACCGAGACGCAGACCGCGCAGCCGGCCATGCAGCCGCTCAGAGGTGAGCGCCGCCAGGGTCCGCAGCGTTGGGCCGAGCGCTGTCCGGATCGTGGCATTGGCGGCGGCGCAGACCAGGGGTGGACACGCCACCTCGTGATCGCCCCTGGCGACCCTCGCGCGCCGCGAGATCGCCGGGCCGACGGCGGTGACGCCGAACGGCAGGCCATTGGCCAGCGACGAACCGAGGCACACGATGTCGGGTTCGACTCCCCGCGCCGCGGACGCAAGCGTCGGGCCCATACGCAGCGCGGTCCTCACCTCATCAACCACCAGCAGCGCACCGGCACCGCGGCAGAGCTCGGCGACGGACGCGAGGTACCCCGGTGCGGGTATGCGGATGCCGGCCTCGACCTGCACCGGTTCGACGATCACGGCCGCAACGCGGTGGTCGAGCTGCGCACGCAACGCCTCGAGGTCGTCGAACGGGACGCGCAGCACCTCGAGGCTTCGTCCGGCGATCTCTCCCAGCCGCCGGCCCGCGCTCACGCCTCGTCCGCCGATCCCGGATCCATGGTCGGAGCGCTGCATCGCGATGATGCGTGACCGATCCGACGCCGACGCCACCCAGGTGATGGCGAGGTCGACGGCCGCGGAGCCTGATGAAGTGAAGCTGACGTGCGTCAGCGACACGGGGATGATGAAGCTCAGGGCCTCCAACAGCTCCTCGCGGAGGTCGTAGTCGAATCCCGGCGGCACCCCGCTGAATGCGCTCAGCTGGCCGGTGATCGCTTCGCTGACGCGTGGGTGGTTGTGGCCGAGCAGCGTGGTCGCACCGCTCGACGTGAGATCCAGGAACCGGCGGTCCTCGTCATCCCAGACGTACGTCCCGTCGCCTCGAACGAGGCGCAGGTCGCGTGAGGCGCGACTCAGCTCGTTGAGCCACCGATCTGGAAGAACCGCGGTCACACTGAAACCTCCGTCCGCAATGTGCGCTAGCGTACATCCGGCAGGACGGCAGTGCCCACGCGCTTTACATCGCCTGGTGTCCCGGGGTACCCTCCGATTGAACCGCGAGCGTCGTGCGACGCGTTCGCAGTGTCTGAGGGGCGGAAGCACATTCTCGGGAGGCCGGCGTTCGGGGGAGCGCCGGCCTCATTTCATACTGCCGAGCGAGATTCCCCGAGCTCGATCGGGCGGTCCGGGTCGGTGATCCACTCACTCCATGAGCCCGCGTACAACGCGGCGTCGATTCCCGCCAAACCCAGCGCAAACACTCCTTCGGCCGCCACCACGCCCGAGCCGCAGTACACCGCCACCGGAGTGCCTTCCCCCACACCCGCCGCGGCATAGCGCTCCCGCAACTCGTCAGGCGACAGGAAGGTGCCGTCGGGGTGCTCGGTCTGCTGCAACGGCAGGTTGCGTGCCCCTGGGATATGGCCTGCGACCGGGTCGACCGGCTCGGTCTCCCCGAGGAAACGCTCCCGGGCCCGCGCAT
>JBAQGL010000360.1:0-2090 GCA_049287785.1 Candidatus Dormiibacterota bacterium | reverse complement strand
GAGATGCACTCCCGCGAGCTGCGCCACCGAGTCGTCCCCGTACTCGGCGAGCACGCGGCCGAACAGGTCCGAGGCCCGCTCGCGGCCGGCGTCCACCGCGGTCGTCCGGCCCGGGTCGCCGCCGGCGAGGAACTCGTCGACGAGCAGGCGGCGAAGGCTCTTCGAGCTGCGGCTGTAGCGGGCGAAGAGGGCCGCCGCGGTCACCTGGGGCAGGTTGGTGAGGGCGAACACCGGCAGATCCAGGTTGGTCACGTGGGGCGCGAGCAACGCCTGCTCCTCGGCAGTGAAGGCTTCGACGTAGTAGTCGGCGATCATCGAACGCAACTCTACGTATCGACGCGACTGGCCAGCGGCGGGGTGGAGCGTGGTGCGATCTCGTCTACAATCCGGGCCCAATGGCCGGCGCCGCCGTCCCGACCCCGCGCTTCCTTGCCGACGTCTACGAGGCGGCGAGTGAGTGCAACAAGTGCTCGCTGTGCCAGGCCACGTGCCCGGCATACGTCGTCAATCCCGTGGAATGGGAGACGGCTCGCGGACGCATCGCCCTGATCCGTGACGCGATGGAAGGTCGCCTCGAGCTGAGCGACATCGAGGACGGCCCGCTCTCGAGCTGCCTCACCTGCGACAACTGCGTCGCCGCCTGTGCGCCGCGGGTTCCCACCGGGCACATCGTGAGCCGCGCGCGTCAGGAGCTGCACGCGCAGCAGGGCTATCCGTGGGCGCAGTCCTTCGCGCTGCGCAGCGTGCTCCCACGGCCGGGCGCGCTGCGCGCACTGCACGGTTTCGCCCGTTTCACGCGGCGCACGGGGCTGTACGGGCTCGCGCGTCGGACCGGCATGCTGTCATGGCTCGGCACCCTCGGTGCGCTCGCCGAGCAGGGCGGCCCGCCCCCGGACAGGACCGTGTACCAGATGCTCGGTGACCTTCCGGATCCGGCGCAACCCGCGCGCGGCACGGTGGCGATGCTTGTGTGCTGCCTCTCGAATCTCACCGCGCCCGAGGCCACCGAGGCCACCATTCGAGTGCTCCTCGCCTCCGGCTACGAGGTTCATGTCCCGCAACTGGGCTGCAGTGGTCTGCCCGCGCGCACCCTCGGCGATCGCGACGCCATGGTGGACATGGCGATCAAGAACACCGCCGTGTTGAATCATCTCGACGTCGATGCGTACATCGGCGACACCGCGTCCTGCACCGAGCACTACCGCGAGTACGGCAGCATTGCCGGCGACGATCGCCAGGTGGGCGAGCGTGCACGCGAGGTCGCGCGACATACCGCGCTCGCCAGTGACTTTCTCGATCGCAACGGCGTGCGCGGGGCCCTCGGTCCGCTGCGCTGGCGCGTGACTATCGACGAACCCTGCGCGCTTCCGATCGACGGTCCCGAGCGCGGTGCGATGCGGCGACTGCTCGAGCAGATCCCCCATCTCGAGATCGTGCCGCTGCATGAGCGGGCGATGTGCTGTGGCGGTGCGGGCACGTACTTCGCTCGTCAACCCGAGCGCAGCGAGGCGATCCTGCAGCGCAAGTTCGAGAACATCCGCGCCAGTGGTGCGGAGATCGTGATCACCGAGAACATCTCCTGCCTGCTCCAGCTTCGCGCGGGAGCGGCACGCTACGCGCCCAACGTGAGGGTGATGCACATCATGGAGGTGATGCTCGCGTCGCTGCAGGGAGCCGAGCGCCGTCGCGCCGTGCTCGCCGGCTAACCCAGCGCGGAAAGGGCTTCGTCGACACCCATCGCGATGCACGTGAACGACGGGACGTCGCGCACCGTGTGCGTGGACGCCTCGCTGGCGCGCATCTCGTGCACCAGGTCCAGAAAGTCCGCGACCGAGTCGCTCTCGAACGCAACCACGAACTCCTGGTCGTCGAGGCCGAACGAGTAGGTGGTGTTGATCTTCACGCCCGGGTACTTGTGGCCCATGGCGATGTGCTCGCTCATCTGCCGCTGCCGTTCCTCGGCGCTGAGCCGGTACCAGGCGCGAGTCTTCACGAACGGATACACGAACAGATAGCGACGGCCGGTGGGAGCGATGACCAGCCGGTTGCTCCTCCCCTCCTGGTTCTCGTGGCGGTGCTTCTCCACGTAC
>JBAQGL010000359.1:0-4909 GCA_049287785.1 Candidatus Dormiibacterota bacterium | reverse complement strand
ACCGTGACCACCCAGCGCCCGCGCCGCCGCCGGCTCAGCGCCGGGACGCCGAGCACGTCGAAATCGTCGACGAGCTGGACCGCGCCCATCTCCCCGGTGCAACCGATCTCGAGGTACGGCTCGCCGTCGGGACGCACCAGCCGGCCCGCGCCGAGAAACGCGCCGCGAAGACGGCTCCTCCTGCAGCACGAGCGTTCCGACGGCGGCTGCAGGGCTGGCGCGTCGACACCGACGACCAGGTACTGCGTGCGCCTCGCGGCGGTGACCCGGGAGACGTGCGCCGGGATCCCATCGGCATGCAGTGCCTGCATGGCCGCGCGCACCGCGACCGGACGCGTGGTTGCGATCGCGCCCGGAGTCGTGGTCACCAGGGCGAGACCCTCGACCAGCGAACGCCGGCAGCAGGGAAGCAGGGGCGTGTACGGCGCCAGCTCGGCAACGACGCGCTGCGTGAAGGAGAGCCCGGCATCCGCTCCGGATCTCGAGTGCGCCCGGCGTGCGCGAGGCATCACGTCGCGGCTAGCGAAGGCGCTCACAGCCGCGGATCCGGCACGTCGACATCGCGGTGGGTCACCGCGACCTCCAGGCCGTCGGCGCGCAACCGCTCAGCAAGCGCTTCGACGATGACCACCGACCGGTGCCGTCCACCGGTGCAGCCGACCGCGATGGTCAGTGAGTCCCGGTCGCGATCCGCATACCGCCGCAATGACCATGACATGAGCGAATGCGTGTGATCGATGAGCTCGCGCGCCACCTCATCCGCGAGGACGTAGTCACGCACCGGGACGTCGAGCCCGGTGAACGAGCGCAGCTCAGGGACCCAGAACGGGTTGCGCACCATGCGTGCGTCCACGACCCATCCCGCATCGGCGGGGATGCCGAACTTGAAACCGAAGGACATCACCGTCACCGCGACCTCGGAAGCCGGTTCCTCCTCGCTCACAGGAGCTCCTTGACGCGCAAGGCCACGGGTCGCGGGACCACGGTGGTGAGCTGCTCGAGCGGCGCGTCGCGGATGGCGTCGATGCTGCCGAAGTGACGGAGCAGCGCCCGCCGACGCACCGGGCCGAGACCGGGCACCACGTCGAGCTTCGATCGCAGTGCCGCACGTGCGCGACGGCCACGGTGGTGGGTGATCGCAAATCGATGAGCCTCGTCGCGTACTCGCTGCACCAGGAACAGCGTCGGGCTGTCCCGCTCGATGATGATCGGCCGCGCGCGGCCGGGCTTGTACAGCTCCTCGTTGCGTTTGGCCAGCCCGAACACGGGAACCTTGGTGAGCCCCGCCTCGCGCAGCGCCTTGACCGCAGCGCTCAACTGCCCCTTGCCGCCATCGATCAGGATGAGGTCCGGCAGCACCGAGAAGCTCAGGTCGGTGTCATCACCGCCGCGCGGCGTGCGTCGCGGCCGCTCGTTGGTCCCGTTGGCTCCCGCCGGGTCGAGCACCGGGATGTCGAGGTCCGGCCCGTCATCACGCGGGCCGAGCCGCCGAAAGCGGCGGCGCAGCGTCTCCTCGATGGATGCGAAATCGTTGGAACCCTCGACGGTCTTGATCCCGAAATGACGGTAGGCGGCAGGCGCCGGCCTCCCATCCTCGAAGACCACCATCGAGCCCACCGAGTTCGTCCCCATCGTGTTGCTGATGTCGTAGCACTCGATCCGTCGCGGCGGCGCGGGGAGCTGCAGACGCGTGGCCAGGTCATCGAGCAGCGCCTCGGTCTTGGCGGCGTCGTAGTCATCGACGATGCGCTGCTGTCGCAGCTGCACCAGGGCCGTCTCCGCGGCCTGCGTGATGAGCCGCCGGGCGTCGCCACGTTTGGGGACGTGCACCTCGACGGGACCGCCACGCTGCTCCGAAAGGAACTCCTCGAACACCTGGCGATCCTCGATATCGTCGGACACGAGGAGACGGCGCGGTATCGAAGTCACGTTGGCGTAGTACTGCGGAAGAAATGCACCCAGGCACGCGGCGGCATCGAGCCCCGCGACGCCCTCGAGCTCGTGCGTCTCCATCGCCATCACCCGGCCCTGCCGGATGCTGAGCACCGCCGCCATCGCACGCCCCGCCTCGACGGCAACTGCGATGCAGTCCTCGTCGGATCGCGCTCCGCGCAACACCGTCTGGCGTTCGCTGATGCGCTCGATCGCGCGCAACCGGTCACGAAAGCGCGCTGCCAGCTCGTAATCGCGATTGTCAGCGGCCGCATCCATCTGGTCGCGCAGCTCGTCGTGCAGGGTGTCCGACCTGCCCTCCATGAATTCCTGGACCTGCTCGAGGATCTCCGCGTATTCCGGAGCGTCGATCTTCCCCTCGCACGGTCCCGAGCACCGTTTGATGTGGTAGTCGAGACACACGTGTCCGCGCCGGAAGATCTCGTCGCTGCAGGTGCGGAATGGAAAGATGGTCCGCAGTGAACGGACGGTGGTGCGCAACGACTGGGCGCTGGTATACGGCCCGAAGTAGCGGGCGCCGTCGCGAATCACCTTGCGCGTGTAGTACGGCCGGGGGAACTCGGTCGCGCCCTCGGCGCTCTTGCCTCGGGGTTTACGGACCTCCTCACGCGCCGTGCCGGGAGCCACCGCGTCGTGCACGCCGGGACGCGGAATCTTGAGGTAGAGATAGCTCTTGTCGTCCTTGAGACGCACGTTGAATCGCGGCCGGTGCTGCTTGATGAGCGTGTTCTCGAGAACCAGCGCCTCGTGCTCGCTCTGGCATGCGATCACCTCGAAGTCGAACACGCTCGAGATCAATTGGTGGGTGCGGGGTTGAAGCGCATCGATGCCCGAGAACCACGAGCGCAACCGGTTGCGCACGTTCGAGGCCTTGCCGACATAGATCACCCGCGCGTCGAGTCCCCGCATGACGTACACGCCCGGACCGTCCGGCGAGGCTCGCAGGCGTGCCCGGAGCTGCGCCTTGTCATCGAGAAGGCGCTCTGATCGCCGCGGGGCCGCCATCGTGGTCACAGCTCCAGTATCGCTGCTCAGCGAGATCCCTCTGCCGCCTCGAGCTCGGCCAGGAACTGGGCCTCGTCGAGCACGCGGACGTCCAACCTCTGCGCTTTCTCGAGCTTGCTCCCCGGCGACGCGCCGGTCACGACCGCGTGGGTCTTGCGGCTGACGCTCGAGGTGGGATTGCCGCCAAGCGCCCGGATGCGGGCTTCGGCGTCGGTGCGGGTCATGCCGTCGAGGCTGCCGGTGATCACCCACGCCTGCCCGCTCCACGGACCGCCCCCACCCGCCGAGCGCTCGGGTTCCACGCCGGCGGCGCGAAGGTGCTCGAGGACCGCGCGTCCCTCGCTCGATGCGAGCCACGCGGCAACGTGCCCGGCAACGACCGCACCGATGCCCTCGACCCCGAGCAGGTCCTCCTCGGTCGCGGCGGCGAGCGCATCGATGGTTCCGAAATGCGCCGCGAGCGTTTCCGCCGTGTGTTCACCGACATGCCGTATGGCCAGGGCGTTGATGAACCTCGCCAGCGGTACCTGGCGGCGCGATGCGATCGACTCGATCAATTTGGTTGCCGACCGCTCGGCGAAGCCTTCGAGGGTCAGGAGCTGTTCGGAGGTGAGGTGAAACAGGCCGGCCGGCTCGGTGACGTACCCGAGGTCGAGGAGCTGATCGATGACCGCAGGCCCGAGACCCTCGATGTTCATCGCCCCGCGGGCGGCGAAGTGGATGAGCAACTCGCGCCGTTGGGCGGGGCAGAGCGGATTAAGGCAGCGCCGCACCACCTCGCCCTGCTCGCGCACCAGCAGCGAGTCGCACGACGGACAGTGGTCGGGCATCTGCCAGGACTGGGACTTCGCGGGGCGCTTCTCGAGGATCACCCGCACGATCTCGGGGAT
Organism: Candidatus Dormiibacterota bacterium; assembly: GCA_049287785.1. GTDB lineage: Bacteria > Chloroflexota > Dormibacteria > Aeolococcales > Aeolococcaceae > Palsa-851. The sequence continues at coordinate 1,061 of JBAQGL010000359.1, read as the reverse complement.
CACGTCTCCGGCCTTGTGGAGCAGCACGGTGTCGCCGATGCGCACATCCTTGCGCGCGACCTCGTCCTCGTTGTGGAGCGTGCAGCGGCGCACGGTCGAGCCCGCGACCAGCGTCGGCTCGAGGATCGCCACCGGCGTCACCGCACCGGTGCGGCCCACCTGGACATGGATGTCGAGCACCTGGGTCTCCTGTTCCTCGGGCGGAAACTTGTACGCGATCGCCCAGCGTGGCGCGTGAGAGATGGCGCCGATCTCCGCCTGCTCCGCGAGCGAGGCGACCTTGATGACCACACCGTCGGTCTCGTAGTCCAGGTCGTGGCGTCGCTCCGACCAGTTGTCGAGGAAGGCGAGCACCTCGTCGATCGACCCGGCGAGCCGGCGATGCGGATTCACGCGGAATCCCAGTGCCGCAAGCGTGTCGAGCACCTCTGCCTGGGTCCGGATCCTTCCCGGCGGATCGATGGCATACATGAAGGTCTGCAGACCGCGTGCAGCGGTGATCGACGGATCGAGCTGACGCACCGCGCCCGCCGCGGCGCTGCGCGGATTCGCATACCCCGGCTTGCCCGCCTCGTCGAGACGCGCGTTGGTCGCGGCGAATGCGGCCTTGGGCAGATAGACCTCGCCGCGAACCTCGAGCTCGTCGGGAAGCGTGCCGTCCACCGGCGTGAGCGTCATCGGCACCGACCGGATGGTGCGCACGTTCGCGGTGACGTCCTCGCCCTCGACGCCGTTGCCACGGGTTGCGGCGCGTACGAAGCTTCCGCGCGCGTAGGTGATCGACATCGCGAGGCCGTCGATCTTCAGCTCGCAGACATACCCGCTCACGCTGCCGATGGCTCGCTCGACCCGGCCGCCGAAATCACGCACCTCGTCGGGGCTGAACGCGTTGTTGAGACTGAGCATCGGCGTCCGATGCCTGACCTTCGTGAAGCTCGCCGCAGGCTCGCCGCCGACCCGTTGAGTCGGCGAGTCGGCGGTCTGCAGCTCGGGAAACGCCGACTCGAGGTCGACGAGCTCGCGGAAGAGGTGGTCGTACTCGGCGTCGGTGATCTCGGGCG
>JBAQGL010000358.1:0-8536 GCA_049287785.1 Candidatus Dormiibacterota bacterium | reverse complement strand
CTCGCATCCCTGGTGACGCTGATGAGCCCCCTGCTGCTCGGCGCCAACTGGCTGTTCCAGACCGTGACCTTCGACCAGCTGACCTGGCTGATCGCCATCGACCTGCTGCTGCGCATCCTTCGTACCGGCGACGCACGACTCTTCCTCGTGGTGGGAGTCGATATCGGCATCGGCCTCGAGACCAAGCTGACCATCCTCGCGCTGTGCGTCGGCATCGTCGCCGCGGTGCTGGTTTCCCGTGACCTGCGACCACTCCTGCGCACGCGATATCCGTGGATCGGTTTCGTGATCGCGATGGCGCTGTTCGCCCCCAACATCGCGTGGCAGATCGCCAATGACTTCCCCTCGCTCACCTACATCCGGAACCACAGCGCCGACATCTCGAACAGCGGCGGTGCGCTCACGTTCATCGCCGATTTCCTCCTGTACATCGGTCCGCTGATCCTCCCCCTCTGGGTCGCCGGCCTCGTCTCGCTGTTGCGCGACCAGCGCCTCCGACCCATGGGTGTGCTCACCGTGGTCGCGATCCTGCTGCTCCTGCCGGAGGGCAAGGCGTACTACCCGGCGCCGACGATTCCGCTCGTTCTCGCGGCCGGATGCATTGCAGTCGGCAGGATCGTCTCGACGACGCGACGGCGTCGCGTCACCGGCCTCGTTGTCGCTGGAGGTGTCATCCAGCTGGCGGTGTTGCTGCCGGTCATCCTCCCTGTCGTGCCCACGTCATCGCTGCACACCTTCAACCTCGACAAGCTGCGCCAGGATTTCGCGGACACCGTCGGGTGGCCCGACCTGGCGTCGCAGGTCGCCGCCGTGTACAACGGATTGCCGGTCTCGCAACGGGCGACGACCAGCATCCTCGCGAGCAACTACGGCGAAGCCGGGGCCGTCGATATCTATGGCGGCAGCGAGCACCTCCCCCAGGCGATCAGCCCGCACCTGACGTTCTGGTACTGGAAGCCCGCGAATCTCGACGCGACAACGCTCGTGACCGTCGGCTTCAATCCGAGCGACATCGCGTTCCTCTGCGGGACTGTAACCCGTGCCGGTACGGTCGTCATGCCGGACTCGGTGATCAACCAGGAGGCCGGCACGCCGATTCTCATCTGCGCTCACCTTCGGGAGTCCATCAATGCCGCCTGGCCATCCCTTCGCAGCTTCAGTTGATGCCCCCGTGAGCGAGGCCACAACGACGCCACGACCACACGGACTCGGGATCGCCGTCGTCTTCGACTGGGCGCTCACCGCGCAGCTGACCACGCAGGCGCTCGCGTCAGCGACGCACAACCTCGGATTCACTCCCAACCCGCTGGTGATCGGCGGCGGTCTGGTCGCCGCCGCATGCCTCTTCGCGCTCGGCGAGGGTGTGCGCCGAGGTGTTCCCATCCTCCGCCTCGTGCAGGTCGGCTTGATGGTGATCATCAGTCTCGTCGGCGTCGTCTCCCTGGTGATGCTCGTGACCGACCAGTTCAGCGGCAGCCTGCTGTTCACCACCGCGATCGAGCTCGGCTACGCGCCGTGGTTGGTGTGGCGGCTGCTCGACAAGGAGACGGCCGCCTGGTTCGCGATGGCCCAGGGTCGAGGCCGAGCGCCACACGTCTCCGGGTGGCAATGGGTCGCGGTGCTCGTGGCATGGGCGATCGTCTGGGGCGTCGTCGTCGCCTGGGCGGAGTCGCTCTAGCGCCTTGGTCTCAGGCGTCGAGGGTGTCGCGCAACGCCAGCAACCGCTGCGTCAGGCCGGCGGCGCGCTCGGCGGCAGCGCCGACATCGGGTGCGGCCTCCAGGGTCACACCCCAGGGCTTCCGGGAGTCCCTCGTGGAGCCGCCGTCTCCTGCGTTGGCGTGCGACCGAGGCCGTCGGCCTTGGCACGCTTGGCCTTCTCAACCCGGTTGGCCGAGATCATGCGGGTCATGAGCTCACCGAAGCCGACCTCCGGCGGGAGCGGTTCCTGCCTGGGCGTTGTCTGACGGCCGGTCATGGCGCGGTGTCGCCTGAGAGCATGTCCCTACCCTGTGCCGAATCGACCGATGCGCCGTGCGAATGCCCACGTCGCGACAACCTCGGCTCAGACGCGTTGCAATCTACGCGATTGCGGCGTTGCGACCGGATGGGGCAAAGTCCAAGTTCGTCCTCGTGCCGGGTGCCCCTAACGGCGAGGGAGCTCGAGTGCGGTCCTCATGAGCACTTCGTACCGCTTGACGACCTCGGCGAGGTCCCACCGCTGCCGCGCCTGCGTCGAGATCGCCTGGACGTCCCGACCCTGCGCCAACGCCTTGTCGATCGCACCACTGAGCGAATCCGTTGCCGAATCCCATTGGTGCACCGGCGCACGATGGCCTGCCAGGCCCGCCGCAGTCTCGACGCTGGTGAGGACCGGTGTCCCGCAGACCAGGGCTTCCTGGACGACCACGGGCAACCCCTCGCCCACACCCGGCATCACCAGGAGATCAGCCGCTGCGTACATCGACCTCATGCGCTCGTGGCCGACCGGGTCAACGACCGTGACGTTTGCGAGCTGCCAGGATCGCGGGTCCTCATCGTCGGTGCGTCCGACCAGGAGCCAGCGCCGGGACGGTTCCTCCGCTGCGGCGGCGCGGATGTGCGCCAGACCCTTCTTGGCGACGAACCGTCCCGCAAAGAGCAGGACCGTCTCGTCATCCTCAAATCCAAGTTCCCGTCGCATTCGATGCCGCTCGGCCGCCTGTGGCGGACCGAACCGGGAAACGTCGATGCCGTTTTCGATGACCTCGCTGCGACGGCAGCTCACGACGTCCTGAAACCGCGCCCGAACGCGCTCGCTGACGAAGACCACGCGGTCGGCTCGTGCAAGCATAGGTTCGGTCAGGAGCCGGTACGCCTCCGCCTGCATTGTCCGGACCAGCCAGCGCCGGTAGGGCACCTCGGTCACGTGCTGCGTGATCACGACTGGCCGGCCGATCTGCAACGCCGCTCTGAACAGCAGCAGATTGGTGGCATACAGGCAGTCATGTAGGTGCACGACGTCACTCGCCTCGACGAATTCCCTGAGTGCTCGTCGATACCGGGGATCCGGCAACGGGTAGGGAAACCCGAGGCATCGCTCGGTGACATTCCATGCCGGAATCGGCGCATCCTCGGCATCGCCGCGATGCGGGTAGGCGCTCGGTTCGGCCGCAACCCACTGCACGGTGTGACCCTGAGCGCGAAGGGCGCCGACGAGGTCGCCAGCGACCCGCTCGATGCCGCCGATGTGCTCCGGGAAATAGTTGCTCGACGCGAGGATTCGCATCAGCGCTACGCCACGTTGAGGACGGCGTGCTGCAGTGCGACCACCGCCGCTCCGTCCGCGCCGTTCATGCGTGCGGGATCCGTTCTGTTGATGCACGAGGTCACAAACCGGCGCATCACCTCGTCGTTGCCGTAGGCCAGCCGACCGCTCGCATGCAGCAGCCCTGACGTGACCGCACCGACGACATGACGGACGCCGGCCTCAGCGCTCGTGCGAAGGATGTCCCGCGCGCTGTGCTCCCCATCGTTGGGCAGGGTGACCAGGATATCGCGGAAGATATCGATGATCGCGAGGCGTCGCGAGCCGACCACCATCAGGTGCCATTCGCTCACCGGCGCCTCGAAGTGCATGTCGATGCGCCCCGGCACCGTGCCGCCGGTGAGCTGCGCCCCGACCGAGACCGGAGTCTGCCTTCCATGACGATGCACGACCGCAGCATCGCCGACGGTGATGTCGTCACCCAGGAATCGGCGCATCAGATAGAAGAAGTGAGGGGACTCGTCGTAGAACAGCCCGAGCGGGAGCTCTTCGTACCAATCGGGCAGCCGCCGCCGCGGGTTGGAGAGTTGCAGACCCCAGACCTCACGGAGTGACCCCAGCGAACCTCGCTCGAGCAGGTGCAGCGCCCGGCGCACTGACCGGGCGAACTGGAAGTTGTGCACGACGCCGAGGACACGTTCGTTGTCCGACGCCAGGGCGAGCAGGTCGTGCGACTCGTCGACGGTCATGGTCAGCGGTTTCTCGAGGAGCACGTCCTTACCGCGCCTGAGGAACCCCGAAGCAAGCGCGTGATGTGTCATTGGCGAGGTTCCGATGGTGACGGCGTCGATGTCGTCGAGCCAAGTGACCTCGTCGGGATTCGAGCTGACCGCTCCGTGCGGCAGGTTGAGCCGCGCCCGCAGGCTGTCAACGCGCTCGGCCCGTCGATCGACGACTCCCACAAGCTGTGCTCCCGCCGTGCGTCCCAGCCACGGGATGTGACGATGCGTGGTGACCCATCCCAAGCCCACCGCAGCGAACCGAACCGTGGTTGGGGGCCCTGCGATCCTCGTCCTCGGCGCGCTCGGGCGCAACAACATGCTGGTCTCCACTAAGGGCCACCAACGACTGCGCCGGCTCGACGACCGGTCAGCGACGAGCGTCTCCCGACGCCAGGGACGTCGAGGGCCACGAGGTCGGGCTCGAGGACGATGGAGGGTCGCACCACCACGTTGTCGCGGATACCGAGCATGCTCATCACGAAGCTTGCGAACACCGTCTGCACGCCGCCGGCGATGAGCAGCACCGCGACGATCAGCGGGCGCATCGACGCTTCCGTGTCGAGCGCGCCGTAGCCGTTGTGGCTCCACGTCACCACGGCGAGAAACACGAGCGCGAATCCTGTCAACGTGATCAAGCCCCCAGCCATGAGCCCTTTCTCCAACGTTGCCACTCGGAAGAAGCTCTCGGTGCGGCGGTCAGAGGGAAGGAATCCTGCACGCATGCCAAAGATCTTGATGAACGCGGCAAACAGGATCAGCTCATATCCGATCAAGGCGAAGATGCCACTGACGAGCATGGTGTGAACGTCCAATCCGATCGAGCCGATGTGGCGGGTGCCGCCGAGCAGCCACAGGGTCACCGCCGACCCGATCAGGAGCAGCGCGAGGCCGGGAATCAGGAAGAGCCATCGGGGGCAGAAGAGCAGGAGAAACCGCAGGTGTCGCCAGCCGTCGCGCCAGGTGCGGAGGTGCGGGGGGCGGCTCCGTCCATCCCGGTGCAGCTGGATCGGCACCTCGCTGACCTTCATGCTCGCAAGCGATGCCTTGACCACGATCTCGCTGGCGAACTCCATGCCGGTCGTGTTGAGGCGCATGCGCCGGAATGCATCGACACTGAAGCCTCGCAAGCCGCAGTGGAAGTCGCGCACGCTCGAGGAGAAGAAGATCCTGCCGGTCAGCGAGAGGATGGGGTTGCCGATCCAGCGATGCGACCATGGCATGGCGCCTTTCTCGATCCCGCCTGCGAAACGGTTGCCCATCACCAGGTCGTCGCCTTCGCGCAGACGCTCGAGGATTGGCGGAATCTCGCCGAAGTCGTAGCTCTCGTCGGCGTCACCCATGATGATGTACCGGCTCGAGGACGCAGCGACGCCGCCGCGGATGGCGGCGCCGTACCCGGGCTCATCGACGAGCACCACTTTTGCGCCGTGTGCGCGGGCGATCTGCTGCGAACCGTCGGTGCTCCCGTTGTCCGCGACGAGCACCTCCGCTTTCAGCGCCATCCGTGCAATCGACTCGCGCGCACGATCGACGCACCGCCCGATGGTCTCCGCCTCATTGAGGCAGGGCATGAGGATCGAGACCTCGAGGAGGCGTTTCATGCGGGTCCCCGCCCGATCAGGACTCTGCGTCGCGTGACCAGCGGTCCGATCCGCCTGCGCCACATCAACGGTCCGAATCCGAGCACGAGCAGCGTCAGAGCGCCGACGCCGAAGAGCAGGACGTAGTGCGAGTATCCGACGTACTGGAAGATCACGGTGTGCGTGCCCGACCCGACGGTCACGGCGACGAACCCGGGAACGACCATGTATGGCTGTGCCTGCCGCCCATCGACGGTGACGTGCCATCCGGGATCAAAGGTCGCCTTCAGCACCACCGCGGCAGTGCGGTTGGCCGTCACCTGGCCGGCGAAATACCCGTCCTGTACCTCGACAAGTTCGTCAGTGCTGGAGCCGGCCGGAGAGTCGGGTGTCGCGGTCACGGGCAGCGTCGGTGCTGCAGCGGTCCCACCGTTGAACGCAACCGTGGCAAGTTCGCCCTGCTGGAATGCCGGCGACCGGAGGAACGGCTGCATCTGCGCCGCCATGTCACTCCGGTTGGCCTCGACGATGCCGGCGGTATCGACGACCTGCAGGTACCCGGTGGTGGCGATGAGCCAGAGTTGGTGCCGTCCGCTTCGCGCCAGCAGAGTGGCCGGAACCGGCGGCGTCATGCCGCTCGGCATCAGGACATACCGAACGTTGTACAGCTGATACGACGCCGGGTCGGCCTGGTTGAAATATGCCTCGTTGTCGGTGAGGAGAGACGACGTCCGCAGCACGAAACCGAGTTCGTCGACGTCATGGTCGGCGAGATACTCATAGACCGGTACCTGGCCGATCACATACTGTGCGCCCCAGTTTCCTGGCAGTCCTGCGTAGGTGCGGCCACCGCCTCGCGACGTGATGTCGTCGATGAGCACGTTGAGGGCAGCGCCGTCGGTTGCGTCGTTCTCGACCTGCGTACCGATGCTGGCGGAATCGCTGGCGGCGTAGGCCGCTCGGTTCAACCACGCAGGGAGTGTCACGAGCAATGCAGCCGCCACCAGTCCCGCGGCGATCGGGACCGGACGAACGCGCGGTCGCCGGCTCCGAACCAGCCGGAAGACCGATTCGCCTGCCCAGGCAAGACCGACCCCAGCAAGCATGTCGCCCGCGAGCTGCATGCCCATCATGTAGCGGGAGAGGAAGAGGTCCGCGTTCCCGGGCAGCAGGTTGATGAGGAATCCAAACGTGGGGCGGCCCGAGAAGAGCACAAAGCTCATCGCCATGAGGCCGAGGAGCACCCGTGCGCGCACGTCGCTGCGGAAGCGACAGACAGACACGACGACGCCGACCGCCACCAGCAGACTGACGATCGGGAACCGGCCCGAGTCGAAGAGCTGACCGGTGAACAACCACGCGAGCGCCTGCGGTGCCCCCGATGAGTTGAGCCAGAACGTGTTCTGGTTGAAGATGCTGTCGTTGAAGTACGCGGCACCAGTCAGCAGTGGCACGACCACCCACGCGGCGACCAGTGCCGACCCGCCAAAGACCACGGCCGCGCGCCCGAGGCGTGGCAGCAATCCGCGCCACACGACGATCACGAACACGCCGATCGAGAGCAGCGCGAAATATCCGGTCAGGTAGTGCAGGGCGATGGTGATGCCGACGACGAGCGCGGCCAGCGCGTACTTCCCGCGACCTCCCGTGCCGTGGATCGCGCGCCAGCTGCAGCCCCAGGCAAGTGGGAGCAGGAACATGCCCCACTCCTGTGACCAGAGACCATTACCGAGCCACGTGTAGCTGAACGACTCATAGCCGTATCCGGTGACACTGACCAGCAATGGGGAGACGAGCGCTGCCGCAGCCGCAGTCCATGAGGACCACCCCATGAGCCGGCTTCCCGCATAGACGCTCAGGGGGAAGAGTGCGAAGAGCAGGTACCCGGCCCAGCGCTCGGTGGAGGCGGTCCCGAACACGAGTGATATGTAGGCCGTGATCAGATGCGGAAGGCTCTGGTAATGGGAGAACTGCGCATTGCCGAAAGCGAGGTACGGGAACCACCCGTCGAGCGGGAAAACGTTCCCCTCGTGGATCTGCTGGGTCGCCCAGCGCACCATCTCGAAATGAAGCGCCTCATCGTTGACGGGTTGCACGATCGTCAACTCACCCGACATGGTCACCAGTCCGAAGATGCACGCCGCGCCGACAAGGAGCCACGGCGCGAACCGCCACCGGGTTGACCCTCTCGGGGCCGCGGCCAGTTTCACAATGGCGACCGATTGCGCCTGGCGCAGGCGGGCTTGTGGCGGGGCGATCATCGGGACCGCGTCACCGCGCTATGGCTGCGATGTCGAAGGAGGTGTGACGGGTTTGGTGACGGCGCTTGGTGCCGGCTTCGGCACATGGGACGCCAGCGACGCGTCGAGTGCAACGGCCTTCGCCCAGTCCGCTTTTGCGTCAGCAAGCTTGCCTTCGCCTTGCACGATGAAACCCAGATTGAGCCACGCGGCGGCGAACGTCGGCTGCAGCGCCAGCACCCGGAGATACAGTCGCTGTGCACCGGCGGGGTCTGACGTTGCGGTGTCGACAGCAAGGTTGAAGAGCGCGTCGGTGAACGTCGGACTGATAACCAGAGTTGCCGTGTACTCCGTCACCGCTTGCGACGTGTTGCCCTGCCTGTCGTAGACCGTGCCGAGGTTGTAGTGGGCAACCGCATTGTTGGGATCGAGCTTGATCGCCTGCTGATAAGTGCTCTCGGCAGTGGACTCATCGCCCGCCAGCTGCGCCTTCAGTCCTTGGGAGACAAGGCTCTGGGCCGTCGGTGGGGTTCCACACGCGGCGAGGCCGATGACGAGCATTGCTGCTGCGAGCGACCCGATCGCGCCCCTGGTGGGGCCGGCGGTCCTGTGGGGTTGGGTCACAAGTCGAACTCCGGTCCGTAGATATCTGAAATCACTGTCAACCAGAGCGGGCGGTTCGTCTCGCAT
>JBAQGL010000357.1:0-2507 GCA_049287785.1 Candidatus Dormiibacterota bacterium | reverse complement strand
AGTCGGTCATGACTGCAACGGCCGGCGGGCCGCCCATCCTTCGATGTTGCGCTGCCGGCTCCGGCCGATTGCGAGCGCGCCGGCGGGCACGTCGTGGTCCACGAACGAGCCTGCCCCCACGTAGCAGCCGTCGCCCAGGCGGACCGGCGCCACCAGGGTTGCGTTGGTCCCGACGAAGACCCTGTCGCCAATGGTCGTCCGGTGCTTGGCCTCGCCGTCGTAGTTGCAGGTGACCGTCCCGGCGCCGATGTTCACCGCCTCACCCACGTCGCTGTCGAGCACGCAGGAGAAGTGACTGATACGGGTCCCGGCGCCCACGGTGCTGTTCTTGACCTCGGCATGCGTCCCCAACTCTACCCCGGACGCGAGCACGGTATTCGGACGGACCCGGCAGTAGGCCCCGATGCGCACGTCGTCGCCAAGCTGGCAGCCCTCGAGACGGGACTCGCCGATCACCACTCGTTGACCGGCTCGAACGTCGTGGAGGACCGCCATCGGCCCGATCTCGCATCCCGAACCGAGCAGGGTGGCCCCGGCGAGCGTGGTCATGGGGTGGATGACGCTGTCCACGCCAACCTCGACGCCCGGGTCCACGAACGTGGTGGCCGGGTCCTCCACGGTCACGCCCGAGAGCATGAGGGCATCCAGGGTCCGCCGCCGAAGTGCGGCTTCGGCGGCCGCCAGCTGGCGCCGATCGTTGATGAAGATGAACTCGTCGGGATCGGGTGCCACGAGTGCCTCCACAGGTCCGGTGAGGAGCTCGATAACGTCGGTGAGGTAGTACTCGCCCTGCGCGTTGGCGCTGGTCAGGCGGTCGAGCGCCGGCCAGAGCTGGGCGCCGTCGAACACGTAGATACCCCCGTTGCATTCCATCGGCACCGGCGCGCCCGGGGGAAGGTCACGCTCCTCGACGATGCGCAGGACGTGGCCGGCGTCGTCGCGCACGGCTCGGCCCAACCCGGAGGGATCGGTGGGAATGCCGAGCAGCACGGTGCAGGCGCGCGGCGAGGAGGCATGTGCCGCAAGGAGCCGGGCCAGGGTCTCGGCCGTGATCAGCGGGGCGTCGCCGACCATGACCAGGACGGGGCCGTCGCCGCGTCGGGATGCCGGAACGCTCCTGAGCGCGTCGCCGGTGCCGAGGGGCGCGTCCTGCTCGACGCAGAACGCGGCGTCCCCAAGCAGGTTGCGAAGCCGCGTGTCACCGGCAGCGGTGACCACGATCGGAGTATTCCCCGTGGCGGCCTGCGCAGCCTCGACGACATAGAGGATGAATGGGCGACCGCCGAGCGGATGAAGGACTTTGGGGAGAGCGCCCCGCATCCGTTTGCCCTGCCCGGCGGCGAGGATCACCGCGTGGGGCCCGTCACCCATGTGCTCGCGAGTATACGGGCTCGCCGGAGCCGGGCTTCGGGCCGCCGTCCGTACGATGAACTCGTGCAGAGCTCAATGCTCGATATCGACGGCCCGATCTACGTCGCCGATTTCGGAGGCGACGGCCCCGTGATGCTGCTCGTGCACGGTCTCGGCGGGGCGCACCTGAACTGGATGTCCGTGGCACCGCAGCTCGCCGCCCACCACCGTGTCTACGCGCTCGACCTCCCCGGCTTCGGTCGCTCGCCGCTCGCCGGTCGGCGCTCCACGATCGCCGCCAACGTCGACCTGCTGACCCGGTCGATCACCCGGCTTTCGCGCGACCCAATCGTGCTCATGGGCAACTCGATGGGCGGCCTGCTCGCGATCGGGGCGGCCGCGCGGCACCCGAGCCTCGTCGATGCGCTCGTGCTCGTGGACCCGGCGGTGCCGGCGCCGGGTGGTGGGTTTCCGCCTCGGGTCGACCGCGTGTCGCGAACGTTCATCGCCACGGCGTTCATGCCTCGATGGGGTGCGCGGCGTCTCAGCCGCGCCGTGGCGGCGCTCGGACCCGACAGCCTGGTGCGCGAAACCATGCGGCTGGTGAGCGGCGACCCGACCCGGATCGAGCCGACGGTGATCGACGCGCACATCGCACTCGAAGCCGAGCGGCTGGCCGAGTCGAGCTGGCACGAGTCCTTCTATGCGGCCACACGCTCGCTGGTGGCCGCGCTCGCGCTGAAGCGGCGCGTACTCCGATGGATCGAGGAGGTGGTCGCTCCGACCCTGTTGCTCCAGGGAGACCTCGATCGGCTTGTGCCGGTGGCGTCGGCGCGAGCGGTCGCGTCGCTCCGTCCCGACTGGGAGTACCACGAGTTCGCGGGCGCCGGCCACGTGCCAATGCTCGAGGTGCCCGGTGAGTTCGTTGAGGTCGTCAGCGAGTGGCTGAGCCGTCAGGGAGCGGCCGCCTCGCGTGGGGTTGCCCCGGCGGGGGCTGGGTCGCGCGTCTGACGAACCCGGCGGTTCGCACGGTCCCCGGGTAGGATCGACGTGCCACTGGGGAGTCGCCAAGTGGTAAGGCAGCGGACTTTGGATCCGCCATCCGAAGGTTCGAATCCTTCCTCCCCAGCCAATCTCGCTCGTGGTTTGTGGTTGCT
>JBAQGL010000356.1:0-4006 GCA_049287785.1 Candidatus Dormiibacterota bacterium | reverse complement strand
ACCGCCGCGGCGCTGGTGGCCGCCGGCGCCGGATGCCCGGTCGCCAAGCACGGCAACCGCGCGGCCTCGTCGCGGTGCGGCAGCGCGGATGTGCTCGAGGCGCTCGGGGTCGTGATCGCTCTGTCGCCGGACGGCGTTCGGCGTTGCGTTGAAGAGGCCGGCATCGGCTTCCTCCTCGCACCCGCGTTCCATCCTGCGCTGCGTCACGTCGCCCCGGTTCGCAGCGAGCTCGGCATTCGTACCGTGTTCAACGTGCTCGGCCCGCTGGCGAATCCCGCTCGGGTGCGTCATCAACTGCTCGGGGTTTCGAATGCGCGCCTCACACCCATGATGGCTGAGGTGCTGCATCGACTCGGACACGTCCACGCGCTTGTCTTCACCGGGCCGGACGGCGTCGACGAGCTCGGCGTCGCGGGGTCCGCGCGCTGTTACGAAGTGACCGCCGAGGGCGTCCGCGATTTCACCATCGACCCGCGCGACGTGGGACTCGAACCCGCGCCGCTCGATGCCGTGCGCGGCGGCGATGCGGCAACCAACGCCGGAACCATCCGAGCTGTTCTCAACGGCGAGCGCGGACCTCGACGCGATGTCGTCCTGCTCAACGCCGCCGCGGTGCTGGTCGCGGCCGACCGCGTCACCACGTTGCTCGATGGTGTCGCAGTGGCGGCCGCGTCGATCGACACCGGCGCCGCCCAGCGCTCACTGGAGCTCCTTGTACGCGTTTCCCACGAGGTCGCAGCGTGAGCCGCGCATCGGCGCTGCTCAGCCTTCAGCAGCTCGACGACCGTATCGCCGCGGTCACCTCGGAGATCACCAGCGTCGAGGCGTCACTGCGGGGCGACCCCGAGCTCGATCGCCTGCGCAAGGCGGAAGCCGCCGCACACGAGGAGCATCGTGCGCTCGGCACCACCGCGAGGCTCGCGGAGCTCGAGGCGGCATCGATGCAGAGTCGCATTCGCGAGCTCGACCGGCGCCTCTACGGAGGCACGGTGCGCAACCCCGCCGAGCTCATCGAGATGCAGCGCGAGCTCGAGGTGATGCGCGCGAAGCTCTCCACCGCCGAGGACGACGCGCTCGAGCGCATGGAGCAGGTGGATCGGTCGGAGGCGGGCCTGCAGAGCGCCTCCTCCCTTGTGGCAGCACGCGAATCACAGCGCGCCGGCGCGCTGGAGCCGATGCGCGCACGCCTTGCGACGCTGACGGCGGAGCGCGACGTTCTCAACGCGGAACGTGAGGCGCTGCGGGCCGACACCGACCCCGGCGACCTCTCGCTCTACGCGCGCATCGCCGCGCATCGCCGTCCCGCGGTGACCGGTCTTGCGGGCGAGTTCTGCGCGGGGTGCCACATGCCCGTGTCCAACGAGGAACGCCGCGCGGTGCGCACGGGGACAGGGCTGACCCAGTGCGCGAACTGCGATCGGATCCTCGCCCCGTGACATCGACGGTGGTCGCATACACCGACGGAGCGTGCTCGGGAAACCCCGGTGCCGGCGCGTGGGCGTACAGGATCGAATGGCCGGACGGCAGCGTTGACGAGGCCGCGGGGGGTGAGCGTCAGACGACCAACAATCGCGAGGAGATGAAGGCGGTGCGCGAGGCGCTTCAGCGCATTCGTGCGCGCATCGGCGACGATCCCGCGTGGCGCATCGTGGTGCGCACCGACAGCCTGGGCGTGATCAACTGGCTCACCGGGTCGTGGAAGCGCAAGAAGAATCTCGACCTGTATCCGACGATCGATCCGCTCATCGACACGCGGGTGCGATTCGAACACGTGCGCGGCCACAGCGGCAATCCTGGGAATGAACGCGTCGACAGTCTGGCGGTGGAGGAGACGCAGCGCATCCTGGCCGGCTCCGCCGGTGGAGGCACCGCGCGATCGTGAAGGGAGTGCAAGCCGGCCGATAAGCCGGGTTCTGTCCTTGCCCGCGCGGCAGGCAAGGGACGGTCATCCATCTGGGACGCCGGTTACCCGGCGCCTCGAGCGGCCCACCTGAGACACGGGGAGCGAGCAGCTCCTGAGCGCCGAGGCGCTCGGTCTCTGTTTGGCCTTGCTCCGGGCGGGGTTTACCTGGCCGGCCGGTCACCCGGCCGCCGGTGGGCTCTTACCCCACCATTTCACCGTTGCCCCGGACGGGTCCGGGGCTGTGTCATTTCTGTGGCACTCTCCTTCGGGTCACCCCGACTGGGCGTTACCCAGCGCCCTGCTCTGCGGAGCCCGGACTTTCCTCGGACGCGTGTGTCCGCGACCGTCTGGCCGGCTTGCCCGTCGAGTCTATCCTCTGGGGCTGCTGACCAACGGGATCCGAATCGAGGAGATCGCGCCACTCATGAATCGACGTCTGCTCCTGCACGCGGGTGGTGATGGCACCTCGGCCCGACCGGCGGTCATCGAGCATCTCCGCGGTGCCCGGCGCGCGGTGATGATCCCGTATGCCCAGAGTGATCACGACCGTGCCACCGTCCGATTCCAGGAGTGGCTTGCGCCGCATGGCGTCGATATCACCGGTGTGCACAGTGCGGGCGATCCGCGCGCGGCGATCGGCGAAGCCGAGGCCATCTTTGTCACCGGTGGCAACAGCTTCCGGCTGGTCAGCGAGCTTCACCGCCTGTCGTTGATCGACGCGGTGCGATCTGCGATCGACCGCGGGGTGCCGTATTACGGCGCGAGCGCCGGGGCGAACGTCGCCTGCCCGACGATCCGGACCACCAACGACATGCCGATCGTGCAACCACCCAGCTTTGCCGCGTTCAACCTGGTGCCGTTCCAGGTCAACCCGCACTACATCGATCCGCCGCCACCCGAAGCGCGCATCGGCGAGACCCGCGAGGAGCGCCTGATGGAGTTCCTCGAGGAGAACGCGGTGACTGTCGTCGCGCTCCGCGAGCAGAGCTGGCTGGAGGTCGACGGCGCCTCGATGCACCTGCTGGGGACAGGTGGGGCAGTCGTCTTCCGGCGAGGTGTCGATCCCGCGCAGGTCGGCGGCGGTGCCGATCTCTCCTCGCTCCTGCTCGAAACGCCCCGCTTCGACGCCTGACCGGCTTCCGCCGCAGAGGTGAAGCGTACATTTGTTTGCGTTGACGCCTCACCACACAGGTGTTAGGGTTCGGCGCGCCGGTGGAGAAAAGTGGTGAGTAGTGGGGATACCGACGTGACGACGGAGAGGCTCGAGCAGATCCGAGTCGAGATGCGTGCTCCGGTGACGTTCTGCGGAACGTATCGCCACCATATCGATGAGAAGGGCCGCGTGGCGATTCCGGCTCAGCTCCGCCGCTTCCTGCCCGAGGGCAGCGTCGTCTCTCCCGGACCCGAGACCCGCCTGATGATCTGGCCCCCGGAAGAATGGGCAGCGAAGCGGGACCTCTTTCTGCGCACGGCCGAGACCCCGGCCCAGGAGCGGCGGTTCATGCGCCTGCTCACCGGCAACAGCTCGCTCTTCGAGGTCGACGCCCAGGGACGTCTCCTGCTGTCGGCGCAGCAGCGCACCTTCGCCCAGATCGTCGACCAGGTCGTCTTCGTCGGCCTCGGCACCGGTGTCGAGATCGTCGCCGACGAGCTCTGGCAGTCCGACCAGGCGGAGCTCAGCCCCGCCGAATTCACCCAGGTCTGGGACCTGGTCCACCAGCGCGGCACGTCCGCATCCCCGTCCCCGGCGTGAGCGCCCCGGACGGATCCGTCTCGATCAATGACCATCCCCCTGTCGTTCGTGGCCGGCATGGGGACCCTCGACGGTGCCACGCCCGGTGCCCCGTCGCCTGACGGCGCGGGCCACCGGCCGGTCCTTCTCACACCCCTCATAGAGAGCCTGCAGCCCCGGCCCGGGCAGATCGCCGTCGACGCCACATTCGGCGCCGGCGGGGTCACGGCCGCGCTCCTCGAGCGCGTCTCCCCGGGCGGCCGGGTGATCGCGATCGATCGCGATCAAAGCGCTGTCGACGCCGGTCGCGCCCGCTTCCGCGCAGACAGCGCGGTGGAGATCGCCCAGGGTGACTTCGCCGACCTCGAGGC
>JBAQGL010000355.1:0-10423 GCA_049287785.1 Candidatus Dormiibacterota bacterium | reverse complement strand
GGGCCCGACACGGTCCCGGATCGCGCCACCGAGCGGCGCGAACACCGCCAGCGCAATCGGCAGCGCGCTGACCTCCAAACCGACGGCCAGCGGCCCGACGTGGAGCGTCCTTTCGAGGTAGAAGGGGACGGAGACCAGGCAGCCGAAGAGGACGATGTACGAGAGCATCGCCGCGACGATGCCGGCATCGAACGCCGGCACCCGGACCAGGGCGGCATCCAACACCGATCCTGGTGCACTCTGCTGGCGCATCACCGCTGCGAGGAGCAGGAGGCCGGCGAGGACGGCCAGCGCCGGCTCGGTCCACGGCGGCGTTCCCGACTGCGCAGCGAACGACAGCGCCGCGAGCACGGCGGCTGGGATCGCGGCGAGCAGCAGGGTCCCGTAGGGGTCGATCCGGCTCATCGGGTCGTGATGGGTGCTCCGCGGCAGGAAAAGCCAGCCCAGCAGGAGCCCGATCACTCCGAGCGGGATGTTGACGAGAAAGATGAGCCGCCATCCGCCGAGCGCGGTCAGCGCTCCACCGACCACCGGCCCGACAGAGAGCCCGACGGCCTGCGCTGCGCCTTGCACCCCCAGGCCGGTGCCCAGCCGCCCCGGTGGAAGGACGTCGCGGATGAGGGCGTACGAGTTCGCCTGCAGCATCACTGCTCCGACTGCCTGCACGAGCCGCCCGACGACCAGGACACCGAGGGACGGCGCCAGCGCACACGCGGCCGACCCGGCGACGAAGACGCCGAAGCCATAGGTGTAGAGGAGCTTGCGGCCGACCCGGTCGGCGATCCGCCCCACCGCCGCGACCGTGCCCGCAAGGACGAGCACGTAGATGAGCACGACCCATTCGACACTGGCGATGGATGCGTGTAGGTTGATGCGGATGTATGGAAGCGCGGTGGCGACGATGCTGGCGTCGAGCTGGCCCATGAACGCGCCGACGCAAACAGTGGCCACCGCAAGCCAGGGGGCTGAAGGGAGCGCCCGGATGCGTGCCGGCCGCGGAGGCTCGGTGAGCATCCGGTTCCGGCGTGGCGCCTCGGGGTCAGACACGAACGTCCGAACCTCGCTGCAAGCGCTGGTCGCGGGCCGCCGCCATCAGCACATCATCCAGCACGGCCGCGCCCGGAACCGGGTTCGGTCGCTGATGTCTCCACCCGGTGACGGAACGATGGTCACCGAGATCGGATCGATTCGGCGCTCGATACTGCGATGACGTACCTGTCCACGCGCCCGGGAGGCCGCAACCGTTGACCCAGCAGCGCATCCTTCTTGCTGACGACGAGCCGCGCTTGCTGCACGTCGTCGGGCTGTATCTCAGCATGGAAGGATTCGAGGTGAGCGAGGCCTCGGACGGCAGCGAGGCGATCACCATGCTCGACAACGAGCAGTTCGACCTCGCCATCCTCGACGTGATGATGCCCGGCGTCGACGGCATCGAGGTGTGCCGGTACATCCGCTCCCAGCCGGCGACACAGTCGATGCCGGTGCTCGTGTTCACCTCGCTGTCCGCCGACAAGGACGTGGAACGCGCGCGCCTTGCCGGCGCGAACCACCTGATCACCAAGCCGTTCAGCCTTCCGGGACTTGGTGCGGTGGTCCGCTCGTGCTTCGAGGACGCCCCGGCCCTCGCCGGCTGACCTCGGGGTTCCGACCTACGCGATCGCCCGGGTGAACCGGCGCGCACCGATCAGCACGCCGACGACGGCCAGTGCGGCCATGATCACGAGCCCCTCGAGCACCGCCTGGTCGAAGCCCTTCCCGTTGAAGAGATCGCGTGCGGCGTTCACCGCGTAGGAGAGCGGATTCGCCTTGGCGATGTCCTGCAGCCACCCCGGCGCCAGATCGAGCGGCAACAGCACGCCGCTGAGGAGCAGCAACGGCAGCGACAACGTGAAGATGAGCGGCGCGTATGAGTCCTCGCTCTTCAAGGCGAGCGCGGCGGCGTAGGCGAGTGACGACATGCCGAGGCCGATCAGCGCAACCAGTCCGAGCATGACGATGACTCCGACAACGGTCGGCTTCAGCCCGAAGGGAATGGCGAGCAGGAGAAGGATGAGGGACTGGACCACGAGCGTCAGGATGTCGCGCAGCGCGCGGCCGAGCAGCAACGCAAACCTGCTGACCGGGGTCACACGGAATCGCTCGATGACCCCGGCGCGAAGCTCGGCGATGAGGCCGAATCCCACGCCGCTCGCGCCGAACAAGCCGAGCTGGATGAGCAGTCCCGGGACGAACACGTTGTAGGCGCCGCCGGCCGGGAACCCCGGTACCTGCACGAGCGATTTCAGCAGGGGCGCGAAGAGGATGAGGTAGAGCAGCGGCTGGATGACGCCGATGGCGACCCACGCCGGGTTTCGCAGGAAGACCAGCAGATAGCGCTGGAACATCAGCCAGGTGTCCTTGAGCAGCTTCATCTCGATTCCCTCCTATGCCGCTTCACGGAGCGAACGCCCGGTCTGACGCAGGAACACGTCATCGAGGCTTGGGCGGTTCAGTGACAGCGATGCGAGCGGGATGCCCGCGGAGTCGAGCACGCGAATGATCTGAGGCATCGCGGTTTCGCCGCGGTCGACGTAGAGACGCACCAGGTTGTCGGCAGTCGTCGCTTCCCGAACGAACGGCTGACCCCTGAGCAGCTCGAGCACCCGGTCGCTCGCGTGCTCGGTCCCGACGACGACGACGTCACCGGCGACCTGCCGCTTGAGTGCATCGGGCGTGCCCAGGGCGACGATCTTGCCGTGGTCGATGATCGCGATGCGGTCCGACAGCGCGTCCGCCTCCTCGAGATAGTGGGTGGTGAGGAACACCGTCGTGCCGGTGTCGCGTAGCCTGCGCACCTCATCCCACATCCGAGCCCTGCTCTGGGGATCGAGGCCGGTGGTGGGTTCGTCGAGGAAGAGCAGCTGCGGCAGGTGCATGAGCCCGACGCCGATGTCGAGCCGGCGCTTCTGTCCGCCGGAGAACGTCTTGACCGGCCGGTCCGCGCAATCGTCGAGCTCGAGCGACTCGATGAGCTCGGCCGCGCGCGCAACCGCACGCTGCTTGCTCATCCCGTAGAGACGCCCCTGGATGATCAGCTCGGTCCGGCCGGGGATCTCGGGGGCGCTGCTTCCTTCCTGGCTGACATAGCCGATGACGTAGCGCACCTTGGCAGGTTCGCGCCGGAGATCGAACCCGGCGACGGTTGCCTCGCCGCTGGTCGGCGGCAGGAGGGTCGAGAGCATCCGCAGGGTTGTCGTCTTGCCTGCACCGTTGGGCCCGAGGAAGCCGAAGATCTCGCCCTTCTTGACGTCGAGATCGACGCCGGCGACGGCTTCGACGGGCCCCCGGCGTGACTTGAAGGTCTTTCGAAGATTGTGCGTTTCGATCACGGTGTCTCCTCCCTGGTGGTGGACACGGGCTCGCCACGATCGCGATGGAGCAGCTTCGCGAGGTGGTTCTCCCGGTGGCGGTTGCGACGCTCTGCGTCGGCGGCGTGCATCGCCGCGAAATGCGCTCTGATCAGCTCCTCGTTCCACACCAGAACGCCTCGCTGCATGTCGGCGAGGATTCCACGGATCCAGTCGACCTCCGCCGTGGCCAGCGCGATGGCGTGTTCCAGCTCGAGCAGGACGAGCCTCGGGAGACCGAGATCGTCCTGGGCCATGCTGAGGGTGGCGCCGAGCGCCGAGACGCGCGCGCGGAGCGAGACGACGCGGCCGGCCAGCGCAGTCTCGGCCCGCTCCTGGGTGATGTAACCGAGCAGCCCTACCGCGACCCGGAAGACCGGCGTCTCGTCGACCGGCGTCGAAAGGAGATCGGCGAGCCAGTTCTCGAGTTCCTCACTGCCCTCCGGGGTGATCCGATAGACGGTCCGCTCCGGCCTCCGGCCCTCGCGGCTCGTCTCGAGCGGCTCGATGTATCCGGCCGCCTCGAGCTCCTCGATTGCCCGGTAGAGACTCCGCGTCTTGCCGACCGCGTAGGCCTTGTGGCGTTCCTTCAGCAGGCGCTGGAGCTCGTACGGATGACAGGGCTGCTCGCTGAGCAGGCCGAGCGTGGTCAGGGCGACCATGTCCTTAGGTTGACTGCGGATTTCCATATTGCGCTGCGCACTATAGCACAGTGCCACCCAAGGCTCAGAGTCTCAGTCGACGCAGTGCCTGGCTACCTCGTGGTGGTCCTGCAGGTACTCGCGGATCGCGATCAGAGCGGCGATCCCGTCGCCGACCGCTGATCCGAGTTGCTTGGTCGAGCCGCGGCGCACATCGCCCGCGGCGAACACCCCGGGCATCGAGGTGGTGAAGCCGCCCTTGTCGTTCACGAACCCGCGCGCGTCGAGCTCGACGCTGCCCCGAAGGAAGTCGGTGTTGGGGTCGAGGCCGATGAACACGAAGACCGCGCGTGGCGTGACCACCTGCTCCTCACCGGTGGCGCGGTCTCGGATGCGTACCGACTCCAGATGCCCCTTGCCGGCGAGCTCGGTGACCTCGGTGTTGCGATGCACGACGAAACGCGGGTCATTGTTGATCTTGTCCTGGAGCAGCCGCGACGCGGTGAGCTCGGGTTCCCGCTGAACGATGCGGACTCGCTTGGCGAACTTGAGGAGGAAGAGACCCTCCTCGAGCGCCGAGTTTCCGCCACCGATGACGAGAAGCTCGTCGGAGCCTCGGTAGAACGGACCGTCGCAGGTGGCGCAGAAATGCACGCCGGCGCCGATCAGGTCGTCCTCGCCCGGCACGCCGAGACGTCGATACGACGACCCGGTCGCGATCAGCACCGCATGGCTCTCAATCTCCTGCCCGCTTGCCAGGCGCACGCAGAGGTCGCCGGCCTCGGCGCCCTCTGCTGCGACGTGCTCGACGCTCACCGCGCTGAGCAATTCGACCTCGTAACGGCGCGCCTGCGCGATGAATCGCTCGGCCAGGTCCGCACCGCCAACGCCCTCCGGGAATCCCGGGTAGTTGTCGATGCGCTCGGTCACGCCGGCCTGGCCGCCGAGCCCGCTGCGTTCGATCACCACTGAGTCGATGCCCTCGCGCGCCGCATAGATCGCGGCGGCGAGCCCTGCGGGTCCGCCGCCCACGATTGTCAGGTCGTAGCAGCTGCGCTTCGCCTCGAGGGTCAGCCCGAGCTTGCGCGCCAGCTCCTCGTTGGTGGGATCGATGAGCACCTCCGAGCCGTCGAAGACGACGGTCGGAATTGTGCGGCCGCCCTTCTGCAACTCCTCGACGTGCTCGAGAGCCGCGGCGTCCTGGTCGATGTCGATCCAGTCATAGGCGACACGCTGCTCCGCGAGGAATCGCTTCGCGCGCTTGCAGTCGGGGCACCAGGGAGCGCCGTATACGGTGATCTGCGGCATCAGGTGAGCTTTGAGAGATCGTTGCTGATGCCCACCAGGGTTCCAAGGAAGCGATCGACGATGTTGCCCTGGGCGTTGATCACGATCAGCGTTGGTGGATCGATCACGTTGTACTCCGAGGTGATCAGCTCGTTGGCATCATTGACACTGGCATACGGCACCTTGTAACTGCGTTCGTAGGCGGCGCCGTTGGCAGTCGGATCCTGCTCGTCCACTCCGAGGAAGATCACGCCTTTCGGCATCCACTGCGACGCGAGCTTGTTGAGGTCGGGCTGCTCCGCGTTGCACGGACCGCACCACGAGCCCCAGAAGTCGAGCACGACGACGTGTCCGTGCGTCGACGACCACGAGAACTGGGAGCCGGTGAGCGTCGGGGCGCTGATCGGGGTCGCCGGCCCCACCGGACCGTTGCCGGCGCCCGGCACCGAGCCGAGGTCCTGCTGCAGACCGCACCCGGCCAGCATCAGCGCCGCCGCGATCCCGGTCGCGAGCATTGTTCCCTTCACGGTGTGACCGCCAGATCCTCGAGCACAAGCCGCGCCAGGTTCTGGTCACCTTCGACGACAACGCGAGCGCGAGCGGCGGGGTCGTCGGCACGTCCACAGGAGAGAACCGTCAGCGTGGGCAGGTCGAGCCGGAATGTCGACGCCCGCGATTCGGGGATCGTCGCCCCGGACCGCCCCCGTATGCCGTCGAACGTGATCGCACGCAGCGCACCACCGGGGCCGGTCACATCGAAGACGATCGACGTCCCACCCGAGGGGGCGATCCGCTCCTGGAGTTCGTACGCAGCGCCCATCAGCATCCGCTCGCGGCTGTGCGCCGCCGCGACGCCGTCGAGCCCGCCGGGCTCGCCGAGCGCGCGACGGATGTCCTGTTCGTGGGCCCAGAGATCGAACACGCGGATGGCGAGCAGCGAACGGACCTTGGACTCGCCGAAGAAGCCACGCCCCATCTCGTCGAGCTGCGAATCCGTCAGCGAGGTGAGGCGGGCCAGCCGTTCCGCGGTCACCGCGTGGTACTCGGCGAGCAGGTCGCGCAGCGGCACATCACGCCGGGCGTCGACGCCGATCTCCATGAAGACGCCGGGCTGGTTGCGGATGTAGGGCAGCCCGTCCGGCGGGGCGTGCTCGATTCGCGGTCGCCCGATGAGGATGCTCTCCAGGTCGGTGATGTGAGCGACGTGATCGCGGACCGTCCAGCCGGGACAGCCGGTCGGCAGCATCGCTCGGTCGTCGTCGAGCCCTTCCGCCAGCGTGCCGACGTCCGAGAAGATCTCGGCGTGGGCGCTGCGGAAGCCTTCCGCAGTCGTGATATTCCCGCTCTCCATCGACGTGCAGCCTAGCGCGTCGCCACAATCAATCGCGATGCCACGAGGTGCAGAGGCCGGCGGCGCCGCCGGCATGAGCGCGGTCAACTCGTCGGGGTTTCCGGCCCCGGCAGGGATCTATGCCGTCCCGGTCGTGCTCGCTCCGCTGTCCGGGCGGCTGCACGTGCTCCTGGTGCGGCGCGTGGAGGCACCTTTTGCGGGGACGTGGGTGCTCCCCGGCGGGTTCATGAGCCCGAGCGAGCGGCCAGAGGAGACCGCCCAGCGCAAGCTCACCGAGAAGACTGGCGTGGGTGCCGTCTACCTCGAGCAGCTCGAGACCTACGGGGACCCGGAGCGCGACCCGCGCGGGTGGATTCCGACCGTCGCCTACCTCGCCCTCATCGACGCCGCGGTGCTCCGGGCAGACGAGTCGAGCTCGCGCTGGGAGCCGGTCGACGCGCTCCCGCCTCTCGGCTTCGACCACCCCCGGATCGTCGTCGATGCCGTCGAGCGCCTCCGGGGCAAGCTCTGGTGGTCGAACATCGCGGTCGGCCTCCTCCCGGAACGCTTCACCATGCCGCAGGCGAGGCGGGTGTTCGAGGCCATCAGCGGCGTGACCTACGAGCCGTCGAATTTCCGGCGCGAGCTCGAGCAGTCGGGCCTGGTACGGGCCACCGGCACGCTCGCCAAAGGAGGGCCGGGACGTCCTGCTGCGATGTACGAGTTCGTCGAGCGTCAGCCCGCCTGGAGCCTTCGTCGCTCCCGTCCGCCGGCGATGCTGCGACACCGAAGCTGATCAGTCTGCGGTCTCAGGTCCCTCAATTCGTTTCCCATCCTTCACGATACCGCGCAGTTGGGCGCCCACCTGCAGCACCCACGCGAGGAGATCTGACATGACCGACCAGCCCGTCCCACCGGCACCGAGCCCGGCAACTGTATCGATCCCAAGGGTCGAGGAGCTGTTCCACCGCGTCGAACATCCGCGCATCGCACAGCGCAGGAACGAGAAGCCGGTCAAGGTTAAAGACGAAAGCGTCGGAATCAACGGGAAGGTCGCGTTGATCATCACCGCCGTCGTTGGAACGATGTGGTGCGCTTACGTGTTCACGCTGATTTCGCTAGTCAGCCTGCCGGACGCGGTCAAAAGCGGATCGCTGATCACGATCATCAGCTGGATCGCCCAGACGTTCATCCAGTTGGTCCTGCTGCCGATCATCATCGTGGGGCAGAACATCCAGGGCAAGGCGTCCGACAAGCGCTCCGAGCAGACCTACAACGATGCAGAGGCAATCCTCAGCGAATGCCTGCAGTTGCAGGCGCACCTGCAGGCGCAGGACACCGTGCTCGACGAGGTGATCGCCCACGTCAAGCAGCATCACGCGGAGTTGCAGCGGCTCGCCGCGAGGGTCGGCCCGGCGAAGGCGTGACATCGTCGCGTGGCGGCGCGGGCGACTGCTCGATCGTGCGTTGGGTGGGCGTGCGCGGCGCATAGCGTGGGCGCATGCCGTGGGACCACGCCAGCGCGTTCGCGACGCCATGAGCGCGTTGACCTGCGCGCTCGGCCCAGATTCCGCGGGAACTGTGCTGATGCGACTGCTCCGGAAAGCACGTCGCAGCGTTGACGCCGCGGTCTACGAGGTCGGGCCGTCTTATCGATGGGCCCTCATCCGCGCTGCGGAGCGCGGCCTGCGTGTGCGCCTGGTGCTCGACGCGCACGTCTCCGACGGAAACGCGGCGACGGCACGCGCGCTGATCGATGCCGGTGGCGAGTGTCGGGTCGCCGGCGTGGGGGCCGACGCCGCCCACGGCAAGTTGCTCATCGTCGACGGGACCGTCGCCGTCGGCAGCGGAAACCTCCTGTGGCGTGATGCCCCCCGGAATCCTCATCTGCGCCTGCCTCCCGCTGGGCCGCCGCTGGCCGGGACACGCGAGTGGTGGGTCGCCGCGGCCCGGACCCGCCGGCTGCATCGATCCGCGGACGAGGCGTTCGAATCCCACTGGACTTCGGCGACAGCGCCGCCGGCCGGCTGGGCGGACGCGGCCGGCGGCGCAGCGCCCGCCGTCGGCATTCCAATGCCTCAGGTTGCTCCGAAGCGCCTCTGTGCGCCATCGGGCCGGCTGGCCCTGGTCATCGGCGGCGCGGCGTTGGGCGAGACGTTGGGCGATCTGGTCTCTACGGCCCGTCGAAGGGTGCTGGTCACCGTTCCCTACGCGCATCCCCGAGCGCTGCCCGTTCGAGAGGTGCTCGATCTGATGGCCGCGGCGTCCTCGAGGAGGGTTGCCTGCGGGCTCCTGCTTGGCGCGGTTCCCGACCCGAAGGACGTCGAGCTGCTGGCCGCGCTGCGGTTCCAGGTTCGCCGCATGGACCCGGCACGTTCGACCTCGGGGCATGCGAAAGGGGTGGTGGCCGACGGCGCGGTGCTGGTCTCCTCGGCGAACTGGAGCACGGCCGGCCTCGGCGGCAACTGGGAGGCTGGGCTCCGGATCGACCACCCCGGCGCTGCCGCCTACTACGCCGCCGCGTGGCGCCGCGACTGGGAGGCGAGCCTCGCGATCGACGTTTGACCCCGGAAGGCCTCGTCTATTCTCATGGGATGCCCGATGTCGAGCCCTCGGCCGCCGCCGAGCCCGATCCGGTCGCGTCCGGCCCCGCCACCCTGACCCTCCCGGCGGTGCCGCTTCGGGACAACGTCGTGTTCCCGTCGCAGCTGGCGCCCCTCGCCGCCGGCCGGCCGCGCTCGGTCGCTGCGCTCGAGGCTGCGGTGAACGGCGACGGGCGAGTGGTCCTCGCCATCCAGCGCGATGCCGAGCGTGACGAAGCCTCCATCGACGACGTGCATGCCATCGCCGTCATCGCCCATGTCGGCGCGTTCCGGCGGCTTCCGGGCGGCGGCGCTCATGCGCTCGTCGAGGGCAAGGAGCGAGTCCGCATCGAGGCCTTCGACGCCTCCGGAGACGCCTGGATCGCAACCGTCACGCCACTGCCGCCCGAACCGGTCGAGGGCACTGAGGTGGACGCGTTGTTCGGATCGGTCCGAACCCTGTTTGCCGAGTACGTGAACGCCGGAGCCCAGGTCGGCGCCGACACCGCGGTTGCGATGGCTCGCGCGTCGCAGCCGGAGCTGATCGCCGACATCGCGAGCACCTGTCCGGACTTCGGGTTCGACGATCGCGTCGCGCTCCTCCAGGAGACCGACACCCTCGTCCGCCTTCGCAAGCTGATCCCTCTGCTCGCGCGCGAAGTCGAAGTCGCCCAGCTGCGCAGCAAGATCCACGAAGACGTCCAGAAGACCATCAACAACTCGCAACGCGAGCACATCCTCCGCGAGCAGCTCCGCGCCATCCGCAAGGAGCTCTCCGAGCTGGACGACGCCGGCGAAGACGACGAGGACCTCAGCGCTCGCGTCGAAAAAGCAGGCATGCCCGACAACGTCAAACAGCGCGTCTTGAAAGAAGTCCACCGCCTCGAGCAGATCCCGAGCGCCTCCCCAGAGATGGGAATGGTACGAACCTGGGTCGACTGGCTCCTGGACCTCCCCTGGGTCGATCCCCCAGCCGAAACGCTCGACATCGAACGCGCTGCCGCGATCCTCGACGAAGACCACTACGGCCTCACAAAGGTGAAGGACCGCGTCCTCGAATGGCTCGCGGTCCGAGACCGGATCCGAGTGAAGGCCGCAACCGAGTTGGCAGTAGCGCAGGCGACCAAGGACGAAGCTGACGCCGCGACAGCGAATGAAACGACCACCCAGGAGGCGGGTGGCGGCACGGGGGGAAGC
>JBAQGL010000354.1:0-8937 GCA_049287785.1 Candidatus Dormiibacterota bacterium | reverse complement strand
GCGCAAGGACGTGGGGCGATTGCGACCACAGGTGACCACTACAGCACGCTGCGCACCATCGAGGAGGCGTTCGGCGTGCCCCTGCTCGGCAATGCGGCGTCTGCCGGCGGAGACCTGAGCGCGATCTTCGGCTGAAGCGTGCCGTCGTGGGCCGCATCAACCGTCGACGAGCAGTCCCTTGAGCGGTCCGAGCATTCGTGCCGAGCGCCGGGATACCGCGGGCAACGGCCGCAGTGGCGTGATGAACGGCGGTCGCGCAGTCAGTGACGCCCGCATCGACGACTCGATCACGTGCAGCGGATCGACGCCGCGGCAGTCGAGATTGAGGTGCTCGCTCCACAGTTGCTCACGCACGTCGCGGGCGACATTGGCGTCGTCGGTGACCAGGTTGACCTCGGTGTCGTTGAACAGCGAATGCTCGTTGAGGTTCGCTGACCCGATGGTGAGCCAGCTGTCGTCGACGGTCGCGATCTTGGCGTGCACGTAGACGGGAGGGCGCTGGCGACCGAGCGGGCCGATCGTCCCGGCAAGGAGACGGTGCTGGTGATCGACCGATTGCAGGACGGCCAGCTGGCCTCGCGTATCGTCATTCCCGTTGTTCGGATGGCGTGGAAGGACGATGCAGAGGCGAAACGCATCGGTGGGGGGATGCTGCAACTTCCTCTGGAGCACAGCCACCACCTCGGTGCTCCAGAGGAATTGGTTCTCGATGTAGATGAGACGGCGCGCGCGTCGAAACGCGCTCAGGTAGCTCTCGAGGATGCTGAAATCCCCACGGGGCAGCGCCTTGTACGTGCCATCGGGAACGGTGCGAATCACCTGGACCCGACTGTCGCCCGCCGTCGGGATCGGTCCGGGCTCGGGGAGGACCTCACCGGTCGTCGCCTGCCAGCGCATCGCGAAATGGGCGCAGACATCGGCAACTGCCGGACCCTCGAGCCTTGCGGCCGCATCGTGCCATCCCAGCGTGGTGTGGCGGTCGTGGGGCCAGCCGTCGAGCCGGTCTCCCGCGAGCGCGGTGAGGTCGATGCCACCGACGAACGCCAGCGTTCCATCAATGATCACCAGCTTTTCGTGATGGCAGTGCATCGGGCGATTGCGAGGGTCGAGGGCTCCATGTATCCGGGTGCCGCGCACAAGGCGATCCATGAGGTCGCGCGCCTTGGCCCGTGACGGCTGCATGATCGGCACTGGCGCGCCTGCCCAGACCAGGACGCGGACATCGACGCGCTGCGCTGCGTCCGCCAGGAGCTCGCGCACCGTGACCACTGCGGGGTCTCGCTCGAGCTCGAAATCGGGATCCAACGTCCAGCCCGCGACATGAACGGAGGTGCGAGCCGCCCGAACGGCCGCTGCGATCGCGGGGAGGGCCGACGTCCCATCGATGTGCACCTGCATCCGGTTCCCGTCGCGGGGCGGCGGATGCGCTGCCCAGGCCGCGTCATCGCCGCCCAGGGCTCGACTCCAGCCGATCCGCCGGAGGCGGCGCTCGTGGTGCCGCATCACCGCGCCATCGATGGCATTGCCCACCTGGGCGTCGAGCCCGCTGACGATCCCGGCGAGTTCCATCCCCACGATCGTCTCGCATCGGTACCGCTTCAGACGGAGAGACGAGATCAGATGGTGGGCCTCCGCCTTCGCATGACTTCCCGTATGTACGCTGACGCACAGTCTTTTCCGGGAAGGCCGCGCATGCTCCATTTGCTGTGATTGGCCGACCAGGCGTCCCGAGGGCTTCGCGCTGCGCGATTTTCCTTGCGTGCGCCCTCGGAGCCGCGCTCGCGGCATTCCCGACCGCCGCCCGGGCCGCGGTGGCGCAGCCGAGGCTGCTGTCGGCCGCCAACTTCACCGTGATGGCCGGATCGGCGATCACCAACACCGGTTCGACCGTCATCACCGGCAACCTGGCGATCAGCCCGAACAAGGCATCGTCGGTCACCGGTTTCCCGCCCGGCGTCGTCACCGGCGCCAAGGACGAGGACAACGCGGTCGCGATCCAGGCGCACAACGACCTCGTGACCACATACAACGATGCGGCGCATGCGACGCCGTTCAGGAACATGTCGGGCGTGAACCTCGGCGGCAAGACGCTGACCCCCGGTGTCTATCACTTCAGCTCGTCAGCGCAGCTGACCGGAACGCTGACCCTCAACGGCGAGGGCCGAAGTGGTTCGCTCTTCATCTTCCAGATCGGCTCCGCCTTGACCACGGCGAGCCATTCCCGAGTCGCGCTGAGCGGAGAGACCAGTTCCTGCCACGTGTTCTGGCAGGTCACCAGCTCGGCAACGCTCGGCACCGGGACCTCGTTCCAGGGAAACCTGATCGCGCTGACCAGCATCACCATGACGACCGGCGCCACGATCGGCGTCGGGGGGGGTCGTAACGGCGGGCGAGCTCTCGCACGCAATGGCGCGCTCACCCTGGACAGCAACGTGATCAGACCGCCAACGGGGATCTGCACCACCGCGAGCACGACCTCATCGCCAACGCCCTCCACACCGTCAAGTGGGGCCGCTCCAATCGGATTCGCCCCCGCCTTGATCGGCGCAGGGGCACTGCTCTCCGTCGCGGCGATCGTCCGGCGGCGCCGCTTCCGCTAGTTCGACCCAGCCTCTTTACCCCGGGTTAACGATTCACTGCTCAGAGTGGTGGCGTCGCCGGTTCAGGTGCAGAGAGGACGGTACGAACATGACTCAGAAGTTGCATCGACGCTTGATCATCGCGGGAGCGATCGCCGCACTGGGCATTCCTGCCGCAATCAATGCAGGGCCTGCCTTCGCCGCGAGTGCGACCAGCGCAGGGCATGCGCACCTGTCGGTTCGGGTCTTCGCCAGCGGCAGCGCGACCGTATTCGGTCCCGATGACATCACGTGGTTGGATGGGACCGTGTACGTCGTGTGGCAGAACGGCATCGGGCCGAGTGGCCAGCCGAGCACGACAGGCGCGACCGCCAGCGACGTGATCGGCTACAGCGCCTCCGGGCATCGGGTCGCCACCTGGAAGGTCAAGGGTCATGCCGACGGGCTGACTGCCGACGCCGCCACCCATCAGCTTCTTATTACGGTCAACGAGGACGGTAACTCGAGCCTCTTCGCAATCTCGCCCGAGGCCCCGGCCGGCGCGCAGGTCCACCACTACCAGTTCAACTTGAACCCCCTGCCCCACGGAGGAGGGACGGATGCCGTCTCGGTCGACCACGGTGTGATCCTGATCAGCGCTTCCGCGCCGACGACCGCCAACGGGCCCGCCGTCTACCGAGCCGACCTCGACGGATCGGTCGCCGTGTTGCAGCCGGTGCTCTTCGACAACAGCACCGCGACGGTGGCCAACCGAAACAGCTCGTCGTATGGAACGCAGGTCGCACTGGCGCTCACCGACCCTGACTCCAATACGGTTGTCCCGGCGGTGAGTCCTCGATTCGGTGGCGATTTCATGCTCGACAGCCAGGGCGATGAGCAGCAGATCTACGTCGACGGCGCCGCCGGGTCGACGCCGCGTCTCTGGGCTCTGAATCTCTCTCAGTCTGTGGATGACACCGCGTGGGCGACCGATTCGAAAGGTACCCTGCTGGTGACCGACGGCGTCGACAACGAGATCTTCGCGGTGGGGGGCGCATTCGACCCCGGCACGGCGTATGTCGCGGTAACCCCCGGCGATGCCGACGTCCCAATCAATCATCCCAACTACCTGGGACGGCTCGATCTTCGTACCGGTCAGGTCACGACTGTTGTGACCACGATCCAGGCCAAGGGTCTGCTGTTCGTCCCCTGACCCTAGGCGGGTCAGCGCGGTCGTTGCGCGGTGTCCTCCGCGCCGCGGGTGAGCGCGGCGTGGAGTGCACCGTTGCGGGTGCCGCGTTCGCGTGCGTTCACGTTCATGAATTACCGGTTCACAACCGTCCGGTAGCCAGTCGTTAATCGCCCGCCTTCTACGATCTTGCGTGGCATACGAGGGTCGATTTCAATGTCACAGGGAGAGTTCGACAATGGACACACCCGCAGTGCATGAGCCAGGGAAACTTCGCCGGAGCCGGCGTTCGGCATTCGCCGGTGCGGTCGCGGTCCTGGCAGCGGTTCCCGCCTCGACGTTGCTGCCAATCGGTGGCACGGCGGCTGCCGCCGCGACCACGACACCGGCGACCGGCTGCGTGCTCAACTCGCCGACCGGGTCGATCAAGCATGTGATCAGCCTCGTCTTCGACAACGTGCACTTCACGCAGGACAACCCAAATGTCCCCTCGGACCTGGCGCAGATGCCCAACCTGCTCAATTTCATGGAACACAACGGGGTGCTCCTCTCGAATGAGCACACGCCGCTCATCGCGCACACGGCGGATGACATCCTCACAACGCTCACCGGGGTCTACGGGGACAAGCATGGCCAGCCGGTTGCGAATAGCTACGGCGTGTTCAACAGCGACGAGACCAGCAGCTTCGCCAGCTCGTTCGCCTACTGGACCGATCCGGTGGCCACAACGACCACCGACACGTCGCCGACGATGGTCGACCCGAAAGGGACGATAGCGCCGGCGCCGTGGGTGCCCTTCACTCGCGCCGGGTGCGACGTCGGCGCGTTCTCGACGGCCAACATGGAGGTCGAGAACTCAGACCCTGACATCAAGGCCATCTACGGGGCGAACAGCCCGCAATGGAAGGAAGTCCTCGCCGAGGAGAGCAAGTACGGCTATGCCGACCTCTCGGACGCGAACTACCAGGGAATCATCGTGCACTGCGCAAAGACCACATCCTCGGTATGTGCTCAGAATCCCACGCTCGCCGCGCCTGACCGGTTGCCCAGCGAGCCGGGCGGCTACAAGGGGTACGACGCCCTCTACGGCAACGTCAACGTCGGCAGGGTCATCGGCGGGACGCCGGTCCCCGGCCAGGGCGTCAAGGTGAACGATCTCGACGGACAGCCGCTCACGAGCTACTACGCCAGCCTGGACACCGGCAAGACCTACTACGGTTTCCCGGGCTTTGACGTCAGCGCCGCGCAGACACTTGGATACGTGGCCGATATGCAGGAGCACGGCATTCCGATCACCTACGGCTACATCGAGGATGCCCACGACAACCATGCGACCGACTCCGCCGCCGGACCGGGACAGACGGCGTACGTGGCGCAGCTCAAAGCGGATGATGCGGCGTTCGGCACCTTCTTCACCCGCCTCCAGCACGACGGCATCACGCCCGCCAACACGCTCTTCATCATCAGCTCGGATGAGGGCGATCACTTCGCCGGCACGCAGCATCCGGCACCCGCGGGGTGCGACGGAGTCCCGATCCCGTGCGCGTACGCGCAGGGCACCATCGGCGAGGTGGACGTCAATCTGACCGGCCTCCTCAAGGAGCAATTCCCAACCGAGACCACCGCGTTCTCGGTGCACGCCGACAGTGCGCCGAACGTGTACGTCAACGGCAACCCGCCCGCCGGCGCCGCGGTCGCACGGCAGCTGGAACGCGACATGGGCGAGTTGCTCGCCCCGGATCCCTGGGCCAACAACGACACCGGTGCCACCGTTCCGCTCACCCGCTACATGGCGGATCAGGTGGAGGAGACCATCCTGCACATGAAGACCGGCGATCCCAACCGTCTGCCAACCTTCACCGATTTCGCGAATCCGGATTTCTACGTCAGCACCGGGCCGTCGACATGCACAGGGCCGACCGGCTCAGAGACCGGGACGAGTGACCCGTGCGTGGTCATCAATCCGCAATACGCCTGGAATCACGGTGATGTGGCGCCCGAGATCAACACCAACTGGGTGGCGTTCGCCGGACCGGGTGTGACCGCGCGCGGCGTTGACTCGACCACCTGGGCCGATGAGACAGACGTCAGGCCGACCATGATGGCGTTGCTCGGCCTGCATGACGACTACGTCAGCGACGGTCGAGTCCTGCTCGAGGACGTGAGCCATGCGTTCCTCCCCGCCGCCGACCGCAGCGGCAGGGCGTATGCGCAGCTCGTTGCGCTCGAGAGCGCCTACAAGCAGCTCAATGCTGACGTCGGTGTCTTCGGCATCGCGACCCTGCAGGCATCCACGAAGGCACTCGAGAGCTCAT
The DNA here is from genome assembly GCA_049287785.1 of Candidatus Dormiibacterota bacterium. Classification (GTDB taxonomy): domain Bacteria; phylum Chloroflexota; class Dormibacteria; order Aeolococcales; family Aeolococcaceae; genus Palsa-851. The sequence continues at coordinate 2,875 of JBAQGL010000354.1, read as the reverse complement.
CGTCGGGCGATGCGACCTACCGTTCCATCGAGCAGGCACTCACGCAGCTGGGCGCCCAGCGCGACGCCCTGGCCTCACGGATCAGCGAGGCGCTGAACGATCTGGAGTTCGGTGGCCAGAGCATCGCATCGGGTGCTGCTCGGTCATGGACCAACCAGGCCAACGCGTTGATGGTGCAGGCCTCCGAGTTCGCGTGACCGAATGAAACCCTAGGACGGGACAGCAGACGATGCCACCGGTGACGCTGACAGATCCGGTGGCATCGTTCTGTCCGGCCCGGAGGATCAATTCGACTCGGGCGGGAGGTGTCGCTGGATCTCGGCGACGACGCTGCCTGCATCGACTGTCGTCACCACGATGCGCGAGTACACCGCCCCATCGAGCTCGACGACGACCGCCTGCTCTTTGCCATGCACGACGGCGAAGTCCTTGCCGAACGAGCCCCGTCGTGTGCCAACCGCGATCACTCCCGGAATGCCCGTCCCGGGCGCCCGGATGCCTCGCAGCTCCGGCCACGCATCGTCGACCACGCGCACGGTTCGCACCGTGTTCAGCGGGACGCGAACGTCCGCGTGCATCGCCTCGAACTTCTCGACGTCCGACATCTTGACCAGCAGGTCGGAGCCATCCACGAGCAGCATTGCCACTGATCGATCTTAGCGAGGATCGATGCGGCAATCGACCCTCCCACTTTTCTGGGATGGTGTGGCCGTTCTCATCGCGGCATGCTCCATCCAGAACAGCAGATTACGGAGGATCGACATGTTTGCCAGAACATCAACATGGAGTGGCACGCCGGAAGCGATCGAGAAGTGGGCGGCATCAGTGGAGACGGTGCGTCATTTTGTCGCCGGCCTCGAGGGGAACGCCGGGGCATTCTTTCTCGTGGACTCGGCCGGCCGCAGAGCTCTGACCCTCACTCTCTGGACCACGGACGCGGCTGCGCTGTCGAGCGACGCCTCCGCGGATCAGAGTCGAGCCAGGACGGTGGCGGCAACCGGAGTCGAGCTGCTCGAGCGCGGCCAGTACGAGGTGCTTGTCGGCCCGTCAGCCCCCTGACGACGATTGAGGCCGGGACCCGCATAATCAGAGCTCCGAGGCCGAAGGAGAACACACGCGATGAACGGCGACATCATGCGCCGGGACGCGGCTCAGTCGATCCTCGAACTCTGTCAGATGGGTCTCGGCCCAGAGGCGCTCCGAGCCCGGCTCCTGCCGCTTCTGAAGCGCGCAGTCCCGGCCGACGCCATCTGGTGGGCCACCGCAGATCCCGCGACACTGCTCTTCACCGGGACATACCAGGAAGAGATCCCGGCGTCGACGAAGCCCTACTTCGTAAACAACGAGTTCGTCGCGGACGATGTCAACAAATGGACCGACGTCGCTTGTGACAAGGATGGCGTGAAGACGCTGCTCGGGTCGACGGATGGCGTGATGTCGCGGAGCGCGCGATACTCCGAGATCTTCCAGCCGCTGGGGTTCGAGGACGAGCTGCGGGCAGTATTCCGGGTCGGCGGAGCGTCGTGGGGATTCATCTGTCTGCATCGCGGTGAACACCGGTCGTTCTCTGCTCAGGACGTGCTCTTCATGAAAACCATCTCGCCCCACGTCGCGCTAGGGCTTCGTGCCGGCATCGTTGCCGCGACCATCGACGAAATCCCCGTCGATACCGCGCCCGGTGTCGTCCTGCTCAGCTCCGACCTCGCGGTGACGGGATGGACTCCCGCGGCAGAACAATGGCTCGACGAGTTGGGATATGACGGCGGTCCCCACACGCCGATGCCGACGGAGATTCTCGCCGTGGCTGCGCAGCTCGGCGGACGTACCAGCCCGGACGGAGGCATTCCGCGTCTTCGCGTTCGCACGCGAGCCGGACGCTGGGCGGTGCTCCACGCCTCACGCCTTCCCACGGGAACCGGCGAAGCCGTCGCGGTGATCATCGACAGCGCGTCGGCAGCCGAGGTGGCTCCGATCATCATGCTGGCATATGGGCTTTCCGCACAGGAGCGCGCCATCACGGGCCTGGTGTGCCGGGGGATGTCGACCATCGACATCGCCGCCGACAGCGGGATCTCAACGAACACTGTGCAGGATCATCTGAAGTCGGTGTTCGACAAGGTCGGTGTCCGAAGCCGCCGAGAGCTTGTGGTGCAGATCCTGCGCGATCACTATGTGCCGCATGCCCACGCCGGACGACCCATCGGTCCATCGGGGTACTTCTCGTGACGTCACCATATTGGGCCGCGACGGACCGCTCGTCAGCCGGATCGGTCTCGGGCTTGCGGCGATCGGGCGCCCCGCGTACATCACCACCAACCGTGGCGCGGACCTCGGCGCCGACCGATCCGTGGAGACACTCCGCGGGCTGACCTACCGATTGCTCGACGCCGCGCATGCGGCCGGCGTCCGCTACGTCGACGTCGCGCGCTCGTATGGTTCAGCCGAAGCATTTCTCAGCGGATGGCTCGCGAGCCGGAACGGCGGCGGCGACGTGGTCGTGGGCTCCAAGTGGGGCTACACGTACGTCGGCGGATGGGACATGGCGGCTCCCGTGCAGGAGGTCAAGGACCTCTCGGTGGCCACCTTCGAGCGGCAATACGCCGAGACGCGTGCGTTGCTCGGCGACCACCTCCGCCTTTATCAGGTGCACTCGCTGACCGTCGAGTCGGGAGCGATGGAGGACGCGCCCCTGCTCACCGCCCTGGCGCGGCGCCGTCGCGAGGGACTCCTGCTCGGCATCACCACCACGGGCCCGAGACAGGCCGATACCGTCCGCCGAGCACTGGAGGTCCGGGTCGACGGCCGGCAGCTTTTCTCGTCCGTCCAGGCCACCTGGAACCTCCTCGAGCCGTCGGTCGGGCCGGCACTTGGCGAG
>JBAQGL010000353.1:0-1716 GCA_049287785.1 Candidatus Dormiibacterota bacterium | reverse complement strand
GTTCCTGATCATCGGCCTCGTCGAGGGGATGTACTTCATCAACCTCGCGCTCGGATTCTTCTTCATCTACGTCATCGCCAAATAAGACGAGGTCGTGACAACGGTGATTGCCGCCGCTCCCGCGCCGGCCGGGCTGCTCGACCTCAACGGGACGTTCGTCGCCGAGCTGATCGCGTTCGTCCTGATGATCGTCATCCTCGGGAAATACGCGTACCCGCGCATCATCGCGGCCGCCACCGACCGCGAGAAGAAGATCGAGGCCGGGCTGCGCGCGGCACAGGAGTCGGAGGAGCGTCTCGCCAAGGTGCAGGAGCAGGTCGAGAAGACGCTCGAAGAGGCGCGTGCCCACGCTCGCGAGATCATCAACCGCTCGCACGGCGAGGCCACCACGGAAGCCAAGGAGATCATCGCCAAAGCGAGGGCCGACGCCGAGGCGTTGATCGACCGTGCGCGCACCGAGATCGGTGGCGAGCGCGATCGCGCCATCCAGGACCTGCGCAACGAGGTCGCGACTCTCGTGGTCGCAACCACACAACGCCTGCTCGGTGACACCCTTGACGCCAAGGCGCACCAGCGACTCATCGACGAGGCGCTCACCAAGGTCGCGGACACGCCGTCCGGGAAAGCCGAACAGAACTGAGATGGAACGCGCCAGCATCCTCGCCCGCCGCTACGCCGAGGCGTACTTCGCGCTCGCCCAGGAGGCGAAGGACATCCCCGGCCGGCGCGAGCAGCTGGCCGGCGTCGTCGACGTGCTGAGCGACCCGGCGGTGAGCGAGGCACTCGCCAATCCGCGGACGAGCCTCGCCGAGCGCGTCCGCCAGGGGATGAAGCTGCTCAAGGGCGCTTCGCCCGAGGCACGAAACCTGGCGCGGCTGCTCATCGAGCGCCGCCGTGTCGGCATCGCACGCGAGATCCTCAATCACTACGACGCGCTGGCCGACAAGGCGTCGGGCGTCGTGCGAGTCGAGGTCACCACCGCGGTGCCCGCGGACGCGAAGCTCGAGAAGCACATCCGTGACACGCTGAGCAAGCAGCTCGGCAGTGACGTTCAGACCACCGTGCGCAGCGATCCGTCGATCGTCGGCGGACTCGTGATCCGCATCGGCGACCGGGTCATCGATGACAGCCTGCGCACCCACCTGCAACAGCTCCAGGCAGCACTTGCCTGATGAGAGAGAGGAATGACTGACTGATGGCAATACGCAGCGACGAGATCGGAGAGATTCTCAAACAACGGATCGCGAGCTTCGAGGCGCCGGTGGTGGATGCCAACGAGGGCGTCATCACGTCGGTCAGCGACGGCATCGCGCGCATCTACGGCCTCGAACGTGCGATGGCCGGCGAGCTGCTCGAGATGCCGGGGCCGGGCGGCAAGGGGGTTGTCCTCGCGCTCGCGCTCGACCTTCGCGAGGACGGTGTCGGCGCGGTCATCCTCGGCCCGTACGAGCACCTCCAGGAAGGCGACAACGTGCGCACCACCGGTCGCATCGCCGAGGTGCCGGTCGGCGACGAGCTCGTCGGTCGCGTCGTCAACGCACTCGGTGAGCAGCTCGACGACCGCGGACCGATCGAGACCGCGCAGACGCTGCCCACCGAGCGTGTGGCGCCGGGCGTCATCCAGCGCGAGAACGTCGACACGCCGATGCAGACCGGCCTCAAGGCGATCGACTCGATGATCCCGATCGGTCGCGGTCAGCGCGAGCTGATCATCGG
>JBAQGL010000352.1:0-12625 GCA_049287785.1 Candidatus Dormiibacterota bacterium | reverse complement strand
CGTCGGTCGTCCTGCTCGCAGGGCTGGCGGGCCTCGTCGCCGGCGCGTTTTCCATGTCGGCGGGGGAGTACGTTTCGATGGCGGCTCAGTCGGAGCTCCTGCAGCGCGAGCTGGAGATCGAGCGTCGCGAGCTGGAGCGCCATCCTGAGGACGAGACCCGAGAGCTCGCGGCCACCTACCGGCTTCGTGGTGTCGAGGAGGCTGACGCTCGTCGCATCGCCGAGGCGATCATGCGGAACCCCGAGGTCGCCCTCGAGGTCCATGCACGCGAAGAGCTCGGGCTGCAGCCCGGCAAGACGGGAAACCCGTGGCAGGCGGCCGCCTCGTCGTTCGTGATGTTCAGTATCGGAGCGGTCATCCCGCTCCTCCCATGGTTCTTCACAAGCGGAACGACCGCGGCGCTGCTGTCGATCGTGCTCGGCGCCGTCTCGGTGCTGGCGGTCGGCTGGACGGTCGCCATCTTCACCGGCCGTTCCCGGGTCCGATCGGCGCTCCGCCAGCTGGCTTTCGCGACCGTCGCAGCGGGCGTAGCATTCGGCGTCGGCCATCTGGTCGGCAACCTGGTGAACGTCAGGACGGGCTGATCCCGTTCTTGTCGCGTCGCACAGGGGAAAGGGAAGGCGGGGCTACAGTGAGAGGCATGCGAAGAGCGGCAGGGGTCGTGGTGCTGGCGATGGTGTGCGCCATCGCTCTACCGATGGCGCTGTCACGCCCCGCAGCCGCTTCCGGGAGCCCAACGCTGACGCAGACGTCGACGGCGACGTCGGGTGGTCCGGGGACGGGAATCGACTACCAATACGCGTGGGATGCAATTGACTGCGGGACCGCTTCTTCAGACAGCCTCACAATCCAACTGTACTGGCAGCCCGGGGAGCTGATGGGCAGCGGTACAGCCGATGCGACCTGTTCCGGACCCGTATCTGGCACGGGTCCCAACAACGCTGTAAGGGGGGCCTCGGACACGCCCACGGCCTTACTTTTTGATAACACGCAGGGCATCGTCGTGGCAAACAGCGGGGCAACTGCATCGACCTCGTTCTTCGTCACGCCCGCCCCGACCCCGACCCCCACGCCACCGCCGACACCGACCCCGACGCCGCGGCCGACCCCGCCACCGACGAACCGGCCAACGCCGACACCGTTCCAAACCGGGCCGGCCACCCCGACCCCGCACCCCACACCGGTCCCGACGCCCACCCCGACGCCGCTCCCAACCCCGACACCGTTCGTCATCGGTGGCGGCGGCGGCGGATCAGGCGGGGGCACGCCACAGGGCGGTGCGGACTGCTCCGCAGGTATCGGTCGCAGCCCGACCTCCGCCGAGCTCGAGGCGGACACCGCCCAGTTGGCCGGAGCCGGGGCTGATCCGACGACGCTCGAGATTCAGCTGCTCTCCTCGGCCGAGTACTTCCAGGACGCCGGGAGCAACAACCTCGGATTCGTCACGCGTCTCTATGACGATGTCCTCCGGCACGATCCGACGCCGATCGAGGTGTCGACGGCGCTCCCCATGCTCGTCGCCGGGGGTGACGCCGGGCGGACGCAGCTCGTCGAGGACGTCGTGCTCAGCCAGGAGGCCCGGGCGATTCGCGTCGACCAGGCGTTCCACGCGCTCCTGAAGTCCTATCCGGACGGCGCCGACCTGGCGCTCTGGGTCAACCGCCTAACCGGGCCCGGCTTCAAGGGACTGTCCGGGAACGTGATGGTCGAGGAGATCGCCGCCTCGGCCAAGTATTACGCGCACGTCGGCGCCACCTCCGTGGGCTACATCACGAATCTCTACCTCGACCTGCTCAACCGATCACCAACGGCAGGCGACCTGACCGCAAACGCCACGCTGCTTGCAACCATCACAGCGGGGAGGGCACCGGGTGCTGCGCCGACCGTGATCGCCGCGGCCACAACGGCCAGGCTGACGCTGGCCGAACAGGTGGTCACCGGCGCCGAGTTCCGAACCGACGAGGTCACCTCCTTCTTCGCCAACTACATGCACCCCACCTGCAAACAGCTCCTGGCGCAGGAATGCACGAGCAGCATTGGAACGCCAACGGCCTCGCAGCTCGCCGCGGCACTGGCGTCCATGCAGAGCGGGACGACCGAGGAGGCGATCATCGCCGGCGTCCTCAGCAGCCCCCAGTACTACCAGAACCACGGCAGCACTCAGACCGGGCTCATCGACGGCGTCTACCAGGATCTGATCGGTCGCGCTCCAACCAACGCGGAGCTGTCGGCCGCACTTGCCGCGTACACCAACGATCCGGTCGGACATGTCGCCTTCGCCCAGGCGATGGTGGGCTCGCTCGCTTACCAGGATCTCGTCGTATCGCTCGACTATCAGCAACTGATCCTCAGGGCGCCGCTGACCTCCGAGACGAACGGCGGTCAGGGCATCCTCGCCGGCAACCAGTCGCTCCAGACCCCGGACGAGTCGCTCATCGAGCAGATCGCTTCAACCAACGAGTACTACGTCGATACCGGCGGAACCGATTCGAGGTTCGTGGTCCACACCATCGGCACCCTGCTGATGCGGGCCGGCCAGCCCGCCGAAGAGTTCCATCTCCTCGGACTCCCCCAGCCACACGACGCCATCTGGCAAGCCGCCGTCGCCCAGTCGCTCGTGAATAGCCCGGAGTACCGCACCGACTACATCCGTGGTGTCTACGAGAAGTTCCTGACCTATTCGGTGTGCGTTGTGGCTTCCGATCCCGGCGGGAACGCGGGCGCCAACGGCCTGCTCGCCCGTGTGCCGGGTGGGTGGTTCGGCCTCGGCATCATCGTGGGCGTGCTCATCATGGGAATCGGCGGTGCGGTGTTCTTCACCCTCGAGCGGCGCCGATTCGCGCGGATCTACCCGAACGAGGTGCCCCGCCACCGCCCCGAGTGACCTGGGCCTGCTCCACTACACTCGGGAGAGGGTGGACGAGTATCAACTGGAGATCCAGTCGTTGCGCCGGACGCTCGCTCGATTGCGCGAGGAGGAGGCCGACCCGGCGCTGATCGAGGAGTACGAGACTGAGTACCGCAATCTCAGCTCCCTTTACAAGGCGGCGACCGATACCTTCGACGCAGACGTGAGCGAGCCGAGGCTTCCCGACGCGCTCGCCTCACTCGGGTTCGGCGACTGGACGCTCAGCAACGTGTACAGCTTCGTCTACGACGCGTCGATGGAGCTGCCGGTTGACGACGGGCGCGAGCTGGCCCGCCGCATTGACGAGACCGACTACGCCGCCTCGTTGCTGGCGGTTCTCGACGCCGAGGACTGACGTTCCGGGATCTTCTTGCCGGGGTTGAGCACGTCGTGCGGATCGAGGGCGGTCTTGATCCTGCGCATCAAGGCCACCGTCCCCGGGCCGAGCTGGCGCTCCATGTACCCGAGCTTGGCGGCGCCCACGCCGTGCTCGCCCGACAGGGACCCGCCCATGGTGAGCACCGTCTCGAAGAGCTCGCCGGCGGCGGCATCCGCGCGCGCACGTTCGCCGTCGATCCGCGGATCGATGAGAAACGTGGCATGGACGTTGCCGTCACCGAGATGGCCGAAGTTCACCACCGGGAGCTCGTGCTTCGTGCCCAGATCGCGGGTGTGCGCGACCAGTTCGGCGACTCGATCGCGCGGGACCACCACGTCCTCATTCACCTTGCCGATCTGCACCTTGGCGACGGCAGCGCTCACCGCCTTGCGGGCGGCCCAGAGGCGCTGCGCCTGACCCGGCTCGGTCGCGCGCTGGAGCTGCGAAGCCCCGGCGCGGGTGATCGCGGTGCAGGCGGCCTCGGTGTCCGCGCCGACGGTGGCCGCGTCGCCCTCGAGCTCGACGATGAGCAATGCCGCGCTGTCGCCACCGATGTTGCCGCCCCCGGCCTTGCGCACCGCGTCGAGCGCGCCGGCGTCGAGGAATTCGAGAGCCGCCGGGACGATGCCTGCCTCGCTGATCTCGGCCACGGCCGCAGCGGCTCGCTCCATGCCGCTGAAGGTTGCGGCGAGCGTGGAACGAGCCTTCGGTGCGGGGATCAGCCGCAGGAGCACCTCGGTGATCACCCCGAGCGTCCCTTCGGAGCCGACCAGAAGCGCGAGCAGGCCGGAGGCCGAGGTATCGCCGCCTTCACCAAGGCGCACGACCCTCCCGTCCGAGAGCACCGCCGTAATGCCTGCGACGAAATCCGCGGTGACGCCGTAGCGAAGCGTGTGCGGGCCGGCGGCGTTGCAGGCCACGTTCCCGCCGATGGTGCAGGTGGTCGACGAGCCCGGGTCGGGCGGGTAGTACAGGCCGGCCGCTGCGGCCTGGGCGTGGATGCCGGCGGTGATGGCGCCCGCCTGCGCATGGATGCGCAGTGCCTCGGATTCGATGCCAAGCACCCGGTTGAGACGGGCAAGGCTGACGATCACCCCGCCGTGCGACGGTGAGGCGCCGGCCGCGTACCCGGTGCCCGCGCCACGAGGGACGATCGGGACCCGGTGGACCGCGCAGACGCTGACGATGCCAGCGGCTTCCTCGGTCGATCCGGGGAACACGACGGCATCCGGGAGGTGGCGCTCGCCGGAGGCACCCCAGGCGTCGTATGCGTAGGCGGCGAGATCCGCCGGACGCGTGTAGACGTGAGAGGGAGCGACCTGACCCTCGAGATCGCGTATCACGCGGCGATCGAGCATGCCCGCCGCATTGTAGAGAGCGCATCAATTCCGGTGCACCCTGTCGCATGAACGGCCGTACGGGGCGTGGACCGATACCGTTGAATGAGCGTGTGGGAAGACGTGCACTGGCGTGTTGGCTCGGCAGTTTCACGCTGCTCGCCCTGAGCGGCTGCAGCCCGACGCCTCAGCCGTCTCGGACGCCGTCACCCACCAGCCACGTCACGCCGGTTCGCCTGGTCGTCGCCCCGCCCCAGGTGATCGCGCTCGCCAGCAGCTTCGAGAGCCAGTTCAGCACGCGCGGCTACGCGTCGCAGTGGTCGGAGCTGGCGCCGCAGGATCAGGTGTCGTGGCCGTCGGCCGCCGCACGCGACGCGATGCTCAACCGGAAATTCGCGCATGCCGCAGTGGAGCGGGTCTCTGTCGGCGATCCGGTCCTCGAGGTGAGCTGGACGCCGCCCGAGGATCCTTCGATCCACATCCGTGACGTGTGGCAATTCCCGGTCCACGTGATCTTCGCCGATCCCGCCTCTTTGCGTCCCGCCGGCGTCGCCGCGCTCTTCTCCGTGACGACGCTGCAGATCACCACCGATCCCGCATCTGGCTCGGCAGCGGTGCTCGGCGAGGGTCCGGAGTCAATTGACGCTCCGGTCATCCTGCCCGGATCGATCCCGACCGTGAAGCTCGACGTGCCGATCCTGATGTATCACCTCGTCGATCAGGTCCCGCGACGGTCGATCGAACCATCGACGTACGGATGGCGGCTCGAGATCGGTCTCACGACGCTGCCGAGTGCGTTCGACGCTCAGATGGCATTCCTGGCGAGCATGCACGCGAACGCGATCTCGCTGCAGCATCTGTCCGACGCACTGCTGTACGGGCTTCCACTGCCGCCCCATCCGTTTGTGATCACGTTCGACGACGGACGTCTGAGTCAATGGACGAATGCGGTGCCGCTGCTGCGCGCAGACGGGTTCACCGCAGTGTTCTTCCCCTGCAGCGGACTGATCGGTGGGAAGGTCGGGCCGCAGACATACATGACGGCGTCGGAGATCCAGAATCTCGCGAACACCGGCTTTTCCATCGAGGATCACACGGTCAATGACGACACGGCGTTCTTCTCCGCCGGACCGGACACGCTCAACCCGCTGACCAATCGAACCAAGACGGTGCTGGTGAACCTCACCGGTGATCCGGTGCAGTTCATCGCCTACACCGGCCTCTGGCCGTGGCCGCTGAGCACACAGGGAACCACCCAGGAGGCGTCGATGTTCAGAACGCTTGCGAGCTATGGGTATCTCGCGGGTCTTCAGGATCTTCGCGTCGACAGCGCAACCGATAGCAGCACGGCGTTGTGGCAGCTGCCGCGCGTCCGAGTCGGGCTCGGGACATCCCTCTCGTTCTTCAAACGGTGGTTCGCCACCCAGCCATCCTGAGCGTGGTCCAAGGGGGCCCTGGGTATACTCGAGGCACGATGAGTGATCCTGAGATGCTTGGCGCCCTCGAGCGCGCGCTCGCGACCGTCATCGACCCCGAGCTGCACAAGCCGATGCTCCAGCTCGGGATGTTGCGTGACCTGGCGATCGAAGGCGGGGTTGCGTCGATTCGGGTTGTGCTCACCACCCCGGCGTGCCCGCTCAAGGACCGGATCCGTGAGGACATCGATGCGGCGGTCGTCGGCGTGGTTCCAGGCATCACGCGTGTCGAGATCCGCTGGGATGCAGAGGTGAGCTCCACACGCGGGCTTCCCGGTCGCCAGGAGATCGCCGGGGTTCGCAATGCGATCGCGATCAGCGCGGGCAAGGGCGGTGTGGGAAAGACGACCGTCGCAGTCAACGTGGCGATCGCCTTGCGACTGGCCGGCGCGCGCGTCGGACTGCTCGACGCGGACGTGTACGGCCCCAACGTGCCGATCATGCTCGGGATTCGCGAGCGTCCGCATGCAGGTCCTGACGGAAAGATGCAGCCACTCGAGGCGCATGGGCTCAAGGTCGTGTCCTTCGGTACCATCCTCGACCCCGGCCAGCCGGTGATCTGGCGCGGTCCAATGCTTGCCAAAGCGTTGCGCGAGTTCCTCTACGAGGTGTCGTGGGGTGAGCTCGACTACCTGGTCATCGATCTCCCACCGGGCACCGGCGATGTCCAGCTCAGCCTCGCGCAGAGCATGCCGATGACCGGCGCGGTCATCTGCACAACGCCGCAGGACGTGTCGCTCGCGGACGTGAGTCGCGGCATCGAGATGTTCCGCAAGCTCAATGTTCCGGTCCTCGGCGTCGTCGAGAACATGAGCGGCTTCATCTGCCCGCACTGCAACGAGCGCACCGATATCTTCGGATCCGGTGGCGGACGTGACCTGGCTGCTCGCTACGAGCTCCCGTTCCTCGGCGCGGTCCCGCTCGATCCGCGTATCCGCGGCGCCGACGGCGACGGTCGCCCGATCATGGCGGCGGCGCCGTCGAGTCCCATCGGCGAGGTGTTCCGCGATGTCGCCTCGCACATCGCCGCCCAGGTGAGCCAGGAGAACTTCAGCGCCGCCGCCGGTCCGGTGATGCCGTCGGGTCCGCGTCTTCCCGTCGCAACCTAGGCGCCCTCAGCAAAACCCGATGTCTGAGCGGCGGCGAATCGTTGCAGTGTGCGGCGCTTCGCAGGCCACGGATGATGACCGGAGCGCTGCCACCGCGGCCGGGCGCCTGCTCGCCGAGCGAGGATTCCTGGTCGTCTGCGGCGGAGGACAGGGCGTGGCAACGGCGGTCGCCGCTGCGGTGAGCGCGTTCGGGGGAACCTGCATCGGCGTCCTCCCGGGAGACGACCCGGACGATGCCGCACCGGGCGTCACCATCCCCATCGCAACCGGCCTCGGCCACCTGCGCAACGCCGTGATCGCGCGCTCCTGCGACGCGATGATCGCAATCGGTGGCGGCTATGGGACTCTTAGCGAGATCGCCTTCGCGCTTGTGCTCGGTAAGCCGGTCGTCGCGGTGAACAGCTGGCGCGTGATCCGTCCCGACCTGACAGCGCCCGACCCTGGTGTGCATCGCACAGCATCGGTGGAGGAAGCGGTCGAATGGATCGAGGCCCGGCTGGGCTGATCAGCTGCCGATGACTGCCTTGACGGCATCGCGCACAGTGCGCAGCGCGTTGACGTCGTCGGTGAAGACGCGGATGACCTGGTTGTGTTGGGGGAGCCGCGCCACAAGCTCGGCGGCACGCGCGGCCTCGATGGTGTCATTGAGCGGGTCGTAGATCCGGACCATCCCGTCGTCGGTCATCGGGTTCTGCGGTGCAATACGGGCGATTGCGACGTCGACCTCGACGCGTGCACCGAGCGCTTTGGATGCAAGCTGTGCATCGAGACGCTCCTGCAGCGGTGACGTATCCGTTCCCATGTGGACGACGCTCTCATAGGCGAGATGCCAGGGGAGATCACGCGTGGCGATGCGCGCCCAGGCGTCGGCGAGGCGGCGCCGTTCGCTCCCCGGTGGTTCGCGGAGCCAGCGCTGCACCGCGACCAGCATCGACCAGTCATTGAGCAACTCGTATTCGTCGAGGTGTTCGAGCGGATTGCCATGCAGCAGCTGTGCGATCGTGTCCGCGAAGATCTCACGCATCGACAGGTCGAACCTGCGCCCGGTTCGGTGGTGGTACACCTGCAGGTACATGTACAGACGTGACGCGAGGAACATCTCCAGCGCGCCGGCGGCGTGCGCGTGCAGCACGATGCTGTCGCCGCTCACGAACGTGTAGTGGATGAGCCGTTGCACCTCCACCGCGCCGAGGCTGATGCCGCACATGTACGCGTCGCGCGGAACGTAGTCGAGGTTGTCAACGGTGGCGGGGCCGCAGAGAATCGGTTTCAGGGCACGCAGCCACGGTGGCGGTGCGTAGCCTTCGATATCGGCATCCGCCATGACCCACGCGACCCACATCGGATCGATCTGCTCGCCCGGTGCGAAGCGACCTGACGGGCTGGCGCGGAGCGAAGCGATGATATCGGCAAGCTGGTGCGTCACGAGGTGTCGCCCGATCACCTCGTGGTCGAGATGCCACTGTTCGAGAACCTCGTGGTCGAAGAAGTGCCCGAATGGACCATGGCCGACGTCATGGAGGAGGCCGGCGATCCGGAGCGTCTCCTCAACCAGCGCCGGCGACGGCGCATCCGGGAACGCGACACGGAGTGAGCTGTCGACGCGCTGTGCGAAGAGGCTCGCCAGGTGCATGGCACCCAGCAGGTGGGTGAAACGCGAATGCTCGGCGCTGGGAAACACCCACCACGCCGACTGGAGTTGGTGGACCCGGCGGAGCCGCTGCAGCCAGACCGTGTCGAGGAGCTGACGCTCGCTCGCCTCACCGGGCCGATCCTTGGTGATCTCTATGTAGCCATAGAGGGGATCGGCGATGAGGTTGACCTGGCGAAAGCGCTCCGCCGCGCCGACGGAGCTACTCGTCCTCGTCGTCTTCCTCGTCGCCACCGTCTTCTTCGTCGTCGTCATCAGCGAGCGAAACCGGTTTCCAGCCGCGTAGGTCGGTCATCGAGCATCTCCTGGAATGGGCGATCTGCCAGCGATCCATAGGACGATTTTATACGCCATCGCCGCTGCCAGACGCCCGGACAGTGGTCTGGCGACCACCATGTGGATGTCACGAATCGACAACCTCTGTCACAGCGGCGTGTCACTGGCGGCATTCGCACCTAGAATCGAGACGGTGCGCCGAATGTTCATCCTGTCGTCCGCATTGGTCGCCGCACTCACCGTTGCGTGTTCCGCGACGCCAGTCGCCGCAGCCGCATCCGCGAGCACAGGATCGCTGACAGCAACGTCACAGCATGCGCGAGGCGATTCACATCGCACGACTGCACACACCCTACGTGCAGCGGTGACGCCGGGCAGCTCCCCGTCGCTCCTGCAGAATCAGCCGGGTCTCAGCGAGCAGCTCGCGCTCCAACATGCGGGATCCAGCAATCCCAACGTGACCTCGCCCGCCGACCCGAGCATCGCGATCGGCCCGAGCAACATCGTGGAAGTCGCAAACAGTGCGATGGAAGTCACCACGCGCTCAGGCGCAACCCCGACGTTCATGAACCTCAGCGCAATGGTCGGCAATACCTCGGGCTTCTCTCTGCGGTACCCGCACGTCGTGTACGACCCCGCGTCCGGTCGCTTCATCCTGATGGTGTTGCAGTACAACCCCTCCTTGTCAGGCTGCGTAAGCCAGGTGGACGTCATGCTGTCGCAAGCGAACCCGGCGCTGCCATGGATCACGCGGGGTCAGATCAACATCGATCCCGAGATTGGCGGTGGCGTGGAACTCTCAACGGTCTCGCTCGCCATCACCGGGAGTCTCCTGGTCGAGACCAGTGATTACCAGAGCTGCATCACGGGCCTCCCGGTGGCGAGTCAGATGGAGGTCATCCGTCGAGCAGACTTCATCAGCGGCGCGTTCAACTCCAACAGCGACGCGTTCGTCGAACCGGGGCCGATCGGGCTGCAACCGGCGCAGGCCTGGACCGCACAGACAGTTGCCTACGCGGTTGCGAATGACGCCAATTGCTCCGGCAAGGTACCGGGGAGCATCGCGGTGTTTGCGATCGATGGACTTCCCGCTGCCGGTGCGGTGTCGGTGACATGCACGAACTGGACCGAGGCCACGGCGACGAGCACTCCGCCGGCAGCGGCGCAGTCCGGTACAACGGCGACACTGACGACCGGAACCGATCGTTTCCTCAGTGCCGTGTGGCAGGGCAACGTGATCTGGGTCGCGGGGAACACCGGGTGCACGCCGAGCGGTGACAGCCAGCTGCGCTCATGCGTGAACGTGGTATCGATTCCGGCGACATCGACCGGATCGGTGAGCGCACCGACGCAGCTGCCGGTTGAGTCCGTGAGCGGTGCGTACCTCTACGATCCCGCGCTCGCCGTCGACAGCGCCGGCAATGCCATCCTGACGTTGAACAAATCGTCGAGCTCGGCGCTCGAGTCGATGATGGTCGCCGCGATCACCGGCGGCGTGTGGAGCACCTTGACCACGCTGCACGCGAGCAGCACCTTCTACCAGCCCGCGGCGTGCACGACGTGCACCTGGGGCGACTATTCCGCGGCAGTGCAGGACCCGGAGCGTCCCACCGACGTATGGGTCGTCTCGGAGGAGAACGACGGCAACAATACCGTCCCGTATTGCGCAACCGCGAACACCTGCTGGAACACGTACATCGGCCGATACACGTTCGCAGGGCCGGTGATCGCGTCACTGTCGCCCGCCGCCGGACCGGCATCGGGCGGCGAACTGGTCACGGTTGCGGGCTACGATTTCGGCACTGACGGAACGTTGACGTTCACCTTCAACGGCGCGCCGCTGCTGCCAACGACCGGTTCGCTCACTCCGGACGCGTTCACCTTCACGACACCGCCGGGCTCCTCGGGACTCGTCGAGGCGCAGGTGCACGACTCGCTGGGCACGAGTCCGATCACCGTCGGCTCCGGCTACATCTACGTGGGCCTGGCCAACTACCACCCGATCCTGCCCTATCGAATCCTGGACACCAGGCCGACGAACTGCGTGCAGTGCGTGCAGGATCCGACGTTCGGAGCAGGCACGATCAGGAAGGTGCAGCTCACCGGGCTCTCGTTCGGCGTGGCGATTCCCAGCGACTCGACAGCGGTGGTCCTCAACGTGACCGAGGTCGAGGGCAACGCCAACAGCCTCCTCACCGTGTACCCGTTTGGGACGGGGCTCCCACAAGCGTCGAACCTCAACTTCGCCGCCGGCAAGGTGATCGCCAACCTGGTGACGGTGACGCTCGGGCAGGGCGGAGCGATCGACATCTACAACGCCTACGGGACGGTCAACGTCCTGGCAGACGTCGAGGGATACTTCGAGCCGGCACCGTCGAGCACCGTGACCGGCGAGTTCCACCCGATCTCGCCGGTCCGGGTGTGCGATACGAGGAGCATGTCGCCGACGCCTGTATGCAAGGCCCACGGCGTCCTCGGCCCCGGCGCCGCGATGCTCGTCAACGTCACCGGGATCGGGATCGGTTCTGACAGTGTTCCCGCGGACGGGAGCGCGGCGGGCGTCGTCGTCAACCTCACCGGCGTCGCCGGCTCCGCCCTGACCTTCCTGAGCCTCTCGGCGACAACCTCGACGGGCCAGTGTCCGTACAGCGGGACGCACGGCCCGCAGTTCTCCAACGTCAGCCTCTCCGCGGGGTTGGTGGCCGCCAACCGGGTCATGGTCCAACTCGGGCCCTCCACTCCGGGTGGGCACACCACGTCGCTGTGCGTCTTCAACGCTGCCGGTTCGATCAATCTCGTCATCGACGTCAACGGCTGGTTCGGGAGCTCCACCGCAGCGGCAGGCGCCCAGTACCAGGCGATCCAGCCGACCCGCATCTGCGACACCCGGACGGTCGGCGGCGGACCGGGCTGCGCCGGGCACCTGATCGCTCCGCCGATTCCCGCGCTCATCACGGTGGCCGGGCAGCGTGGGATCCCTTCGGGAACCACGGTGGTTGCGGTCATTGCCAACCTGACGGCGATCGCGCCGACCGCGGCGACCTACCTGGTCATGTACCCGGCGACCCCGAACAAAGCCCCGAACGCCTCTGACATCAACCTGAGCAGCGGCGAGGTGCTCCCCAACCTGGTGGTCGTGGAACTCGACCCCCTGGCCGGTGCGGGCCAGGGCGACGTCGACCTCTACAACGCCGCCGGCAGCGTCAACGCGGTCGTCGATATCGAGGGCTGGTTCCAGTAATCGCCTGACTGCGATCGGTCGCCGGCGTCACCGGTGGGCGAACTCGATCGTTGCAACGCCGTGACGGCAACGTCAGAGGACGTCTGGCAGTCTGGGCCGGCATGCATTCGTCCTTCCATCGACTCGCGCTTGCCGCGTTGCTCGCTGGATCCGCGAGCTTTGCTCCGCTCTTGAGCGCAGGAGCTGCGACCCGGACCACCGCGTACAGCACGGCGCCGGTCCCGGCTGCCTGGAGCGTGGGTGCGGTGG
>JBAQGL010000351.1:0-1556 GCA_049287785.1 Candidatus Dormiibacterota bacterium | reverse complement strand
GGCTTGGTAGGGAGGCGGTCACCCGCCGTGAACGCGACTCAGGTCGCTGTTGATCCGCCGGTGTGTGGACACGGATGGGACGTCCCGGGAGTGGTCGACGCCAGGGTCGAGAGGGTGGTGCCGGCGTTTGCGGCGACGAACCCGCCGATGCCACCGCCGATGAGCAAACCCGCGGCGAGGAGCAGCGCGGCTGGACCGCGACCGAGGCCGCCGAAGCTGCGCCGGTGCGACTGGTCTTCGGACGGGGAATCGTCTGTGAAGTTGTCCTGATCCATCGCAAACTCCTGGTTCGTTCGGGTCTGAGATTAGGAGCGACAACCTTTCGACTTGGTGACAGTCGCCCACTCACGTGCGATGCGGACCCAATCGGTGCGTTTGCGCACTCAAGAGGATCTAACGGCGCAATCGTTGCATTCGCGCGGAATGGCCGCTGGACCATTCACGAGTCGCTGCAAGCGACGTGCGTCGGTCCCTCTAGGCCAGCTCGTAGATGTGGCTGGTGTCCGAGTAATACAGCGCGTGGTTCGGCCCTTCGACGACGTCGAGGCGGCACCCCGACGGACCGAGACGTACGCTCGCATACGGACTGCCCGCGGTAACGATCGCCATGCCCTTGTCGTAGGAGCAGAAGACGAGGTGCCCTGCGTAACCGGGCGGTCCGCTCGCATCGACGAAGGTCGCGCCGGTCGGCACGTAGGTGCTCGCCTCGCTGCTCCAGCTCGGCGAGGCGCCGCCGCCGCACGTCGACGCTGCGAGCGGGTGACTGTAGCCGTAGCAGTCGGGCCACTGATAGTGAGCGCCGCGGGTCACGTTCAGATAGAGCGTGTCGTAGCCGGTCCCGGGGCTGCCGGCGTCGCCGGATGGACCGTTCATCGTGATCGCGAGCTGGCCGGTGGATGAGAACGCGATGCCGAAGGGGTTGCGAAAGCCGTATGCCCAGACGGGGTTGGTGGCTCCGAACGGATTGTCCGACGGGATCGTGCCGTCAGGGTTGTAGCGAAGCACCTTGCCCCGGACGTCGCGGATGCTCTGCGCACTCGGTGCGTCGTGCTCGTCGCCCAGGGTCACGTAGAGCTTGCCGTCCGGTCCGAAGGCGATGCGTCCACCCTTGTGGCAGCAGTCGTTGCCCGCCGGGAATGTGGCGATGATGGTTGCGCGGGTCCCGGTCCCGTCGCAGTCGTACCACCGAATCACATGCTGGGTCCGGTAGCTCGCGTCCGAGTAGAACGCGTAGACGAATCGGTCCGTGGCGAATGTCGGGCTGATGGCGAGACCGAGCAGCCCGCGTTCGCTGTAGCTCCCATCCGGCTGGGCGGTCACCGTTCTGACCCTGGCGAACACGCGCGACGCGCCGTTCTGCCAGACCCTCACGGTGCCCGAGCGTTCGGTCCAGAACAGACGGCCGTCGGGTGCGAAAGCCAGTGCGGTCGCGAAGTTGGCTCCGATGGTGCCGGCCGGCGCGCGCTCGTGCGATGGAGCGACGCACGCGTTCGCGGTGGGCGACGGCGTGCCGGTGACGACGGCCGTCGGCGTCACCTGAGGTGAGGCCGTGGGAC
>JBAQGL010000350.1:0-8158 GCA_049287785.1 Candidatus Dormiibacterota bacterium | reverse complement strand
GCTTCCCGCGCGCGCAGCGCCGCTCGTTCGCCGGCGAGCTTGGAGGCGTGGTAGGACCACCCGCGGTGAGCGGCGCCCGCCCAGTCGCCCTCCATGGCCGGGTGCGACGCCGGCGCGGGTGGCAACGCCGCCGAGCTCGACGTGACCACGCAGCGCTCGATGCCGGCGATGCGCGCGGCCTCGAGGATCCCCGAGGTTCCGCGGACGTTCACCGCCACAATCGCCGCTCGATCACGAGGTGCAAACGAATACAGCGCCGCAGTGTGTATGAGGTACCGGCACTCCCGAAGCACCGGGATCAAGGCGCCGGGGGCCTGGAGATCGCCGGACACGCTCTCAACACCGGACGGCGCTTCCCAGGCTCCGCGAACCAGGGCGCGGACCCGGTACCCGCGGGCGAGCAGGGCCGCGAGCACGTGCGACCCGACGAACCCCGACGCGCCGGTGAGAAAGACGTCACCCCCGCCGGGCGCTGCCTGCGCCGCGTTCACCTCAGTTCAGATGCGCCTTGTTCCCGCGAGGACGGAAGCTGTCGCTCGCTGCCCGAATCGATTCGCGCAGCGAGGCGGACGTCGCCACGACCGCGGTGGGCTCGTACCCGCAGTGCGCCATGCAGTTGGCGCAGCGCTCGTCGCGGCCGCGACCGTACTTCTCCCATGCGGTGGTCTCGACGAGCTCGCGGTACGACGTCGCATAGCCGTCGGACATGAGGTAGCAGGGGCGCTGCCAGCCGAGCACCGAGTAGCTCGGGATTCCCCAGGCGGTGCAGCTGAAGTCCACCTTGCCCTCGAGGAAGTCGAGGAACAGCGGCGAATGGTTGAGCCGCCACTTCTTCCGCCGCCCATCGGCGAAGGCGTCGCGGAAGATCGCATGCGTGCGCTCGACGTTGAGCCAGTGGTCCTGGTCGGGCGCCTTCTCGTAGGCGTAGCCCGGCGAGATCTGCATGCTGTCCACCTGCACCTCGTCGTTGAGGAAGTCGAGCACGCCACGAATCGAGCGCGCGTCGTCCTGGTCGAAGAAGGTCGTGTTGGTGGTCACCCGGAAACCGCGTGCCTTGGCGGCTGCGATGGCGGCGATGGCCTTGTCGAACACGCCGGTGCGGCAGACCGACTCGTCATGGCGCTCACGCAGTCCGTCGATGTGGATCGAGAAGGAGAAGTAGGGCGAAGGCGTGAACAGGTGCAGCTTCTTCTCGAGCAGCAGCGCATTGGTGCAGAGGTAGACGTAGCGCTTGCGCGCGACCAGTGCTGCCACGATCTGGTCGATCTCCTTGTGCACCAACGGCTCTCCGCCCGCGATCGACACCATCGGAGCCTCGCACTCCTCAACCGCATCGATGCACTGCTGCACTGTGAGACGCCGCTGGAGGATGGCATCCTCGTGCTGGATCTTGCCGCACCCCGCACACGCAAGGTTGCACTGGTACAGCGGTTCGAGCTGCAGGACCAGCGCGAACTTCTCGTTGCGGCGCAGCCGTTGCCGCGCCACGTAGCTCCCTACCCGCATCGCCTGTCTCAGTGGCACCGCCATGGCTGTCTCCTTTTTCTCGTGGCTTATCTGTGGGCGACGAGCTCGCGCTCGGTGACACGCTGCCCGGTGTCCGGGGACTCGCCGCCTGCGAGCGCCAGGGTCGGAAAGACGTGACGGTAAAGGTGGTAATTGATGTAGAAGTCCCCGGGAAACCCGGTCCCCGTGTGCTCGGGTTCATCCCAGGTGCCGTCGTGCTGGCGGTCGATGAGAAACGCCCGGCCGCGTGCGCACGCGGGGTCGTCACCCGCCCCCGCCAGCTGCAGCGTCAGCATCGCCCACGCCGTCTGCGAGGGAGTGCTCGTGCCCACACCGGCGAAGGACTCGTCGACATACGAGTGGCAGGACTCACCCCAGCCACCATCGGGGTTTTGCACGCGCCGGATCCAGGCCGCCGCGTTGCGCACCATGTCGTCGCCGGCACGCAGCGCGACCAGCGCGCTGACCACGCACCACGTGCCGTAGATGTGGTTCACGCCCCAACGGCCGTACCACGATCCCCAGGGACGCTGCTCCGCGCGGAGGTAGGCCAGCGCCTTCGGGATGTCGGGATCATCGATGCTGCAGCCCATCCCCGCGAGCATCTCGAGCACATGCGCGGTCACGTCCTCGGAGGGCGGGTCGAGCATGGCGCCGAAGTCGGCGAAGGGCAGCTTGTACACGAGGGAGCGCGTGTTGTCCTTGTCGAATGACGCCCAGGCCCCGTTGCTGGAACGCATCCCCCTGCACCAGCGGACAGCGTCTTCGACCGCCTTCGACACCTGTCCGGGCTCCGCGGACTCGAGCAGGGCGAGCACCACGACGGCGGTGTCGTCGACGTCCGGGTAGATGTCGTTGTCGAATTCGAAGGCCCAGCCTCCGCATTCGCGCAGCGGCACCTTGACCTGCCAGTCGCCGCCACCCTTGATTTGCTCGGCGAGCAGCCAGTCCACCGCGCGCCGCAGCGCCGGATGATCACGAGGAACACCCGCTTTGCGCAACGCGAGCATCGACCACGCGGTGTCCCACACGGGCGACATGCACGCGAGGAGGCGGAATCCGTCCCGGTCGTTGATGCTGAATCTGCGGAATCCCTCGAGCCCGCGCCGCATCACCGGGTGATCCAGCGAAATGCCTTCGAGGTTGAGCGCGATCAGTGAATAGACCCAGGGCGGCTGGATGCCGCCCCATCCACCGTCGGCCTCCTGCCGGTCGGTGATCCAGGTGACCAGCTTTCGGCGCGAGGAGGCGCGTCCCGGCTGGCGTGGCAGGCGGTCGTAGAGCTTGAGCAGATGATCGAGCCACAGGAACACGCCCGATCCCGCGACGCGATGCATCCGGCGCGCGCTTCCAGGAGCGATCATCTCGTCGACGTCCACGCCGAGATTGCGCACCGGACGGCGGGAGATGACGATGAGCAGCGGCGCGATCGTGCCCCGCGCCCAGCACGCGAAGTCGTAGAGATTCAGTGGTGCCCATGAGGGGAGCCGGACCAGCTCGGGTGGCATGCTCGGCACGCCGTCCCACGGGTAGATCCCGAACAGGGCAAGCCAGATCTTGGTGAACACCCGCGCTTCGACGATGCCGCCCTGGTCGAGGATCATGCGCAGCGCGCGACGGAGTTCCGGCCGCGTCGCGTCGATGCCGAGCACGCGTAGCGCCACGTATGCCTCGATGGTCGTGCTGAGGTCGCCGGGGCCGTCGTGGTACAGGGCCCAGGATCCGTCCTCGCGCTGCGTCCCGAGCATGTGGCGGATCGCGCCCTCGCGAATGTCGTCGTGCGAGACGCCGAGGAAGCGCAGCAATAACACGTGTTCGGCGGTCATGGTGACGTTGGTCTCGAGCTCGCCACTCCACCAACCCTGCGCATCCTGATGGTCGAGCAACCAGTCGACGGCGGAGTGCAGCGCATCAGACGGCATGTGCCACCTCCATCGGCGCACCGGCGCCCCCGCCGGTTCGTGTGGACTGCCATCCAGCTGCGTTGCTGAACAGGGTGAGGGCCGCTGTCCGCCCACTCAAGACCGCCGACTCGATGGTCGCGGGCCATCCGGTGTCGGTCCAGGCACCGGCGATCACCAGGTTGGAAAGCGTGGTGGACGGCCCGGGGCGGCGCACACCAGGGGCGGGGATGAAGGTGGCGTCGGGGTCGCGAGTGGCGGCACCACGAAGCAACTGCGCTCGCGCGGCCTCGGGCAGCACCGCAGAGAGCTCTTTGCGACCGAGCTCGACGAGCTCGCGCTCCGGTCGCTGGACGAGGTCGTCAGCCGCGCTCATGCTGCAGCAGACGTATCCCGGCGACTTCTCGAATACCCACTGCACGGGTGAATCGAGCAGCGCTGCAAAGTCGCAACCCAGTACCGGTCGGTCGTACCAGAGATGCACGTCGACAATCGGCATGGGTTGAAACGCATCGAGGCCCTTGACGCCCAGAGTAGTTGCGTCCTCGAGGATCGAGCTGAGACGCCTCGGCGGCACCGCAAGGACGCAGGCATCGCACGCCGCGCCCGTCCCGCCACTCAGCTTCACGCCGGTGACGCGGTTGCCCTCGCGATGCAGTCCGACCACAGCCTGGCGCAGGTGGACGCCGTCGAACCGCGCTGCAGCGGCCTCCGCCAGCCTGACCAGCGGGACGCGCAGGTAGGCGATGCGCGCTGCATCGCGGTCGCCGAGAAACGCCGTCCGGATGACGAACAATCCCATCTCCGCTGACACACGGTCGAGCGGCGCGTTGAGCGCAGGCACCAGGAAGGGATCCCAGAAGGCTCGCAATGCGCGCCCGCTCTGGTGATGACGGCGCAACCAGGAGGCCATGTCGCCCTTCGGTGACCGTTCGCCGCGCGCGGCCAGCAGCGCGCGTGCCACCTGGATGCGATCGAGCGTGGCAAGGTGTGGATAGCGCGCGAACCCCGCCATCAGGTGGAATGGCGCCGGCAGCGACGATGCGCGCAGGTGAGCGGGCGGACGCGTACGCGAAAGCACTGTCGCCTCGAACTGAGGCTGTATGTAGAGGGAGTCGCGAAGCCCGAGCTCATCGACCAGGTCGAGGGTCGCGGTGCAGCAGGCGAGCACGACGTGCTGCCCGCAGTCGACCTCGTGGCCCTCCACCTCGAACGACGTCGCCTTGCCGCCGAGCAGACGGGAGCGCTCGTAGAGGTCGACACGCCAGCCGCGCCGGGCGAGCGCGATCCCGGCAGTGAGGCCCGCGAGCCCCGCCCCAACAACTGCGACACGCGGCTGCCGGCTCATACCGCTGCCAGCCATGAACGGGCCATCACGCCGAGCTTCGCCGCCTTCGAGAGGCGCGCCCGTCCACGAAGCGGCAGGTCCGGAGCGGCCTCGATCCGGTCGAGGATCCCCAGGTAGATCCCCGCCATGGTGCGCACGCACACGGCCGGCTGCTTCGGGATCGACTCGGTCACACGGATGCCGGTGGCGTGGAGCTGCCGCGCACGTCCGATCTGCATCGCCATGAACGCGTGCCAGCCGGGTGCGACCCGGCCATCGAGGATGTGGCTCTCGGTGATGCCGAACTCCTTCAGCTCACCGAGCGGCAGGTAGATGCGACCGCGGCTCGCATCCTCCTGCACGTCACGGAGGATGTTGATCAGCTGCAGCGCGACCCCCAGCTCATCGGCGCGTTCGAGGGCGATCGGATCCTGAAACCCGAAGATGCGCACGCACATGCGCCCAACCACCGACGCGACGAGGTTGGCGTATGCGCGCAACTCCTCCCAGGTCTCGTAGCGCGTGGTGGTCAGGTCCATGGCGACACCGTCGATGAGCATGTCCAGCTCGGACAGCGGGATCGCGTGGCGTCGCATCGCGATCGCGAGCAATCCCATCACCGGGTCGGTGCTGTCGCCGGGACGGGTGTCGCGGAGCCGGCGACGATGGTGTTCGAGGCGCTGGTCGCGCGAGGCGCGGCCGTCGAGGTCAGCGTCGTCGTCGACCTGCCGTGCAAAGTCGTAGAGCGCGTAGATCGATGTGCGCTGATGGCGTGGCAGCGCGATGAACCCCCAGTAGAAGTTGGCGGCTTCGCGGCGCGCCATGTCCTCGCAGTACCGCTCCAGCGCGCGGACGCCACCCGCCGTCGGTGTGTCAAGCATGCCGTTCGCTCGCTGTTTTCACCGGCGCCTTAACAGCGCTCTGTGGTGCGGCTCGAGGGGCGAGGCGGACGACGTGCTCAGCTTGTCCGCTCGCTCGTCGCGCAAGCATATTGTCGCGCTCCTCTCTCGCTCCCAAATTCGCGGATCGTCCGCCTCCCCCCTCGAGCCTTGTACGCCTTGTGCCATAGCGCAGCATCGTCGCTGCGAAGGCCCCGGCGACGATTCGCACGCGCCCTGCGCCGTTAACCGCGGGACGCTGGGTGGCGGTGCGATAGCCGGTCGCGGCGATGGCGTCGAGGATCGCCTCGCCGCCGAGGCGATACAGGGCAAGCTGCACGCGCAGACGCGGCGGTGCGAGTGTCTCCAGTGCGACGCCCGACGCGAGCAAGGTACGCGCTCGCTCGCACATCGCGCGAGTTGCGCCATCGATCCCGTGCTCGCGGATGTCGCTCTGCAGCAGGTAGGTGCGGCCAAGTCGCCTGTCGACGGAGACGTCCTGCGCGAAGTTGGCAAGTTGCAGGCCGATGCAGACGTCGTCGCTCAGCGCCACCGCCGCCGGATCCCGAATATCGAAGAGTCGGAGCACGATTCGCCCGACCGGCGCCGCGGAGTGGGTGCAATAGCCGCGCAGCGCAGGCCAGTCCTCGTAGGTGTCGACGCGCTGGTCCTGCACGTTGGCATCGATGAGGTCGATGAAGGGTTGAGCGTCCAGCTGGAATCGGCGCACGGTGTCGGTCAGCGCGACGAGCACCGGATGGGTGCGTTCGTCATGCTCGAAGCTCTCGCGTGTCTCGTCACGCCAGCGGCGGAGACGGCGCATCGCCACCGCCCGGTCACCACTCTCGTCACCGAGGTCGTCGGTGAACCTGCAGAACGCGTACACCCGGGTGAGGTCGCGACGCAGCCCTCGTGGCGAGAGCCGCGAGGCGACCGTGAAATTCTCGTAGTGCCGCACCAGCCGGCGGCAGTAGGCATCGGCCGCCTCGAGCGACACCACCGGTTGGGCCATCAGAGGGCCCGCCCGTCGCAGCGCACCAGGTGCGCGTCGCGATGCAGGTCGCGGACCCGCGACGCGCCGACGCAGAACATGGCGAGACGCAACTCCTCGAGAATCACGGAGACGGTTTCCTCGAGCGCGTCATCGCCCGAGGCAGCGGCGCGGACCAGCGGCCCGGCGATGCCGACGGAGTCGGCGCCGAGCGTCAACGCCTTGGCGACATCGATCCCGTCGCGCACACCGCCGCTGGCAATCAACACACTGCCCGGCGCGACGCTCCGCGCGCGGATCAACGCCTCGGTGGTCGGGATGCCCCAGCCGGCGAATGACGCTGCAACGCGGGAGCGGACCGGGTCGGTCATGCGATGTCGCTCGACCTCGCTCCACGACGTCCCGCCGGCTCCGGCGACGTCGACCGCGGCAACCCCGGCATCGAGGAGTCGCGTGACCAGGTCGTCGGCGATGCCCCAGCCGACCTCCTTGACGATCACCGGTGCACCGAGGGTTGCGCACAGCGCCGCGATGCGCGCGAGGAGTCCGCTGAACGCGGTGTTGCCCGAAGTCTGGAGCGCCTCCTGCAACGGGTTCAAGTGCAGCACGAGGGCGTCGGCGCGCAGCGTGCGCAGCAGGTGACGGCATTCGTCGGTGCCGACGCCGAGGTTGAGCTGCACGGCACCGAGATTGGCGAGGAGCGGCACGTCGGGCGCCAGCTCACGCACGTCGAACGTCGGGAGCACCTCAGGTTGTTCGAGCAGGACTCGGCAGGAACCGAGCCCCATGGCGAGACCGTGAGCCTGCGCGACGCGCGCGAGCCGCTCGTTGATGATCCGCGTCTGCTCCGTGCCGCCGGTCATGCACGAGATCAGCAGTGGCGCGTCGACGTGGCGGCCGAGCAGGTGGGTGCGCAGCTCCACGTCGTCGAGGTCGATCTCCGGCAGCGCGCGATGCACGAAACGCCAGTCGTCGAAACCGCTTTCGATTCCCTTGGCGCTGACGTCCTCGTCGATGTTGATGCGCAGGTGCTCGTCCTTGCGCGAGGCCGTGCGCGATCCGGTCTTCGTGTCGGTGCTCGTGTTAACGGTTGCGTTCAGCAACATGGATCGCCAGATCCGCGAAGTCGGTGAGCGCCTCGTCGGGGAGACCGGTGAGCGCCGCGATGGCGTCGCGGGCCAGTACCATCGGGACCCCGGCGGTCAGTGCGGGACCGCCCAGGTCATCGAGGAGCGCACGGAGGCGGAACTCCCCGCCGGGCTCACGTTCGCGGAAGAGCCGGCGCAGCTCGCGTCGCCGGGGGGGCGTGGCGACCTCGTACGCGGCGACCACCGGATAGGTGAGCTTGCGCCGGCGCAGGTCTCCGCTCCGGCCCTTGCCGGTGACCTGGGGGTCGCCCCACGTGCCGAGCCAATCGTCGCGAACCTGGAATGCGAGCCCGAGCAGCCTCCCCGCGGCGTCGAAGCGCTGGGCGACAGCGCGGGGTGCGCCGGCGAGCACGGCTCCCGCCGCCATCGCGGCGCCGATCAGCGCGCCCGTCTTCATGGTGACCAGC
>JBAQGL010000349.1:0-9196 GCA_049287785.1 Candidatus Dormiibacterota bacterium | reverse complement strand
GAAGCCAGGTGTGTGGCGGACCATCGCGGGTCTCCTGGTGGCCCTGCTCGTGGGAGCCGGCATCGTCACCGTGATCACCAGCAGCGACGTGGTCCTCGCCGTGTTCATGGCACTGCTTGTGCTGTTGTGGGCCGGGTCGACTCTGCACCATCTGGCTGCTCCAGGGGCTGGGGTCCGGATTCGGTCAGGCGCGACCCACGCGTGAGCCTGCGGGAACAGATTCGTCCAACACCGGCGTAACGCCGGCATCCTGGTCGGCTCTTACGGCGATCGTTCTCAAATCGCCGTATCCTGAAGTCGCGTGTCGTCGGCCTCAGCCCGGAGGTGGGCTGAGGCAACCGTTCGTAGGAGGGATCCCGGTGGCTGTGTCGACCGGGGCGGACCTGGTCGGGAGGGACGCAGAACTTTCGGTCATCACGGACTGGCTTGCTGGAGCTGAGGGTGGAGAGAGATCGGGTCGCGAGCACATTCTCTCAGTCGAGGGATCCTCCCACCAGGGCGGCTACTGCCGGTTCCGCCAGATCAGCGAGACATGGCCCTGCTGAGGCGGCGTCGCCTGCCCCAGGCGACGCGCAAAGTGCTGGCGCAGGTGGCTGGATGTCGCGTCCATCGACGGCCGTCCTCGATGTCGCCGCGCTCGCGCCGGCAGGGAGAGCAGGGATGGTGCATGTGTCGCCGAACGGCCTGGTGGACTTCACCCTCCTATCTTCGGATCCACGCTGTACGCGTCCTTGCCCAAAGCGAACCGGCGTGCGATTCACCGCGACGTGGCCGGACGAAGTTCCGGACCAGAGGAACGGGCCTGGCATCTGGCCGTTGCAGCCTCCGGTCCCGACGAGGAGATCGCAGGCGGCACCGGACTGCCGGCATTCCCCTCGGTCGTCGGCGACTAGTTAAGGATCGCTTATCCCCGCGGGGACCCTGGTCATCGTCCAGTACCAAAGGCGCAAGATGCTCTGGGAGGGGCCACCACGGGAGGTGCGTCCTGGTGACCATCGCGAAGGGGGTCGCATCGCCGCCGCCGGTGACGGCAGCGATTCTGGAATCGTCACCTGAGTATGCGGCGATGCTGACGGCGGTCGTTAGGAACGCAGGCTGGGAGCCACGCGCTTTGGTGACTTATACGCAGCTGGTTCACTCGGTCGAGGCGTCAGGCGCACAGCTGGTGTTCATCAGCTCACGCGACGTGCCAGAGAACGAGGAGGCCCTCACGCTTGTGCGCCGCGCGTTTGCCGGCCCACTGGTGGTACTGGTGGACCGCGACGAGGAGCTCAAGAGCCCGCTTCGAAACGGCGCGACAATTGTGGTGAAGAAACCGTTCGATCCCGAGTACCTGAGTCTCGCCGTCAGTGCAGTACTGGCGCGTGACGAGCCTTTGAACCGGGCGCTGGCCCAGGGCGCACTCCTCGGTGACCTTAAGGTACGCCTCGCTGATCACACCATCGAACGCAGAGGCCGGCGCCAGGCGCTGGGCCCGGCCGAGTGGCAGCTCTTCGCATTCCTGATGGCACATCCCCGCCGGATTCTCGATCGCCACGAGCTCGCTCGGGGCGCGTGGGGCATGGATCTTCCTGGGCGTGAAGCTGAGGTCGAGTTGTATGTCTCTCGTCTGCGCCACAAGGTCGAGCTCAACCCGCGCCATCCCGATCTGATCCTCACGGTGCGTGGTCGTGGCTACCAGCTGGACATCATTCCGGAACCGATGACATCGCTGGGAGGCGGTACCCAAGGCCAGACCGTCCTGCCGCTCACCACGATGATCAGCTACTGGCAGGGCGCCTACGAGGAACTCGTCAGGGTGCAGACCCGGATCATCGAACGGACGCGCGGTATGGCCGGAGGAACGGCGAAGACCGTCCAGAACCAGTTGCTGGGCGTCGATCTTCCGTCGCTCGAGAACGACCTCGAGCGCTGTGAATCCCGCCTGGCGTTTTGGAGCGCCTGGGGATTGTGACCGCTGCGGACGTTTCGCGCAGTTCGGACCGCTGACAGCTACCTGAACCGACAAACTCGCCCCGCATCGCTGTCACGTGTCGTTCCTTACAGCCTTGACACAAACACCTGGGGCGCTTGACGTCGGCGGTAACACGATGACTAGTGTGGTCGTCAGTACGGTAGAAGACATAGGAACGAGGTGCAGCCATGACCCTTGTCAATTGGGATCCTGCCAATGATCTGATGACTCTGCATCAGAGCCTCGACCGGATGTTCGGTGGCTCATTCATCGACGTTGTGCCGTCGAGGCTTGGAGACCTGCAGCCGGCGCTGGTAGCGCCGATCGATGTGCATCAGGATGAGAACGGTCTGCGCATCGAGATGTCGCTGCCCGGATTCGCTCCCGATGAGGTCACAGTCAAAGGTGAGCCGCGCCGTCTGATCGTCGAGGCAGCCACTCGCAAGCAGGCTCATCAGCGCGACAAGAATTGCATTCGGCACGAGCGATTCGAAGGTCGTATCCGGCGTGAGATCGCACTGCCGGACGGCGCGACGTTCGACAAGGCGAACGCGGCGTTCGAGAACGGCGTGCTCAAGATCTCCGTTCCCATCGATCAGGCCGCGTCGCAACCGAGGCAGATCGCGGTCCAGGGTCAGAACTCCCAGGGACAGCTGGCGCAGGGAAACGGGAAAAACGAAAAGCAGCCGGCGACCGAGACCGATGTCGTTGGTCGTCAGTCGCAGCCTCAGGCGGCAGGCACCGGCGGATGACGGGCATGGCGCCGTGGGAAAAGCGCTTGCGCGAGCCGACTCTGCGCGCCATCTCGCAGAACCAATCCCTCGGAGCGAGGTACTTCGGTTTCGAGGAGCTCAGCAGTTCCTACGGACGGCCGGCCAATAATCCGATCACCAACCCTGTCGCCGTCCTCGAAGAGCTGGCCAATCACGGTCGCTGCATCGTCGTCCTTCCCGATGAATCACGGCTCGGGCTCTACGCGGTCGAAGCGGAGGCGGGGCAGTTGCGCCTGGTCTGGTATGAGCCTTCCCGCTTACTGCCGCCGGCCGACGACCTGCATCGCTGGAAGGTGACCTTGGAGGTCGCGCCTCTCGAGCTCGACGACCCGTCACCCGATAAGGCATTGGCACATCGTTCAACCGTCAAGGAGACCATCGCATGACTGAAACTGCCACCACTGCCGCACCCGCACGAACGCTGCCAAACGACAGCGTCGTCGCCGTGTACGACACGCCCGACAAGGCCACGAAGGCGATCGAATCACTCGTCAAGGCCGGTTTCCCTTCTGATCGGGTTTCCGTCATTGGGCAGAGCCTGCAGAGCGAGGTGCAGCTCAACGGCTTCGTCACCACCGGTGATGTCGCGAAGACCGGCGCCGCAGCAGGCGCCTGGGTCGGCGGCCTCTTTGGGTTGCTAACCGGTGTCGCCGCCCTCTTCATCCCGGGTGTTGGCCCGCTACTCGCGGTCGGACCACTCGCATCAACACTTGTCGGCGCCGCGGAGGGCGCTGTCGGTGCCGGGGTGCTCAGCGCGATGGTGGGCTACTTCGTCTCGAAGAAGCACATCCCCAAGTACACGCAATACCTGACCGCGGGTAAGTCACTGGTCGTGGTGCATGGCACGCCGGACGACGTGCGGCGCGCGCAGGAGATCATGCAGCAGACCGGCGGCACCGATCTGATGCAGCACAACCGCGCAGACGCCAACTAGCACGCTGCGACGCGTCACCGCCAGGCGTCGATGCCGGCGGTGCGAATGACCCTGCTCCTCATCCCCTGGATGGTCGCCTCAGCGGTCGCATGGTGGCCGCTGAGCGATCATCCCTGCAGGAAAGTCCCTATTCCTGATTAGAGCACCACACCCGTTAGCCGATATCAGTCGACGCCGTTAGCAGACCGACCAACTCGAGCCGTAGCCTTGATTGGGTGCGCGATCATCGGGATGCGTAAACACCAGACCTGTCCCGACCGCACCTTCCCCACTGCTGACGACGCTTACAGGCTCCTGTACGGCCGCACTGGACGCATTGGTTTTGGTGACAGGGATTGCGGGGTTGCCCAGCGCACTCAGCGGGACGTTGACGGAGATCGTCCCTGGCGAACCTGTGGTGATGGTCCCGGTCGTTGCGTTGGAGGTGGTGAGCTGGTTGGTGCTCGTGTCGAAGTTCCCGTAGGTGAAGGCCATGGCATCGGGCTGGGGTTCACTCGCCAGCGTCGCCCACCACACCCCGCCGGTCCGCCACGCGACGTAATAGTAGGTGTCGGACGTGCCCGTGATCGGCGTGGGTGGATCGGTCGCCAGATTCGCGATCGTCAAGATCGTCGTGAGACTCGTGCCGGTGACCTTGACCTGCACGTTCGTGATATCCACCGAACTCGTGTCGCCACCTGCGCCGGTGGGATTGATCGCGTCACCAGCGGGATCTGTGGCCAGCGTGGCCAGGTAGCCGTTGGTCGCGACGCCGCAGACGGGATGTGGCGGAGGGGGCGGGGGCAGGAACGCTTTGCAGGAATAGGCAATCGACTGACCGCTCGTGGCGCTCACCCCGGCGCACTGCCGGGTGTACTCGATGTTGACCGTGCCCGAGACGTCGTCGGCAAACGCGACGTTTGCCGCGCCAGCCGGATCCAGCGCGACCTGGAAGAAATCGAGCAGGTTGCGGTTTCCGTTGCTGACCGTGCAGTTCAGGCCCTGGGTACAGAGCGATCCGATATGGACCAGTTCCTTGACATCACTGAGCCGGAACGTGGCACCGCCGTTTCGGCTCTGACCGAACTCGACCTCCCAGTCGTCGAAGCAGTTGTTGTTGACGCCATTGCTGTCGTTCGGCGTACCCGATGCGCCTGCCGGACAGGTTGTGCCCGAACCGGTGAGTTCTGCGGAATACCACACCGCATCAACGACGCCGGAAGCGCCTCCGACGATCCACTGCATCACGTTGCTATGTGATGGGGCGCCCTGATCCATTGTGACGGGAGCCGACCACGGACCTCCGGACGCCGGCCTCGTCGAGTGGCTGATCCACACGTGGCTGTCGTCGCTCCACGAGACATAGACGTTGCCAGCCGCGTCGATCGCCGCCGAGGGAAAGATATATCCGAAGCTGGCGCCAACCTTCGGCCCGTAGACGGTGTAGTCGGTCCAGGACACATCCGCAATGGGCGATCCGGGGACGCAGCTCAGCGCGCAAGGATTACCCACCGCCAGGTACACGGTATCGACGACCGAGTTGGAAGCGTCTTGGGCCGTGGCCCCGGCGAGAAATGGAACGTAAATCAAGTGTGTGTGCGGATTGACAACCGGTTCGCCGAAGTAGTTGTTCCCGACCGCGCCGGGCACCGCGGTGAAGTCGATGGCTTGACCACCAACCGCGGGGCGGATGTAGGTGTAGCCACCGTCCGTGGAACTGCCGAATTGGATGTTGTCGCTCCCAGCGTCGTGGACGACCATGTAGACCTGACGCAGGCCGGTGTCTGCCGCGTTCCATTGCCGGTCGTCACCAGGAACGAGACTCCCGAAGGGGTTGGGGGTCGTCTTGAGGGTCTTGCCCCCATCACGGCTCTCATTGACGGTGAGGTCGGCGAGCGAGAGGCTGGAGAGCGCCAGGTTGTCGTAGGCACCCTGGCGTGGCAAGCCGCCGGCAGCTATGTCGCAGTCGCCCCCTCCCAACGCAGTGCCGGGAAACTGGTCGAAAAGTCCGAGATAGTCGTAAGGCAGGCCGGCGCTGTTCAGCGAGTCAGGATGCACGCTCCACCATGGACAGCCTCCCGTGGGGACGCCCGCGGGCCCGGTGACATAGATGTGGCCGGCACTGTCGACCTTGATGGTCGGTTCTGCCGCACCGGTGGAAGCACCGTTGTCCAACAGGGCCATACTCGGGTTGAAACGGAAGCCGGGGGTCGTCGCGGCGGATACTGCGCGCGGCACTACGCCTACGGAGTACGCCGAGATGGCCGCGATTCCAACGATCGCGCCACGCTTCCAGATGGACCGCCGTGTCATGCCTGTCCCTCCGTGCGGCTTTGCTTCCGTGCATCGCGGGCGGGATCCGGCGGACGGAAGACTGTTTGTTCAAGAAGTCTAAATGTCGGTACCGGCTGTGCAAAGCGGAGTGGGTGCGCTCAGTCCTGGGCCGGGTCGCGTGGTAATGCGCTTCGAGACGGCGCTTGCGTCAGCCCCGGATCCATCGTGCGAATCCTTCGACGAGCCGGCGAGAGCTCTGCGCTTCGGCCATCTCTTCGGGGTGCCATTGCACAGCCAGGAGCAGCAGATCCGGAGCCTCGAGGGCTTCGATGCACCCGTCACTGCTGACGGCGGCACAGTGTACGGACGGCGCCAGGCGATCCACAGCCTGGTGGTGGCCACTATTCACCGCTGCGACGTCAACACGCAGGATGTGTCGCAGGTAGGTGCCGTCCAGGATCTGCACTTCGTGAATCGGCGCTGCAGGGTCCGCGCCCCACCGGGGATGGTCCACGTGCTGGTGTAGCGTTCCACCCAACGCGACGTTCAGCACCTGCTGCCCTCGGCATATCCCGAGAATCGGTAGGGTGCGAGCACGAGCTGCCGTGACGAACTCGAGTTCGAGCGCGTCCAGGTCCTCTATGGACGTCTCCGTGTTCGGTCCCGGCTCCTGTCCATACCGTGCTGGTGCAATGTCGGGGCCGCCGGGTACGACGAGGCCGTCAAGGCGCGCAAGGACCGTCGTCGATGATTTCGGCGTGATCAGGACGGGTATGAGGCCGGCAGAGCTCAGCAGGCTGAGGTAACGCAGGGCGTTCTCGCCGGGGGCCGCCGAACGCGCGACGATGTCGTCCGTCCACGTCAACCCAACGAGCGGATCAGGATTTGTGCGCGTCGACCGCATACGGGGAGCGTAGCGGTCGCGGCCCGCACCGAGCCGCGACCGCCGGATACGCCCACTGGATCAGGCTGGGCAGCCACCGCCGGACGGGGTGCAGTTGTTCGGCGTATTGACCGCGAACATCGCGCCACTGACCGTCACGGTCGAGGTCGGATAATCGTCGTAGACGGCGCCGCCGGTGTTGGCGACGTTCCACGTGAACGAGCCATGCCGGATAGTCACTGTGGCCCCGCCCTCAGCCGCCAGGCCGCCGCCGTTGCCGGTGCCCGATGTCGACTGCTGGGGTCCACCGGCGATGTCCTCGGTGAAGTCCGTGCCGTTGGTGGAGGCGACGCCGGACGTGAACAGTCCACCGCCATCTCCGGCCGTGCCGGGCGCCCCAAATCCGCCGCCGAACTCCTCGCCGGCGGCGCCGGCGATGCCCGTGCTGCTCTGCTCGACGTTGGTGTCGCCACCGTTGATCTGGACCGTCGAGCCGGCCTCTGAGTAGGAGCTCCCGCCGTTGCCGCCATTGCCGCCCGTGGTGGTAAGTACGGCCGCCCCGCCATTGCCGCCGTTTCCGGTCGAGTTGGAGGACAACGTCGTGTAGTCCTGCAGGCTGACGGTACCCGAGCCGACGGTGGCGATGCCTCCGCCGTTGCCGCCATTTCCGCCGTTGGCGTTGCCGGTGTTGAAGTAGGGGGCGAAGCCGCCGCCGTTGCCGCCGTTGCCGGTCGCATTGCCCGAAATGCTGTCGCCGTTCGTGGCCCTCAGGGTGCCGCCATTGTTGTAGATGCCGCCGCCGTCGCCACCGTTTCCGCCGTTGGCGTTCCCGGAGGCGTTGGAGCCGCCGCTGCTGCCGCTGCCGGTGGCGTTGCCGCTGACCACGCTGTTCTGGAGGGTGAGATGACCGCTCGAGTAGATGCCGCCACCGTTAGCGGCGGTGTTGCCATTTTCGGCGCCATTCACGAGCATCCATGGGGCGCCGTCTGGTGTGAGGCCGTTGGTGACCTGGATCGAGTTGAGCGTCAGGTTGCCGTTGGAGGCGACGTCGATCAGCCTGAAGGGGAGCGTTCCGCTGGCGACGCTGCGCATGATGATCGCCGGCCCGTGGATTCCACCCTGGCCGGTGATGACGATGGTCGAGGTAATTTGCGGCAGCGCAGTGGGCGAGCCGTCATAGGGGTTGTACTGGGTGGTGAGGTCGTAGGCGCAGGCGCTGACGACGTTGATGTACGTCTTGTGCCCCGGGTGGGCAGCCCCGTAGGTGTTGGCTGCCGCGATCGCGTTCACCAGACCCTGCGGCCCGCTGGTTGACGGGTTGCCCGCACACGGCACGGTTATCGCCTGATCGGCCAAGGCAGACGAGGCCGTGACGCCAATGAGTAAACCGAAAGCGGGCATCGCCATTCCGAAGGCGCACAGCGCGGGCAAGATGCGCCGGCGCGAGCGTTGCGCCCGCGTCGCCGCGCTGAGTGGGCGAGCAGCTCTTCGGATCAGCGCGATCCGGTAGGGAAACAGCCGTGAGGTCACGTCCCGAATGCGTCGCATGGGTTCATCCTCTTGTGGTGTGCAAGGACCGCGTTCAAGTACGGCCCGCTGGCTCCTGCTGGTTGTTGACTGGCTTCGTTCGCTGGCAATCTCCATCGATTCCTCCTGGTCCACTCGATCGCTGATCTCTCCACGGCGGGGCATCCTACGAAGGCTCGTTTGCGTGGCCTTAAGGTTGCGTGAAGGTGGGTCGCCATCCGGTTCGCTTGGCGTGGCGTCACACCGGCAACGTAGCGGCGCGCCGGAAGCACCGATAGCGGGAAAACCCTACGAGTGGGGCGGCGCCACCCTACGGTTGCGCCCTGCCCTCTTCGGCCTCAAGGCCGCGGGGCAGGCCGCCACGAGAGCGGGTACCCAGATGTCGGCCATCCCTGCGTGTGCGGAACGACACTCGGTGCCCGGCGTGAGTTTCCCGCGCGCCGACATCTGTGAGAGTTGCCGGAGCAGTCCCTTTTCTGCGTTACTGCCATGTCTGGCGGTATCGGAGAGCGCAGACTCGAACCGCGGACCCCTGGTCCCCCAGACCAGTCCTCATTCGCCGATGCGAGATGAGTTCGACTTAGAGTGCTTTCGGCGAAATGTTGGAATGTCAACTAAAGCCCGTGTGCTGGAATCCGCTGGAATCGCCGAGCAATCCTCAGCGCTCTTCGACAGAGAGCGTCGTCTATTTCCCTGAGCGTGCAGCGTCTGAGGCCCCAGCGGGTTCACGGGAGAAGCAGGGACGCAACCAGAGAGGTGAGAGTCGGCATCACGAGGGCGTCAATGTCGAGCGTTCCAACGGCATCCGTAACGCGCGCTCTAGTCGTTACTCCACCCAATTCCCCACAAGACCAGTCGCCGCTCACGAACGT
>JBAQGL010000348.1:0-8192 GCA_049287785.1 Candidatus Dormiibacterota bacterium | reverse complement strand
GGCACGCGAGGCGGCAGCGTTGCGCGTGCTTGGGTGGACCGTCAACTGCTACGACTCGACGAGCAAAAGCCTGGTCATGTCATCCCCGCCGAGCGGCACCGCACCCCCGGAGACCGGACTGTTGATCCCGCCACCCGGGGCCCCGGTCTGCTGACTCCGGCTCAGACCGGGCCGCTGCCCGCTGCGGGGTTGACGACGGACCGCGCCGCCTCGAGCCCGGCTTCGAGCCGCGTGGTTCGGGCTTCGGCGCCGTCCACGGGAAGCGCGGTTCCGCCCGAGAGCACCTGGACGAGGTCGTCGCGCTCCAGGAGCCGGTAGATCTCGACCGCCCCTTCGCTGGCCGGTCGTGCGACGTCGTCGAGGCCCGCTCTTCCGGCTTCCGCACTCACCAGCAGAAGTGTTGCGGCGCACGCTTCGAGATCGTCCTGCCCCATCGAGAGGATGACCGCCTGCTCCGCGTAGCCCAGGGCGCGCAGCAGCGCGCCCCGCCGGATTGACACCTCGGCAAGCGCGCGCGACCCCGATGCGGCGAGCGAGTCGAGGCCGAGGCTTCGGGCGATCACGACGCTTTCGGTGAGACGGCGAGCCGCCTCGTCGAGCGCGCCCGCTAGCAACGCGATGCGTCCGAGGTCATGCAGCGCTTCGGCGGCGACAGTCAGATCTCCGCCTCGACGCGCGCTGTCGAGGAGATCCTCGCCGTATCGGGATGCGGCGGCGAAATCGTTGCGCGCGCGCGCGAGACCGCCCAGCGCGGCGAGTGTTCGCTCGCGGATCTGCCGGTCGTTGGCGCTCAAGGACAGCGCCTGCTCCAGGCAGAGCTCGGCGTGCGCCGTATCGCCGGAATGGAAGGCCCCGGCCGCGACATCGATGAGCAGGCCCGCGGTCGCTGCGCGGAGCTCGCCTCGCTGGTCCCGGGCGAGCGCCTCGCCGATATTGCGCATGGCGTGGCCACCTCGCCCCGAGTCGAGCTCCACGCGCGCTAGGTTGACGAGTGCCTTGGCGACGATCGCGTCATCGCCGGCGCGTCTGCCCAGCTCGGCCGACTTCTCGAGCAGCGCGACTGCCGTCACCGCATCGCCGGCGCGAGCCGCGTAACGTCCCCACTCACCGGCGACTGCCGCCTGGAGCCCGACGTTCCCGCTGCGCTCGGCGAGGCGGAGCGCCGCCTGCCAGTACGCGTCCGCTGCTCCATTGCCGGCGCCCGACAGCGCCTCCGCAAGATCCGACATTGCACTCGATGCCCAGTCCGGGCGCACGAGCGCCCACACGTTCAGGGCTGACAGGACGTCCGCGTTGGCTTTGAATGCGTCCCCGAGCAGCTGGTACGCGAGACCGCGCGCGAGCAGCGCAGCGCCCCGCTGCTCGGGCTGTCCGTCGGCGGAAAGCCATTCCAGCGCGCGGTCGTACGCCGCGATCGCATCCGCAACGCGGCCGTCCCTGAGGGCGGCCGCGCCTGCTGCGAGTTCGTCCGGGCGATCCGGGTGCAGAGCGACGATCGGTGGAAGAGACACAGCTGACCTGAAGTTTCCAGGACCGAGGCATGCATGCGTTCGCCTGTAACAGTGGGTGGTGCGGCATCGTTACGAGACCTTCGTCTGGCAACGGGGTTGCGCAGCTAGGCTCACCAGAGTGAGCGAGGCGATCCGCGACCGTACGCCCGTGCTTGGCCGTCATGGCTGAAGCTGTGAGCCGAGAGCTTACGCAGACTGCTCCTGCGCGTCCGATGACCAGCACGGCCGACCGCCCGGCAGGCCGTCTGCCGACTCGCAGGCCGCGCAGCGAGTCCACGTCGATGCCCGTTCGTGACCGCCGAGCCGGCGTCGAGCGAACCATCGAGCTGAGCCGCTGGATGGTGCTGATCTTTGCAGCAGTCGCCAACAACTTCCCCGGCCTGGCCACGGGCCAGTCCACCGCGGCGGTCAACCTGGTGCTTGGCTCCTGGGGCGTCTTCAACCTCGCGGCGACGGTGATGCTGCTCGCCCACCGTATCCCCGGCCGCCGCCTCCAGGTGGCGACCATCGTGCTCGACCTCGCGGTCGCCAGCGGTCTCGTCTATCTGACCGGTGGATACAACTCCGACCTCGCCGTCACCTTCTTCATCGTGGTCATCGCCAGCAGCCTGCGTTTCGGCCTCATCGGCAGCATGGCCTGCGCGTTCGTGGCCGGTGTCGCGTACTTCGTGGTCGGGTTCAACGTCGCGAATCACCACCTCGACACCGTGCTCATCGATGCGCTGGTATCGCGCCTCTTCCTCCTCTTTGTGGTCGCGCTGAGCAGCAACCTCCTCGCCCGCGAGCTGGTCGGTGAACGCGACGCTCAGGTGCGCAGGTCCATCGAGCTCGAGCACGCGGCCTTCGCCGAGCTGCGTGAGGTCGACCGCATCAAGAGCGAATTCATGATGCTGGCCTCGCACGAGTTGCGGACACCTTTGACCAAGATCAAGGCGTGGCTCACCCTCATGCACGACGCCGGCGATCGCCTCCCCCAGGACGCGCGCGACGAGGGCCTGCACGAGTTGCGCCTCGAAGCCGAGCACCTCGCCCGCCTCACCGACAACCTGCTGTGCATCGCGCAGCTCGAGTCCGGTGAGATCCGTCTGAAGACAGCGGCGGTCGACCTGGAGAACGTCTTCCGCGAGGTGATCGCACGCTTCGTCGAGTCCGCCGATCACGATCGCTTCGCGATCACCGTCGCGCCGGACGCACAGCGTGTCCTCGCTGACCACGAGCGCCTTGCGCTGGTGGTCGCCTGCCTGATCGACAACGCGCTGAAGTTCTCTCCCGACTCCGAGCCGGTGCGCGTCACCACCTATCGAGCGGTGAACAAGGTGCACGTCGAGGTCAGGGACAACGGCCGGCGCATCCCGGACAGCGATGTGGATCGCGTCTTCGCCTCCTTCTATCAGGTGGAGTCGCCGCTACTCCGCCAGCGCGGCGGCTTCGGTGTCGGCCTGTACCTGGCGCGCCAGCTCGTCGAACGAATGGGCGGGAGAATCTGGATCGACAACTCGCGCGCACGCGGCAACACCTTCGTGGTCGCGCTCCCGGTGCACGTCTGATGCGTCACGGCACCGGCACGCGGTTGCAGACCCGTGAAGACGGGCAACGCGTTCGTAACCGCCGCAAACCGGACGCGGTGCCGGTGCTACGTTGCGCCAATGGGCACGTTTGGTGCGGTCGACCCAACTTGAGGAACGGATGACAACCTTCACGGAATCGATCCTCGCGCCCCTGGGTCACGGTGTCGTCCGAGCGCCTGCAGAGGCGACGGTCCTCGTGATCGATGACGACCCGGCGATGCGGGACATCCTTGCAACCGTCGCCCAGCAGCACGGATTCGGCCTGCAGTTCGCCGAGGACGGCACCGAAGGCCTGCGCCTGGCCGAGCAGAGCGACGTCGATCTCATCCTCCTCGACCTGAGCCTACCGGGCATGCCCGGCCTCGACGTCTGCCGGCGTCTCCGGGGGGCCGGTGTCGAGGTTCCGATCATCATCCTGTCGGCGAGCACTGACACCGTGGACGTGGTCGTGGCCCTGGAGATCGGCGCCGATGACTACATCGCCAAACCCTTCGAGATACGCGAGCTCGCGGCGAGGGTCAACGCCAAGCTCCGCCGGCAGCGCACCACGCAATCGCAGGTGCGTCCCGGGCGTCTCAAGTTCCCCGGCCTCATCGTCGACATCGGAAGGCACGAGGTGCTTCGCGACGGCGAGTCCGTGAACCTGACGCCGACCGAGTTCGACCTCCTTGCGCTGCTCTCAGCGTCACCGGGACGCGTGATCTCGCGCTC
Organism: Candidatus Dormiibacterota bacterium; assembly: GCA_049287785.1. Classification (GTDB taxonomy): domain Bacteria; phylum Chloroflexota; class Dormibacteria; order Aeolococcales; family Aeolococcaceae; genus Palsa-851. The sequence continues at coordinate 4,402 of JBAQGL010000348.1, read as the reverse complement.
CGAGATGATCCAGAAGGTCTGGGGGCAGGGCGCGGACCTCGACCTCCGCAGCGTCGATGCCCACGTCTACCGCCTTCGTCGAAAGATCGAGCCCACCGGTCCGCGACCGACGTACATCCACGCCGTGCCCGGGATCGGCTATCGGTTCGAGCGCCGTGGCCTCAACGAGCGGCTTTCGCGCAGCGTGACCGGGAGTGACGAGACCGGCCTAGCCAGCTGACCAGGGCTGTGAGGACCATGCCGATCGGGTGGCGGTGCTGCGCGGCAGCGTCCGGCGCGGACCCGGCTCCTCGACAAGTACGAGTTGACCTCGATCGTTCAGCGTGGCCGGGCGCGCCTCAACGATCTGCGCACGCAGCAGCGACAGCGGTCTTCCATGGGGTCGCTGGAACTCGTAGCAGACTGCCTCACGGCCATCCCACAGCCGTCGTTTCGAAGAGCCTGCGTACACCGCGAGGCTCCGGGTGACTCGCCGCTGCTGCGGGGTTCTCACGGTGTACGAGATTCGATACATCTCCCCCCGCCGCAACTGGAAACGTTCCACCTCTCCGTGATGCCCTGCACTCTGTGCATTCATCATCGTTTGCAAGTATTGACGCGTTTTGCGCGATCCACTCGGACCCCGCGTGACGCGCGGGTCACAGACTTCCATCGCCCCTTCGGATCCTCTGACAGCGTCGAATCGCGATGGGCATCGAGCGGCGGTGCAAACTATCGTCCAGGTTTCAGGTGACCGTATCCATTGCATGCGTTTCCGGCAAGGGCGGTGTGGGCAAGACCACGACCGTCATCAACCTCGGCGCCGCGCTCGCCGAGCGAGGTAAGCGCGTGCTCCTCGTGGATTGCGATCCGCAGTCGAACCTCACCAGCGGCGTCGGTCTCGACCCGTACGACGAGCGCCCGGGCATCGCAGCGGTGATCGGCGGACACGTCGAGGCGTCGGAGGCGATCACCGAGACCAGCTGGCCGAACCTCTGGGTCCTGCCGGCATCGCCGGACCTGTCAGCCGTGGAGGGCGAGCTCGCCTCCTCCATCGACAAGGAGCTGGCCCTTCGTGATGCCCTGCGCCGAGACGGGGCGCGCGCCGGCTTTGACTACGTGCTCTTCGACACCCCCCCGAGCTTCGGCTTCCAGACCATCAGCGCACTCGCCGCCGCCGGCGACGTGCTCATCCCGGTGCAGATGTCCGGCTTTGCGATTCGCGGGCTCAAGGAGGTGCTGCGCACCGTGCACCTGGTGCGCGGACGCCTCAATCCCGACCTCGCCATCCTCGGGATCGTCCCCACCTTTGTGAACCTGCGCACGCGATTCAGCCGTCAGCTCCTCGACGGGCTCTGCGAGCTTGCCAACATCCGCGTGTTCGCCACCGTGATCACCCCGACCGTCAAGCTGCAGGAGACTTCGCTCGCGGGCATCCCGATCACCGCCTATGCGTCGTCATCCAAAGCGGCGGCCGCTTACCGCGAGCTCGCCGGCGAGGTCGCGGGGGATGAGGTGGCCGTAAGTGTCTGAGGTTGGGGAGCGCGCCGCGCCACCGGTGAATGGACCGCCACTCTCCGGCCCCATGGCTCGCTGGCTCGCGCCCACGTCCGAGTCGCGGGTGGAGCGCATCGCGATCGAAGCCGTGCACGACCGGCCCTGGTGGCCCGGCAGCGACGTCGAGCCCGCGACGCTCGCGGCACTCCGGGCAAGCATCGCGTCACGCGGAATCATCGAACCCCTGCTCCTCCGCCGCCGCGGAACCGACAGGTTCGAGGTGGTCTGCGGATCCCGCCGCCTGCGGGCCGCGCGAGACCTGGGTCAGACTCACGTCCCCGCGATCGTCCGCGAGCTGTCCGAGCGCGAGGCGCTGCTCGTCGCGGCCTGGACCACTGTCGAGCGCCGGCAGCACACCGGCGATCGCACCGCCTTGAGCGAACGCCTGCTGGCCGCCGGGTTCACGGCCGAGGAAACCCGCGTCCTTGCGGACCAGCCGTCACTCGTCCCCGCCCAGGCGGTGGCCCAGGGGAACGCGCCGGCATTCGTGCTTCGCCCCGATCCGCTCTCGCGTCCGCGCCGTTTTGGCGCCGACATCGCGTTCGACCTCCCACACGCGGAGGTGCTCCCGCAGATGTCGCCCGAGGCGCTGACCGCCGCGCTCGCCGCCCTCGACGGGGTGAGCCTGGTCGCCCTGGTGCGGTGAGCTCTGTCCCGCGTCACTCCGAGGAAGAACTCCGTCAGCAGTGGGCGTTCCTCGACGCTCTCGTTGATCGGCAGGCCGCCAGCTTGAAATCGGGGATCCAGGATCCTGAGGAAGAGGGCCTGACGATGCCGATGGTGACCGCCGACCCGGACTATCTCGAGGAGATCTCCACCCTGACCCAGCGCGTCACGAGCCTCGAGGACGAGCGGACGACCCTGCTGCGGCGGATTGATCTCTCCGAGGAGGCGCGAATAGCCGCCGAATCGGCTCGAGCCGCGGCCGACGCCGCCCGTGCAGCCGCCGAGCGGGCGCTTGCGGAGGAACGATCTCGGCCGCGAGCCGGCTCGAGTACACCACGACCCCCCGCACCCCTTTGGGAGCCCATCCCGCCCACATCCGCGCCTGCACCGAGGCAGACTGCAGAGAGGGCCGGAGCGGCCCATGGCGTTCCCAGCCCGCCGAAGGTGACCTCACCGAAGGCGCGCCGCAAGACCTGGTGGCAGCGAATCAGGGACTGACCGCGCCGGCGGGCTTCGGCCGTCTCCCCTGCGCCATCCCGACGAACTGACGCAGCGCCTCGGTCGGCGAAGGGCGTGTCGCAACCTCGCGCAGGAGCATCTTGCTTTCGGAGAGCAATTCCGCGTCGGGAAGCTCGCCACGACCCGATGTGGCCACGACCCAGCCCGGGGAGTACCAGAGCACGGTTTCGAACGCGAGCCCGCTGAGCGTGAGGCCGTTGAGAAGCGAGTCGGTGATCCGCGAGAGCGGCCGTTTCGCGTTTGTGACGACAATGCCCCGGATTCGGTCGAGGACATCGAGTTGCTGCGCGAGCCCGACGGTCAGGGCGGCCGCTCGCAGCGAGAGGATGTCGAGCGCGGTCGGGATGACGATGCGGTCCGCCGCTCCCATCGGTCCAACGAGGCTCGGTTCGTGGGGATGCGTGTCCAGCAGGATGATGTCGCAGTCGTCACGAACATCCGCGAGCATCTCATCGAGTTGCTCCTTCGAGGGCGACTCGTCGTTGAGGCTCCGATGCGACACCACAGTTCGGATTCCCAATGGGTGATCGATCAGGGCCTCGCGCAGGGTGACGCGGCCATGAAGGACGTCGATGACGGTAACGCTGCGTTTGGCCCGCTCCAGCGCATTGCTCAACCCGCCGGTCGGATCAAGGTCGATTGCGATGACCTTGAGACCACCCGCCGCAGCGGCAGCGCACAGCGCATAGCTGCTGGTTGTCTTTCCGACACCACCTTTTAGCGACGCAATCGTGATTACTTCTGCAGGCACGTCCGTAGAATATCCGCACATGGCCACCGCGGCGCCCCATGTCAAGTTACTGCGACAGCTTGCCGGCGCCAAAGACGATTATCTGAGCGGCGCGTTCGACATTTCCTGGGACGGCGCCAAGGCGACGCTCTACCTGGTCTTCGGACGGCCGAGCCACGCCGTCTTCGAAAGCGGTCAAGAACAGATCGAAGGGGAAGCAGCGATCGACGCGCTGCTCGCGGCGCTGCCGCGGGTCTTCACCGTCTCCGATTGGCGGCGCGCCATGTCGCCGCACGAGACGCTTTCGATCACGATCGACGAGCTCGCCGGGCCGTTCGTACGCCTTGCCGGCTCGTATGCCGATGACCCGGTCACCGACGAGAGCCCCGAATGGTGGAGCGCCGTCGACGACTCGCCCGACCTCCCGTTCGGCATCGTGGACTTCCCGTTGCTTCCGGGTGGACGCCCGCTGTGGGTCGAGGCCTCGCCGGACGAGGTTCATCTTTCCGAGCGCCTGTCCGAGCTGCCGCCCTCGATCCTGATCCTCACCGGGGCGAAGCTGCGCGCTGCGGCGGTGGTGAGCGGCGGCGACCTCATCGATGCGGTCTGGATCGACTCCGATGACCACGCGCGCGGCGAGACCGCGGGTATGGCTCTGCTCGGAGCGACCAAGGGCTCGCTTGCGGGCTATGCGCTCGACGATCCACGTGTGGCTGAGGCACTGACCATGCTGTGGCGTCTCCCGGTGGCCGTGAGCGGCGTCGAGCTGTCGTGGCTCGACCCCGCCTCCATGCTGGCCGCGTTCCGCGCCGACGGGCTCGACCGGGTGCTCGTGATCGACGCCCCTGTCCGGGGCATCGCGCTCTTCAGCCGGGGCGGCCTGGTCGCGGTGTATTCCGAGACGCAGCGGTCGGCTGTGGCCTCGCCGGAACGGCTGCGTTCCCTGCTGTC
>JBAQGL010000347.1:0-10723 GCA_049287785.1 Candidatus Dormiibacterota bacterium | reverse complement strand
CCTCCTGGTGTGGCTGCGCGTCCCGGCGTACATCGTGTTCACCGTGGTGCAGCCGATCATCTTCGTGCTGCTGTTCCGGTACGTGTTCGGCGGCGCCATCCACACGGCCAGTGCCGGAGGGTACGTCAGCTATCTGATGCCCGGCATCATCGCCCAGACTGCGGCGTTCGCAACCTTCGCGACCGCGATCGCACTCGCCCAGGAAGCAACCAAGGGTGTCATCGATCGCTTCCGTGCCATGCCCATGGCCCGCTCCGCGGTGCTTGCCGGCAGGTTGATCGCCGACTCCATCCGGATGCTGATCGTGATCCTGGTGATCGTCGGCGTCGGCTACGCCGTCGGCTTCCGCTTTCAGAATGGGGTCGTCGGCGCGATCGGCATGGTGCTCCTCGCCGAGGCGTTCGGGATCGCCGTGTGCGCTGTCTCGGCGTTCGTCGGGCTGGCGATCAAGGACGAGGAATCGGTGCAGGCCTTCGGACTGATCTGGATCTTCCCGCTGACCTTCGTCAGCTCTGCCTTCGTCCAGGTCTCGACGATGCCCACCTGGCTGCAGGGCTTCGCGAACAACCAGCCGGTGACCCTGGTCATCAACGCCATGCGCTCGATGGCGCTCGGCGGGCCGAATTTTCCGCTGAACCCGGCACTCTGGGAGAGCCTCGCGTGGCTGGCGGGCACGCTGCTCGTGTTTGTCCCGCTGGCGGTGCGCAGCTACCGGCGCGTCGGCTAAAGACCTCCCGCCCCGTTCGGCGTTCCGATACCGGTCGGTCCGTCGTAGCCCTTGACGGCGTTGCAGAGGTAGTCGTGAAGGCTGCCGCAGAAGCCGTTGGAGCCACCGACAACGTCGAAGAAACCACTGACGTGGTGATAGGGGAATGACGACGCCAAAGTCTTCCCGTTGCCGGCCAGGCCAACGACACCCGCAACAAACGGCGACGACGCGCTCGTCCCGCCAACGGCGATCCACCCGGGGTTGAGTCCATCGAATCCGGGCGGAAAGCTCGTGTCATACACGGCCAGGCCAGGATAGGGGTCGGCGTCGGCCGACACGTCGGCGACCATACGCATCGAGCAGCGTGTGTCGTGCTGCCACGATGGCTTGTTGACATAGGCAGAGCAACCGCTGGACGCCCCGCTCCACGCAAATTCCACATACCCTCGCGCGTTGGTCGCGGGTTGGAGCGATGTACCACCGACAGCGATGACGTTCGACATCACCGCCGGAAAGTTTGCCGGCCCGAACCCGAAGTCACCGCTGGCGACGACGATCGTAGTCCCTGGATGGCGGTAGTACTTCTCGTACGGCTGCATCCCGTTGAACTCCGCCAGGCCGTAGCTGTTGGAGATTGCCGCCACCCCGAGGCCTGCGGCAGTGTCTTCTGAGATTCCGAGATCCAGAATGGAGTTAGACGAGCCCTCGACGAGCACGATGTGACAGTGAGGGCAGGCGGCCGACGCCATGTCAAGGTCCAGCGAGATCTCGATCCCCCAACCGGGATCGGCAATCGGATACGGCCCCGCCGCGCCGCTCTCATTCAGCTTGCGGAAGCAGCCATTCGATGTCGTGCACGGCGCGAGCCCGTTCGTGCTGCGGTAGGTCGCGAGGTCCGACTCGGCGGTGGGATCGTCGAAGGCATCCACGATGGCAATCGTCTGACCCGCTCCACGGGTGATCGGCAGCTTGTAGGCCGCTTCGAGTTGGGACGCGTTGTATCCGATGATCGCCCCCGTTGAACGCGCAATCGGAGGACCGGTCACGACATCGGCCAGACAATGCGCCACGCCGGGCGTGGCAGTTGCGCACACGTGAGTCAAGCTCACGCCGGCATCAGCGGCTTGACTGGTCGTAGCCCCCGCGACCGAAGCCACCAGCAGCGACCCGATCGCGATCCACTGACTCTTCACTGTGGTGTTCCTTTCATGTGGCAACGGGCCTCACGGAAATGCGTACGCGTTGAGGATCGTCTGGTCGAGGACGCCGCCCTTGGCATCGGTGACATGGATGCGGATCGCGGCTGTGCCGGCGGTCGTTGGATCCGTGTAGCTGATCGCGAACCTGTTGGCGCCGCTCGCACTCACGTGTGCGGGAACCCAGGTCGTGCCGCCGTCGAACGACACCGAGACCTGGGCCGCCGTCGCGGCGATGGAGACGCCGAGGATGTGCGATATCCCCAGCTGGAAGGTCACCGGTCCCGACGCGACGTGTCCGGTCTCGTCCTCGGGAAGCTGGTAGTTCGGGAGCATCAGCGCCACGACGCCGCAACCCACACTTGCGCCACTGAAGCACACCCATCCCGCCGGGGGTTGCGTGCTCGTGGACGCTGGGGTGGAGAAGCTCCATGTCGTCGTCTCATCTGTGGACAGCGTTCGCCACGGTGCGGTCATGGCGACGCTGTAGTGCAGCTGGTAGTGGGCAGGGCCGGACGCGATCGGCACCGCGACGCCGATCGGATCCTGTCCCGTGGCGATCGTGGTGCCGTCCTGCAGGATCGTGTACGCGTCAGTTTCGGTCAGACCCGGCGTCGGGAAGTTGGGGAAACCGAAATGACCCGGCGGATTGTCTCCGAAGGGAAACACCGACAGCTCGAGCAACCCTGCTTCAACGCAGGCCGGGCAGCCCTGGATCAACGGGAAACTGGCAACGGCCCCGGTGTCGACCGGGACTCCCGGGCCGATGGGCCCGCGATTCCAGTCCGCAGTGCTGCGCTCACCCGGTGCGAAGACCTGAGGTGAATCCTGCGCCTGCCCGGCGAACGTGTTCGCATCAGCGATGACGTTTTGCATCCAGAGGAGATCGGGCGCTGCGAGAACGTATTCGGTTCGATCCAGTGGGGCGCTGAAATTGTCCAGGATTCCAGTGGAGAAGAACTGCCACGGGAAGAAGGACGGGCGAATCTCCATCTCCGGGTTGCCCGCGACGTCGCTGAAATAGCGCGTTGCGACGCTCGCGAGCTGCGATGTCCGGACGTGATGGCGTTGCACGCTCGAGATGGCGCCCTCACCACCGTAGGTCAGGTCATACGAGTACGGCCTGGAACTTGTGGAAGGCGAATCAAGGTGAAAGGAGGTCACCCACCCCTGCGTTCCCACAGCAGGCGCAGGTCCCGGACTGACGGAAACGCTGAAGGCGGGTGCGCCGCCACCGATTGACCAAACGGTTCCGAACGCTGTACCGCCGTTCACCCTGCTGTCGCGCTGCCAGGTGGCGCTGGCCGACCCGACGTCCGTTGGAAGGGGCGTGACAACTGCGATGCGGGCCGTCGCCGAGCGGGCGTCAACGGTCACCGAGGTGTTGCCGTGCACGGTGAAGTTCACGATCGCCATGTGCTCCTGACCACCGGCGGGCGGGCCTCCGCCTGCCACAACGCCCGTTGTGGAAAAGTGCACGAAGTCGCCCAGCAGCGCGTAGTGGCCGTCGGGAACGCTGACCTTGAACACCCCGTGATACCACTGCTCAAAGCTCACTCCGGCATTCCGAAGCGCATCGTCCGCATTGAGCAGAAACGCGACGTCACCGGTATCCGGCGCACCTTTGAAGTCGATGCCGTTGACCGTCAGCGTGTGCAGCCTGAAGCCCGCAGACGGCCTGGATGGCGCGACAACGGCACCGACCAGGCTGATCCGGCTGATCGTCGTGAGCGTTCCGGCGGCAACGGAATCCTGCAACGCCGGACCGGATGCTGAGGTGACCACGCCGTCGGTCACACCTGCGGTGATCGTGGTCGGATGCAGCAGCCAGGGCATCGCGGGCGCGGAGACGCCCTGCCATTGCACTTGCACGGGAACCTGACCAGGAGTCGCGGCTTCGGCCTTGCCCAATGCGGAGAGGTCGAACAGCGCCGGATCGAGTTGTGCGCCGATGCTGTGCACAACCACAGCGGGGACGGCATACCACGCTGAATTGACTTCAAACGACAACAGTGGCGACGCCACGGACGGAGTCGCGCTGACGATGGTGGCGCCATTGGCGTTCACCGTTTCGAGCACGCGCTGACCGGTGACGAGGGTCACCAGGTGAGCGGACTGGACGCCCACCGGCGTCGCAGTCGCGGCCCCATGCGCCGCGGCCGGAAGGGCGCTCGCCATGACCGCGATCGCCACGGAGCCCAGAAGCGCTGTCAGTGACCGAATCTGATGACGATGCGTCACGGCTTCTCCCTTCTGCCCTCATGCGGCTGCACGGGTGCAATGCACCCTAACAGAGCCAAGGGGCTGCTGCTGGGACCAAAAGCCTGACGTCTCAGCACCGCTGGTGCCGTACGCTCTGCAGCCTGAACCGTCACCGCTGGCTCGAGACCCTGGAACTCCGTATCGGCCTCGGCTGCATGCGCCTGCCGGCGTCAGGTGGCGACGACGCAGCGTCCGAGACCATCGCGGCTGCCGCCAATGCCGGAATCACCATTTTCGACACCGCGCACGCGTATGGCGACGGTGCGGCGTACGGTCAGAACGAGCGACTTCTGTCCCGCGCCCTGCGCGCCTGCGATGCCGACCGGCGCGCGAGGATCGTGACCAAAGGAGGCATGACCCGGGTCGCAAACGCGTGGATCCCCGACGGTCGCGCCAAGGCGATCCGAGCCGACTGCGAGGGCAGCCTCGCGGCCCTGGACGGCCTGCCCATCGACCTCTATTTGCTCCACGCGCCTGACCCGCGGACGCCATGGCCGACGTCGGTACGAGCCCTCGCGCGTCTGCTGGACGAAGGGCTCATCGCGCACGCGGGACTGTCGAACGTGAATCACCATCAGCTGCAGGAAGCACTCGACATGGTCGAGGTCACCGCCATCGAGGTTGCGCTCAGCGTGGTCGACGACCGCGCGGTGCGAGGAGGGCTGATCGAGTTTTGTGCGGAGCGCGGCATCGCGGTGATCGCGCACTCGCCGCTCGGCGGACCGCGCCGCGTTCGCGCCGTTGCGCGCCGTCCCGAGCTGGTGGAGATCGCACGCGCTCGCGACGCTTCTCCCGAACAAGTGGCGCTCGCGTGGCTTCTCGAGCTCTCGAGCGTCGTGGTGCCGATTCCCGGCGCACGGCGGCCGGAAACCGCGGTTTCCGCTGCTCAGGCGGCGCAGGTTCGACTCGAACCAGGCGACCGGGCACTGCTCACCAGTGCGCTGGGATGGCATCACGCACCGGCGCGACCGACATCACGCGCTGTCGACGACGGTGAGGTCGTCCTGATCATGGGCGTCCCCGGCGCCGGCAAGAGTCGCCGTGCCGAGGACTTCGTCGCCCAGGGCTACCTGCGCCTGAACCGTGACGAGCGCGGTGGTTCGCTTCGCCAGCTCAGTGACGTGCTCGAACAATCGCTGGCGTCGGGCGCACGTCGAATCGTCCTCGACAACACGTACCTCACCCGTGCGCTCCGGAGCCACGTGGTCGGGAGCGCCGCCCGGCACGGTATCGGCGTTCGGTGCATCTGGATCGACACGCCCCTCGCCCAGGCTCAGGTGAATCTCGTCGAGCGCTTCCTCGACCGGTCCGGCTCCCTACCCGGCCCCGAGCAGCTCCAGGAGCACGCACGTGTCGAGCCCGGACTCCTCAGTCCCACAAGGCAGATGCGCGCCTTCCGCGAGCTCGAGCCGCCGTCTCGCGACGAGGGCTTCATCTCTGTCGAGCGCGTGCTCTTTGAACGCTCGCCTCGAGCACCGGCGAGGGCGAGCGCAACGCCGGAAGCCGTGTTCGTGGCCGCTGCGGCGCTAACGCATCCGGGCTGGAAACGCGCACTTGCATCCGGCGCTGTCGACGCTCCTCACCTCGTCTTCGACTGGAGACCGGACGCGGCCGCTGACGTGCTGGACGAGGACGTTGCGCGAGTTGCGGCGAACGTGAGCGGCACGGTGACCGGCGCGCTCTGCCCCCACGCAGGTGGAGCACCGGTGTGTTGGTGCCGTCCACCGTTGCCCGGGCTCCCTCTGGCATTCGCGCGTGCCCGTGGTATCGATCCGTCGCAGTCGCTGCTGGTCGGCGCAGCACCCGCGCACCGCACGCTCGCCACCACGCTCGGCGCCACGTATCGCGCGGTGAGCGCAGAATCGCACTGACGCCGTCAGCGACGCTTCGAACCTTCCCTACGGGTGCGACGGGGCCGGCGGCGCGTCCTCGAGCTCGAACAGCAGGTCGTCGAGGTAGCAGTAGTACCAATCCTCACCGGGTTCGTACGAGCGGATGATCGGATGGCCGACCGTCTTGAAGTGGGCGGTCGCGTGCTTTCCCGGTGAGTTGTCGCAGCAGCCGACGTGTCCACACTCCTGGCAGACACGGAGGTGCACCCAGTCGTGGCGTCCGGCGGCCAGGCAGTCGACGCAGCCGGCTCCCGACGGGGTGACATCGTTGATCTGGTCGAGGTGCCCGCAGACGTCGGTCATGTGGTTCTCCTTGGATCGGCATCGTTGGAAACAGACGCTGGTTCGGCGAACGCTGTCAACTCACTGCTCCACCCCATGCGTTTCGCCGCACCCTCATAGGTCGTCTCGAGGAACTCGCGGATGGCGCGACGCGGATCCGGCGACGAGACCGCTGCGTCGTACGGCAAAAGGAACTCGCCCGCAGCGGGGTTCCAGCCGGCAGCAGCGGGTTGGGGTCGGACCTGGTCAATCCCTTCAGGCGCCGGGTACGCGTAGCTGAAGAACGCGGGTGACGCAAGGCGGTGATCACCCGGCCACCAGCCGGCACAGATCAGCTCCGCGTCGGAGCCGAAGTGTCTGATGGCACCGGGAAGTGGCTCGACGAGCCGGCCCGAGTATCGAGTCAGCGCGAGGTCGAACGTCCCCCAGAAGAACTGCACCGGCGTCGTCCTGCCACGGAACCTCGCTCGATGCTCTTTCATCACCACGTCGATCATCGAGAGCACGCGATGAAACCGTTTGGCGTGCTCGGCGTCGTAGGTCGTATGCGTGCGATCCTCGGGAAAGGGAATCGGATCCGGCACCTCTGACGGGTTGACCGAGATGCTGACATCGATCCCCAGCCGGTGCAGCGCATCCATGACGTCGCGGTAGAACTCTGCCACCGGCCCGCCGAGGGGACGCCGTTCGGTCCGGCCGTCGCTGGTGCGGAGCACGAGGACGTGCTCATGAAGATCCAGCTCGGCGTCGAAGGTCCGCAGCCCGACCGGCACGGGTGATGTGGTCAGTCCGCGTGCGGTGACGTACAGGGGGACGTTCGCCCAGCCCGGCTCGAAGGGGCTGAGGGCAAGGCGAAGCTTGCCGATCACCTGCGCGTACATGTGCAGGGTGTCCCGAGTGTCTCGCCACTCCTCATACGGCAGAGCCAGCCACTCCCCGGCAGCATCGCCCATCAGACAATGATGAAGCTGCGGCACCCGGCCTCGGCGCCAGGCGGTTGTCGCCCCCCGCGCCGAGGGCTACTGTGACGGCTCCGTGAGCGACGTTCCCACGACGTCCGACCCCGCGGCGCACGCCTCGACCTGGTCGCCGCTGCGTATCGGGGTGTTCCGGGCGATATGGCTCGCGGTCCTCGTCAGCAACATCGGTCTGTGGATGCAGACGGTGGGGGCGCAGTGGCTGCTGGTCGACCAACCCCACGCCTCAGTCCTGGTCGCGCTGGTGCAGACCGCCGACATGCTCCCCGACGTCATCTTCGGCGTGGTCGGCGGCGTGCTCGCGGACATGTTCGACCGGCGCCGGCTGCTCATGGCGGTCCAGACCTTCATGGCGGTGACCGCCGTCGCCCTCACCCTGTTGACGTTTGCGGGTCAGATGCCACCGGCCCTGCTGCTGACCTTCACGTTTGTGCTCGGCTCCGGCTCGGTCATCTCCCTGCCCGCGTATCAGTCGCTGATCCCCACTCTGGTTCCGCGCAACCAGATCAGCGCGGCGTCAACGCTGGGCTCGATCAGTGTCAACGTCGCTCGTGCCATCGGACCCGCCATCGCGGGCGTGCTGATCGCGCGGATCGGCGTCGGCGCGGTCTTCGCGATCAACGCGGCGGCATTCCTGACCTACGCAATCGTCGTCGCAGCCTGGCATCCGAACGCTCAGACATCGAGCCAGCTCCCCGAACGCTTCGTCTCGGCGCTTCGAGCGGGCGGTCGCTACGTGCGCTATGCGCCGGTCATCCGGCGCATGCTGCTTCGCACCGCGCTGTTTCTCGTGCCCGGCAGCGCGCTGTGGGCACTGCTGCCCCTGGTCGCGACGCAGCGCCTGCACATGAACGCCAGCGGCTACGGCCTGCTCCTCGGCGCGCTCGGGGTCGGCGCGGTCGCGGGGTCGTTTCTCCTGGGCCAGCTGCGGAGGAGGCTGACGCCGAACCGGCTGCTGGTGGCCTCGAGCCTTGTGTATGCGGTCGTGATGGTGGTGGTCGTGCTCGTTCCCAACATCGTCGTGGCGGTCCTCGCGTTGCTGCCTGCGGGGTTTGCATGGATGGCCGTGCTCTCGACCATGAACGCATCGGTACAACTCTTCCTTCCCGAATGGGTCCGCGCGCGGGGTCTCTCGGTGTACCTGACGGTGCTGTTCGGCAGTCAGGCGATCGGCGCTGTGCTCTGGGGCGTGATCGCCGCACCAAAGGGGGTGCTGCCCGCGTTCCTGATTGCGGCGGCATTGATGATCGTTGGGGCCGCGACGACGAGGATCTGGCCGCTCATCGATACGAAGGGGATGGACCGGCGAACCGTCGCGAGATCCGAGCCGCAGCTCGCGGTCCCCGCCGAGCCCGACGAGGGACCGATCGTGGTCAGGGTCACCTACACGATCTCGCCGGATCGCGAAGCTGCATTCCTGGAGGCGATGGTTCGCGTCCGGCTCTCACGGCTTCGCACCGGCGCGACGCAGTGGGGCCTCTTCCGCGATGGTGAGACGCCCCACGAGTTCGTCGAGCTTTTCGTGGTCGCCTCGTGGGACGAGCACCTGCGCCAGCACACGGATCGATTGACCGGCACCGACACGGCGTACCTGGACTACGCGCGCTCCCTGTCGGATCCGGAGCCGACGACATCGCACCTCATCGCCGCGGAAGTGCCCGACTAGCCCGCGCCCGCGGCCGCTGCGTCCTGCAACTCGAGCCACACGAGTCCCTGCAACCCAAGACGGACCCGTCCCGCGGCATGCACGATCACCATCAGCATGCCGCCGCACGACGCGCAACGAAGGACCGCGCCCGGCGACATGGGGGTCATGTAGAGGTGCTGCGCGCCCATCTCGCCAACCGCGCCGCATCGTGCGCATGCCCCGCGAGCATTCGTGACCTCCTGAACGAAGACGTCCTGCAGCATTCCGGCCGCCGCGTTGCCGTCGAGTCGCAGCTCCTGCTCATGCATCGTGATGTCATCCTCCGGTTGGACCAAATCGCTCGGTCTTGATGCGGGCAGGCTCGTGGCCGAGGTTCACGAGCGCGTTCGCGGCGGTCTCGACGAGTGGCGTCGGACCGCAGACGAAGATCAACGGCTGCGCAGCCGGCGGCCAGGCGACGGCGTTGAGCATCTCGGGGTCGATGCGACGGCGAAAGCCCGTCCACGTCTGGGGCTGCTCGCGTGTCAGCGTGAGGACCAACTCCAGGCCGGTCCCGCTCGAGACGAGCCGGTCGAGCTCCCCGCGGTAGATGACGTCGTCGAGCGAACGTGAGGAGTACAGGAGCCGCGCCGGCACCGTGCTCCCGGCAGCCCGCCGGAGCCGGAGCATCGCCATCAGCGGGCAGATGCCCGAACCGCCGGCCACAAGGAGCAGCGGACCGCCGGCCGCGGGATCCCATACGAAGTAGCCGCCAATCGGGCCCCGCAGCTCGAGCTTGTCGCCGGCTCGGAGCTCGCCGGCCAGGTATGGGGATACCTCGCCGTCGTCGAGGCGCTCGACGGTGAGGGTCAGCCGTTCGTCCGCGGACGGCGCCGACGCGATCGAGTAGCTGCGTTGCGCCTGGTACCCGTCGTCCGCGGTCAGCCGGACGTCGACGTGCTGGCCGGCGCGATGGCCCGGCCATCCGGGCACTGCGAGGTCCAGGCTGCGCACCCGTGGGGTCTCATCGACGACATCGAGGACCTCGGCGGTGCGCCAGATCAGTCGCCGCTGTACCGCTGTTCCAGCCAAGGATCGCCGTACATGTGATACCCGTACGTCTCCCAGAATCCGGGGGCGTCCTCGTTCATCAGGCGAAGACCGCGCACCCATTTGGCGCTTTTCCAGAAGTACAGGTGCGGCACCAGCAGCCGGGCCGGGCCGCCGTGCTCGCTCGCGAGTGGCTGCCCGTCGAAGGCGTAAGCGATCCACGCCTTGCCGCCCGTGAGGTCCTCGAGCGGCAGGTTGGTGGTGTACCCGCCATCGCAAAACGCCATCACGTAATCGGCCGCCGTCTCCACGCCTTCCAGTAGCGTGTCGACCGAAACCCCCTCCCAGGTGGTGTCGAGCTTCGACCACTTGGTGACGCAATGGATGTCGCGGGTCAGCGTCTCGCTGGGCAGCTTGCGCAAATCCTCCCAGCTCCAGTGCTTCTCCTCGTCCACCTCGCCCTCGATCGAAAAGGTCCACTCCCCAAGCGGTGTGCGTGGTGTCGGTCCGGCCGAGAGCACCGGAAAGTCGCGGACGAGGTACTGCCCCGGTGGCAGGCGGGTATCTCGAGGCTCCTTGTGAGGGCGACCCCTGAAGGCCCGGCTTACGAACGACACGCGGCTACCTCAACGTGGGGAACTTGCACCCCGGGGGATTTGCACCTGGAGAGCGACACCTGGGGAATTGTGAGCGCCGCACCATCACCCCGCAAGCCGGGTGCCTTTCGG
>JBAQGL010000346.1:0-8829 GCA_049287785.1 Candidatus Dormiibacterota bacterium | reverse complement strand
CGAGGCAGCAAGCAGCAGATCCGGCAGCTCGCCGGTATGCGCGGACTGATGGCCGACCCGACGGGGCGGATCATCGACCTGCCGATCAAGGCCAACTTCTCCGAGGGCCTCACCGTCCTCGAGTACTTCATCTCCACCCACGGAGCCCGCAAAGGCCTCGCGGACACCGCCCTGCGAACCGCTGACTCGGGGTACCTCACCCGCCGTCTGGTGGATGTCGCGCAGGACGTCATCGTTCGCATCGAGGATTGCGAGACCACCGCGGGCATCTGGATCGAGCTCACCGACGACGAGCTCAAGGAGCGCGCGATCGACCGCTTCCAGGGACGGATCGCGGCGCAGGACATCGCCATCGGCGACGAGACGGTGAAGCGCGCCGGCGAGGACATCGACGATGAGACCGCTCGTCGGATCATGGCCGCGAAGGACTCCGTCGGCAGGGTGAAGGTTCGCAGCATCATGACCTGCAAGGCCCGCGAGGGTGTCTGCAGGATGTGCTACGGACGCAACCTCGCAACCGGCAGGCTGGTCGAGATCGGCGAGGCGGTCGGCGTGATCGCGGCGCAGTCGATCGGTGAACCGGGCACGCAGCTCACCATGCGGACGTTCCACACCGGAGGTGTCGCGACCGGCGGCTCCGACATCACCCAGGGTCTCCCCCGCGTCGAAGAGCTCTTCGAGGCCCGTGTGCCGAAGGGCAAGGCGCTGATCAGCGAAATCGACGGTGTCGTCGAGGTCATTCGCGGTGAGAACCGGTCGCAGAAGGTCAAGGTGACCTCGCGCGACATCTTCGATACCACGTATCCCATCCCCTCGAAGCACGCTGTCGCGGTCGAGGATGGCAGCCAGGTGGCGGAGGGCACCGAGCTCATCCGCGGCGTCGACGAGCACGGCAACGAGGTCTCGATCCGGGCTCGTTATGCGGGAAACGTGAAGGTCGATGCGAAGCACATCCTCGTGCGCAGCACCGACGACGACTCGCGTGAGTACCCGATCCCGGTGTCGGCGCAGATCAAGGTTCGCGATGGCGACCACGTCAGCGCCGGCGACAAGATCAGCGAGGGTTCCATCAGCCCGCAGGAGCTGCTCCTGGTCCGCGGACGCGACGACGTGCAGAACTACCTGGTCCGCGAGGTGCAGCGCGTGTACCGGACCCAGGGCGTTGATATCAACGACAAGCACATCGAGGTGATCGTGCGGCAGATGATGCGGAAGGTCCGCATCGACAATGCCGGTGACACCGACCTGCTGCCCGGCGAGATCGTCTCGCAGCTCGAGTGGGAGGAGGCCAACTCGAAGGCGCTGAGCGAGGGCGGCGAGCCCGCCATCGCACAGACAGTGCTGCTCGGCCTCATCAAGGCAGCCCTCAACACGGCGTCGTGGCTGTCCGCCGCATCGTTCCAGGAGACCACCCGCGTCCTCACCGAAGCGGCCATCTCCGGGAAGATCGACCGGCTGCGCGGCCTCAAGGAAAACGTCATCATCGGCAAGCTCATCCCCGCCGGGACGGGCCTCGACTACTACCAGAAGCTTCGTGACGAGGCGCTGCGCCTCTACGAGGAAGAGGCAGCGGCCGCCGGTGGCGGTGACCCGGATTACGTCGGACTGGACATGGGTGTTGACGCCGAGGTGGCGCTCACGCTCGAACCGGAGCCGCAGCCAGACCCCGTCGCGTAACGGGGACTGCGCAACGCACTCAGCACTCACGATCCGGTGACGGCTTCACGGCTGTTACCGGATCGTGAACTGATGCGTCGCAGCCGGGGGCTAGGCTTTGCCCGATGCTCCTTCTCCTCGCAGCCGCAGCTCTGGCCTCAAAGACTGGATCCATCCCCGGAGACGTTTACCTCGCCGCGACCGGCGCGCTCGTCTGCTGGGTGGTCGTCTATCTCATCTACAAGGTCGTGATGACCGGTCGCAAGGACTTCGGCATGCCGGTCAAGCGCCGCGTGCTCTGCAAGCACCTTCGCGTCGATCATGACCAGAGCGCCGAGGTGCCGATCTGGTGGACCGATCTCCAGGTTCAACGCGCCGTCCGCGCTCACTGGAGGCACACGCTGCGACTGCCGTTCGGCACGGCACCAGACGCGAGACCCCAGTTGTAGCGGTCTCGCACAGACGTGTGACGAGGACCTCCGATTTGACGCGATCAGGGACTATGAACGTCTAGTCGCGATCGGCAGGCGGGCTCGGAACGAGCACGCCTCAGAGGTAAGCACCAGTTGGCTCGAGTACTCGTCGCCGAAGATGATGGCCTGACACGCAGGTTCATCGAGGAGACGCTCGGGTTCGCCGGCCATGAGGTGACCAGCGCCTCCAATGGCGCCGAGGCGATCAGCACCATCGACACCCCAGGGTGCTTCGATGCGGTGATCACCGATTACGCGATGCCGCACGCCAACGGCGTCGACCTCATCACTCACGCGCAGCGCGTGGACCCGATGATCTCGTGCATAGTGGTCACGGCGTTTCGCGACCTCGACCTCGCCATGCAGGCGATGCAGGCAGGCGCGGTCGCGTTCATTCCCAAGCCATTAAAGTCGATGCACCAGCTCACCGTGCTGGAGCGCGCCCTCGAGCGCCGCGAGCTTGCCGACGAGGCGCTGCGTCTGCGCTTCCTCGCACCCATGCTCGAGCGGTTCACCATGGTGCTCGCCAACGCGCTCGAGTCCAAGGACTACGAGACCCAGGAGCACTCGACGCGTCTCGTCGGCATGTCCGATGCGATCGCCCGGCACCTGGGCCTCAACGAAGGCGCACGCAGCGTCATCCGCTTCGGCGCCTGCCTGCATGACATCGGCAAGGTGGCCGTCCCTGAGGGGTTGCTTCGCAAACCGGAGGCGCTCACGCCCGAGGAGCGTGCGATCGTCCAGACCCACCCCGAGGTCGGGGCCGCGATCCTCGCCGACATCGACACCTGGGAGGACGTCCGGCTCATCGTCCGGCACCACCACGAGCATTACGACGGCGCCGGCTATCCCGACGGGCTTCGCGGCGAGCAGATCCCACTCGGCGCCCGCATCGTTTCCGTGGTCGACGCCTTCGACGTCATGCGCACCGGCCGCCCCTATCAGGCTGCGCGCTCGTATGACTGGATCCTCGAAGAGCTGCAACGGGAAAAAGGCGGCCAGTTCGACCCCGATATGGTCGCGGCACTGCTCGCCG
This sequence comes from Candidatus Dormiibacterota bacterium, assembly GCA_049287785.1. Taxonomy (GTDB): domain Bacteria; phylum Chloroflexota; class Dormibacteria; order Aeolococcales; family Aeolococcaceae; genus Palsa-851. Next base: position 5,664 of record JBAQGL010000346.1, on the reverse strand, counting down.
TGATGCCGGCCGAGGGGTCGACCATCACAGTGCCGCCGCTCGACGTGCAGCCGGAGCGACGGGCCGCGATCGGACGCCGCCAGAACGACATCGCCATCGAGGCGTGGCTGCGCGGCGACACATCGCTGATCCGGAAGCCGATCCTGCCGGTCTGAACCGCCTATCCGGCGAGCGGGCTCAGCGCGGTCAGCGCGCCGAGATCGCCGGCCAACAGCGCCGCCGCAAGTGACTGCACCCCCTTGCCGTTCGGCTCGCTCAGCACCACGTCGGCGCGCTGCTTCAAGGCATCGACCGCGTTCGCGACCGCCACCGATACCCCCGCGACCGCGAAGAGCGCGACGTCGTTCTCGCCGTCGCCGACGGCGACGGTTGACCCCGGCGTCTCCCCCAGAGCGCGCAGCGCCGCCTCGATCCCGGTGCGCTTGCTGATCCCGTGAGGCAGCACCATCGCCGAATCGCGGTTGTGCACGACCTGGCGGTCGACGCCGAGCCTGGCGATCGCCGCCGTTAGCTTCGCGTCCTGGCTGATCGCGGTTGAGCACAGCACGCGGCCGACGATCAGCGGAGTCACGCCCACGCGCTGTAACTCCGCAACCAGCGCGGGCGGGACGCGCGGTGCCAGGAGTTGCTCGTGGCCACTCGCGGCGTCGATGACCACGGCGCCGTTCTCGACCACGATCTGCTCGAAGAGACCGCGAGGGTCGAAGACATCGATCAACTCCTCCCAGGTGCGGCCGGTCACGAGAACGAGTCGCATACCGATCGCAGCGACACGCTCCAGCGCCTCGACCGTCTCGTCGGTACAAACCCCATTGGTGGCGAGTGTCCCGTCGAAGTCGCATGCCAGTACGCGATGCCGCATCCCATCCATTGTCGACGGGACGTACCTTTCGAGGCTTCGGGAGGGCCGGATGGGCGCTCTCAGAGATCGAATGTCGCCCGGACCTCCGTTCCCTTGCCGAGCTGCGACCGGATCTCGAGCTTCCCCTTGTCGCCGTCGGCGCGCTCGCGCATGGTGAGCAGCCCGAAGTGGCGGGTCCGATCCACGCTGGCCTCGGTAGCCTCCACGTCCATGCCGACGCCGTCATCGCGGATCACGGCGTTGACCTGCTTGGGCAGGAAGGTGATCACCACCTCGACGTTGGACGCCTTGGCGTGCTTCCGAGCGTTGTTGAGGGCTTCCTGGACGATCCTGAACAGGGTCTGTTCGAGACCGCCGCCCATCCGGATCTCCTCACCGACAACCCGGAGATGGGCATTGACGTTGTTGCGCTCTCCGAACTCGGCCACGAACTTTCGAAGCGTCGGCACCAGCCCGAGGTCATCCAGGGTCATGGGCCGAAGATCGAAGATCAGCCGCCGGGTGTCGTCCAGAACGGCGCGCACCCCGTTCTTGAAGTCGGCGAGCTCGCTCACGACCATTTTGGGATCGCGCGCGATCAGTCGCTCGATGATCTCCGCCTGGAGCACCAGGTTGGCCATCGATTGCGCCGGCCCGTCGTGCATGTCCCGCGCAATGCGCATCCGCTCTTCCTCGATGATCTGAAAGGTCTGTCGAGAGGCGTCTCGCAGGCGGGCGGTGCCGTTGGTGGGTCCGGCGTTGGCTGCCAGGAGGTCGTCGAGGCTGCGGTAGACCGCGCGCAGCACCTCCTGCTCCGCGCGAATCCCGGTCAGACGGGTGCCCAGTTCGACCTGGCGCTCCTCGGTGGCGGCAAGGTCGGCGCGAATCTTGGCGAGGGTCCTGAAGGCGCTGTCGATCTCATCGACGTCGCCGGCCGGCAGAACGCTGAGCAGCGCTCCCCAGCGTCCCTCGGCCTCGTGCTGTGCGGTTCGCAGGTCCGTGAGGCGAGCCGCCACCGCCGAGAGCTCGTCGTCGAGCGCCGCCGCCGTTGCATCGAGGTCCTCGATGCGCTTGGTCACCAGGAAACGAACACCCGACAGCGCGGATGGATTCATGGTGGGGGCCGCTTCGACTTCGCTCACCATCGGCATCATGTCACCGCAGAGTCGCACCCTGCCCGTAGTTCACAAATGGCTGTGACAGGCCTGTTGCACGCCGAGCCGCAAGTGGCGCCCAGCGTATAACCAATCGCAGTCGAACCACCGCTCCCAGGAAATGTACAGGCATATGACGCACGGCGACCCACCTCGCATTCTCGTCGCAGAAGATGACGACTCGCTCCGCCGTCTTCTCGAGCTGCGGCTCGCCAGCGACGGGTTCGACGTTCGCTGTGCGGAGGACGGCATGGAGGCCCTCGAGATCGTGATCAAGGGGTGGCTTCCGGATGCGGTCGTCTGCGACGTGATGATGCCTCGTCTGAGCGGGCTGTCGGTCTGTCGCGAGCTTCGCGCTCAGACGAAGACGGCGACCTGCCCGATCATCCTGCTCACCGCACGCTGTTTCGACGAAGACATTCAAGCTGTCATGGATCTCGGCGGGATCACATACATGGGCAAGCCGTTCGAGTTCGCGCATCTGCTCAAGATGCTCTGGACGTCGGTTGGGCTCGAACAACCGGGCGCTGCAGCAGCAGCCCGCGTGATCTCGGGAGCATCGCAGGGCTGACGAACACGTGGCGGGCGGCGTGATGACGAGCGTGGCGGCTGAGGCGGTACACGAAGAGCGGTCCCCGTTCCGCGCGCGTCTCGATTCCTGGACGTCGCCGAGCGGACTCTTCATCGCGGCGGTGCTGGTCATCATGGCGCTCCCGGTCACTCGGACGATTCAGGACCCGGACTTCTGGTGGCATCTTCGCGCCGGTCAGCTCATCCTCCAGCATGGCGGGCTGCTCGGCAACGACCCGTTCACGTACACGGTCGCGAACCACCACTGGACGATGCACGAATGGCTCAATGAGGTGCTCTTCGCCGTCGAGTTCGCCATCGGCGGCCTCGGGCTGATCGTCCTGATTCTCTCCGCGGTCACCTGGCTCGGACTCTTCGCGATCATGCAGAAGGCGCGGCTTCGCAACCCGGGTCGCGGAGTGCTCGGCCTCGGAATGCTCATCGCGGTGGTCGCGGGCTTCCCCATCTGGGGGCCACGCGTGCAGATGATCACATTCGCCTTCTCGGCGTTGACGCTGTTCCTCGTCGAACGCTACATGGTGCGCGGTGGAAAAGCCATGTGGGTGCTCGTTCCGCTGTTCGTGTTGTGGAGCAACCTCCACGGCGAGTTCGTCATCGGACTCGGCTTCATGGCGGTGATCCTGCTCGCCGAGCTCGTCGGTGGGCGCCTGCACATGCCGGACCCGGCACCGCGCTCACGCCTCCTCCCGTTGCTGTACCTGCTCATCGCCTGCACCGCGGTGAGCATGATCAACCTCAATGGCCCGAGCATCCTGTTCTACGCGGCGGGCACGCAGGCGTCGGCCGCGCAGCAGTCGCTCATCGAGGAGTGGTTCTCACCGAGCTTCCATGACTGGGAGGTGCTCGTCTACGGCGCGATGATGCTCAGCCTCGCGATGCTGATCGTCTTCAACCGTCGTATCCGTGCACGCGACGTCGTGCTCGTGCTGGTGACGACAGCGCTGTCGTTGCAGTCAGCACGGCACATCGAGCTGTTCGTTGCGGCGTCGACACCGGTTTTCATCGACCAGCTCGCACTTGCGACACCGCGAATGCGGGCCGCACTCGCCCGGCTGCGACCCGGGTCCAAGGTCGCGCCCGCGCGGACTCGAGTCCAGCCGCCCCTGCTCTTCCGTCTCACCGCGTGCGCACTGCTGATGGCGGGACTCGGTGGTGTCTATGTCGCCTGGCTGGTGCCGAAGATGCAGCTCCAGCCGTTTTCCCTGACCTACGCGCAGGAGTTCCCGGTGTGCGCGGCGCAGTGGCTCGCGAATGCGCCTGCTCCGCTCCGGATCTTCAACCAGTACGGTGAGGGGGGCTATCTCTCGTACGCACTGTCCTCGCACGGCGACAAGGTGTTCATCTTCGGTGACGCAGCGCTCATGGGCGACCAGATGCTCGAGACGTACGCCTCAGCCGAAACCGTTACGCCGGGCTGGGACTCGATCATCCGGCGCTTCGGGACGGACATCGTCCTGTACGACATCAACACGCCGCTCGCCGACGTGATGGATCACGCCGCTGACTGGACCAAGGTGTACGAGGACGGTCTGAGCGTAGCCTTCGTACCGACAGACAAGCTGTCGACCGTCAAGCTCCCGCCGGCGCCCCGGTGGACGCCGGGAAGCGTGTGCGCGCGGCAGCTCAAGGCGACGCCGAACACCGGAGCGCAGAACCAGTGAGACGCCCCGACCTCCTCGTGGTCGCCGGCGCCTCCGCCGACCGGCGAGCGTCCGCGAGCCGGATCGTGTGGATTGCGGCGGCCGCGATCGTCGTGCTCGTGCTCACCGTGCAGCCGTTCAGCAACACCGACGTGTGGTGGCATCTCGCCCTCGGCCGCCTGATCACCACCGCAGGCATCCCCGCGCATGAGCCCTTCAGCTTCCTGCCTGCAGCACATGCATGGGTCGGTCAGCAGTGGCTCTACGAGGTGACCATCGCCGGGCTCGTCGGTGCCGGCGGCGCCGGTCTTGCCTCGCTGGTGATGGGCATCGCAGCGGCCGCGGCCGTGGTGCTCGCGGCGCTGTCGATCCCGCGGTCGGCACGGGTCAGCGGACCGTGGCTGGCGATCGCGATGGTCATCACCGGCATCGTGCTCAACAGCGTCGCCGGGGTGACCAGCATGGTGATCTCGGTGCTCGGGGTCGCCGTCGTCCTGTTTGTCGTCAACCGGTGGCGCGACGGACAGACGTCGGCGATATGGGGATTGCCGGTTCTCTTCCTGCTGTGGGCCAACATGGACGCCGGCTTCGCCGCCGGCCTGCTGATCCTCCTTGCCGCGCTCCTTCTGATGCCGCGGACGGCGGCTCTGCGCCGGCGGCAGCTCGCACTCGTCCTGGGGATCAGCGCCATTGCTGTCCTCGCCAACCCGGTCGGACCCGGCATCTATGCCTCGGTCCTCTCGGGTGTCTTCGATCCGGGGGTGGCCCAGAGCCTCGCCGGATTCGGAACGCCGGACTTCCACCAGTGGTGGGCGCGCCTCTTCGAAGCCGAGGTGGTGCTGGTCATCGTCCTCTGGACTGTTTCCGGCGGCCCCGACCGGTTCAGCGCGGTCACCGGCTTCGGACTGCTGATCGCCACCCTCTACTCGCAGGAGAACCTCGGCTTGCTCGCGGTCTTCATGACACCCCAGCTGGCCATCCACGGATCTCGCGTGTGGGCGCGCCATGTCACGCCGCGGCTGCAACGGCAATCGGGGACGGCCGCCCGCCACCTCCATCCCGTCGCCGGCACCGCAGCCCTGCTGGCGCTGACCGCCGCCCTCCTCGTGGCGCTCGTCCCACGGATCAGCGCGAGCGCGGCTGCCTCATACCAGGCGGCAACCTACCCCGAGGCGGCGGCGACATTCGCCGGCGATCACTTCCCGGGTCAGCGCATCTACACGATCGACACCTGGGGTGGATACCTTGCGTATCGCTTCCCCTCCGGGCGGGTCGTCTTCCTTTACGACGAACCGGCGGTCTTCGGCACCAGCGCGCTCGAGCTGTACCAGGACATCGACCAGCTCGACCCGAGCTGGGTTCACGTGCTCGCAACCGAGGACATCCACCACGCGATCCTCCCGGCCGAGGCACGCGAGGCGGCAGCGCTGCGCGTGCT
>JBAQGL010000345.1:0-1576 GCA_049287785.1 Candidatus Dormiibacterota bacterium | reverse complement strand
GATCACCATCGGGCGCGTGACCGCGGGGACCGCCTTCAACGTGATCGCCGATTCCGCCGAACTGCTCGGCACAACGCGCGCAATCGATCCGAGCGAACGCGACCGCCTGCTGCGCCGCATCGAGGAGATCGCCACCGCGGTGGCGGGTGGGTACGGTGCCAAGGCGGTCTTCTCGCGAGGCAGCGGCTGCCCACCGGTCGTGTCCGATACGGCGACGGCCGACCTGGTCCATCGCGCGGCCGCAGCCACCGTCGGTGAGGACCACGTGGACATCGCGGTGCCGATCACCGTCGGCGACGACATCGCCTGTTTTCTCGAGCGCGCGCCGGGATGCTACTTCCTGGTCGGCGCGGGTCATCCGGAACGGGGTCCGGTGCCCCCGCACCACAGCGCCTACTTCGACATCGACGAGGCGGCCCTGCCCGTCGGAGTCGAGACGCTGGTGCGTGCAAGCCTGGACGTCCTCGGCTGATGGACTTCATCCGCTCACGCGAGGATCGGAACGACCTCTACAGCAACGTCGACCTCACCCCGCGTCCAACCTCCGAGTCGGACACGTTGCTGTCGATCGCGATGGAGATCGAGCACGCCAACAACTCCGGCTACGTCCACGGCGGCACGATCATGCGACTCGTCGACACCGCGGCGGGCATTGCGGCCATCAAACACGCGCGCCGGCGCGTGGTGACCGCCACGATGGACGAGATGAGCTTCCTCGCACCCGTCTACATCGGCGACCTGCTCACCGTCCACGCCCGTGTCAACGACGCGCATCACACGTCGATGGAGATCAGCGTGCGTGTCGACGTCGAGCGAATCCCATCGGGGGAGAAGCTGCACGTGGCCAGCGCGCACCTCGTGTACGTCGGCCTCGACCGTGAGGGCCGACCCGCCGAGGTCGCCAAGGTCATCGCGGTAACCAAGGAGGAGCGCCGGCGCCAGGCTGAGGCCCGCGTTCGCCGGGAGCAGCGCCTGCTCCGCAAGCGCGCCCTAGCGGAGGCGCTGCCGGGACCCTGACGAGGACACCGGTGACCCGCAGCGCCGCCCCTGTCCCTGCCAAGCAGAGCAAAGGTACGATGACCAAACCATGTCCGAGGTAACCGCTCCGATAACTGTCCGCGATGCCACCGCGCCGGTGCCGACTGCGCGCCAGCACATCCGGTTCGCCTTCTACCGTGTCCAACCCGAGTGGAGGCTGCGTAGCGCGACCGAGCGCGCGGCCGATCGCGAGGAGGTGGCAGCGCTGGTTCGCGAGCTCGGTGACCGCGATGGCGTGCTCATCCGGGCGTACAGCACGGTGGGGACTCGCGGCGATGCCGACTTCATGCTCTGGCTGGTGAGCGAACGCGTCGACGACCTCCACGAGTTCTCCGCACGCCTCAACCGCACGCGTCTCGCCGCCTACCTCGAGTCGCCCTACAGCTACTTCTCGATGACCAAGCAGAGCATGTACGTGGAGAAGCACCGCCACGAGAACCAGGAGGGGAGGAGCAACCGGCTGGTCATCGCTCCCACCGGCCGTCGCTATCTGTTCGTGTATCCGTTCGTGAAGACTCGCGCCTGGTACCGGCTCAGC
>JBAQGL010000344.1:0-3984 GCA_049287785.1 Candidatus Dormiibacterota bacterium | reverse complement strand
CTTTCAGACCGCCGATTCGGGTGGCGTCATCTACAACGGTCAGTGGCTCCAGTTGCAGATGACCGTCACGTCTGCCGCAACCGGGTACTACAACCTCGTGTACAACGTGGGTTCCGGTGCGACAGCGGCTGACACGTTCGCTGTTGAAGTCGGATTCAGCGGCAGCCCGGACCACCTCCTCCCGTAATCCAAGCGCTCACAGCGAACTCTGAGCTTCCGCTCAGATCGCCGTGAGCGACGGGCGGCACAGTGAGGCCATGGCTTCCCGCCCGTTCTTCGACGATCCCCCGCCGGCGCTGCCGGCTGCCCCGCCGGCGCCACCTCGGATCCGGGATGCGGCCACCCTTGGCGCGCTGCTCGTCCGCTGGGCGAAGACGCTCGTGCGCGGCCGTCAGGAGGACGCGGCCTGGGTCCGCCCGTCACTGATCGGGCTGCTCGGGATCGCCGCACTCCTCTATCTCTGGAACCTCGGCGCGTCGGGGTGGGCGAACGCCTTCTATTCAGCGGCGGTTCAGGCCGGGTCGACCAGCTGGAAGGCGTTCTTCTTCGGATCGTTCGACGCATCGAACTTCATCACGGTTGACAAATCGCCTGCCGCGCTGTGGGTGATGGACCTCTCGGCTCGCCTGTTCGGCGTCAATGCGTGGAGCATCCTCGTGCCCCAGGCACTCGAGGGTGTGGCCACGGTGGGCTTCACCTACCTCACTGTCCGGAGATGGTTCTCACCCGCCGCGGCGTTGATCGCCGGCGCGACGGTTGCGCTCACGCCGGTCGCGGCGCTGATGTTCCGATTCGACAATCCCGATGCCCTGCTCGTGCTCCTGCTCACCATCGCAACCTATGCGACGGTCCGCGCCGTTGAGGCGGGCAAGACCAAGTGGCTCGTCCTCGCCGCAACCCTGGTCGGATTCGCGTTCCTGACCAAGATGCTCCAGGCATTTCTCGTCGTGCCGGCGTTCGGCCTCGTCTACCTCGTTGCCGCACCGGTGTCGCTCCGCCGCCGCATCGCTCAGCTCGCAATCGCTGCGGGTGCGATGGTCGTCGCATCGGGCTGGTGGGTTGCGATCGTCCAGCTCACGCCCGCCGCGGACCGCCCCTACATCGGCGGATCCCAGAACAACAGCATTCTCAACCTGATCTTTGGCTACAACGGATTCGGCAGGCTCACCGGCAACGAGACGGGGAGCGTCGGCGGCGCCGGGACCGCCGGATCGATGTGGGGCCCGACCGGCCTCACCCGTCTGTTCAACGCGAGCTTCGGCGGCCAGGTCTCGTGGCTCCTGCCGGCCGCGTTGATCCTGCTGGTCGCCGGCCTCGTGTTCACCGTGCGGCGCGGCCGCACCGATCGAACGCGCGCCGCGCTCATCCTGTGGGGCGGCTCACTGGTGGTCACCGCACTGGTCTTCAGCCTGGCCGCCGGCATCATTCATCCCTATTACACGGTGGCGCTCGCCCCGGCGATCGGCGCGCTGGTCGGTATCGGCAGCGTGCTGCTCTGGCGCGAGCGCTCGCAGGTATGGGCGCGCCTCGTGCTCGCGGGAACCGTTGCGGTGACGAGCGTGTGGTCGGTCGTGCTCCTGGAGCGCAGCCCCGGCTTCGCTCCTGCGCTCGCCCCAGCTGTCGCCGTCCTCGGCGTCGGCGCGGCAATCGTGGTCCTTGGCATGCCATTGCTGCATCGACGCGTCGCGGCAGGGGTGCTCGCCGTTGCCATGGCAGCGACATTCGCGGGGCCCGCGGCGTACACCATCGACACCGTCCTGATGGCGCACTCCGGCGCCATCCCTTCGGCCGGCCCGGCGGTCACCGCGGTGACGAGCGGCGGTGGACCCGGCGGCGTCCCCGGTGGCTTCGCCGGCCACGGCGCGCCGCGCGCCTTTCCCGGCGGGTTCGGCGGCGGCGGATTCGTCCCTGGAGGCGGCTTCGGTAACCCAGGCGGCTTCACCGGCAGAGGCGGTTTCCCACGCGGTGGTGGTGGCTTCGGTGGCGGAGGCGGGTTCCTGAACGCGAGCACGCCGGGCGCGGCGCTGGTCACGCTGCTGCAGAGCAACGCCGGCCACTACAGCTGGGTTGCAGCCACAATCGACGCTAACTCAGCGGCCGGGTACCAGCTGGCGACCGACGATCCGATCATGGCCATCGGCGGATTCAACGGCACCGATCCCGCACCGAGCCTCGCGCAGTTCGAGCAGTACGTCGCCCAGGGGCGCATCCACTATTTCATCGGCTCGGGGCGAACAGCCGGCGCGACAAGCAATGCCACCTCCGGCCAGATCGCGACGTGGGTGGAGGAACACTTCACCGCCACCACGGTCGACGGCGTGACCGTGTACGACCTGACCCAGCCTGCCGCCTGATCGCCTAGCGGCTCGACCAGGCGGCAGCCGACGTCGCATCCAGGTCGACCCGGGAATCGGTGACCCGGCGAGGCGCGCCGGGATGAACACCACCCGCGCCGGCGACGTACCAGAGCCCGAAGTTTCCATCCGGGTCTGACGCATTCATGTAGAGAAGGCTGTCGCCGCTTGACGACCACGATGGCGAGTTGCAGAGGCAGTTGGCGACAACCACTCGCAATGGGCTGAGTGTGTTGCCCGCGAGGGTCGCAACCTCGAGGTTCGCCGTTTGGCCCAGGTTGGTGCACACCATCGCCACGGTCACACCGTCGGCCGCGACCGCGGGCGTTCCGCAATCCTGCTGCGGCGTGGTGAGCGACCGCATCGGGCTGTTCGGCGTGGTCTGCAGTCCGAGCACGGTCACCACGGTTCCCTTGCCGGTGTTCGCAAAGCTCGAGTAGAGGAGGCTGCCGTCCGGCAACGGCACCGGCTGTATGTCTCCACCGGTGTAGAGGTCGGGGACCGACCACCGGGTTGCGCCCCCGACGCCCGCGTCGCCGATGCTGAAGGCATTGCCCATCGGCGCCGACCACAGCGAGAAATCCACCTCATAGCCCTGCCTCGGTGCCGGCTTCGGCGAATCGGTTGCGAAGTACACGCTGTTTCCGCCCGGGCCGATCGCCGGCCAGAGGATCCAGTGGTCCAGCTGCAGCGTCCCGTTGGTCGTCGCCTGGCCGTCGGAGGTCATCTGGCTGATGACGTGACCCGAAGCGCTCACGTGATAGAGGTCGGAGTACACGTCGAACCTGCGAATCACGAGCAGCGAGCCGTCCGGCAGGACACGTGGCTGCGTCCAGTCGCCGCCCTGCGGGAGCGCCACACGGCGCACCGCCGACCCGGAGATCGCGTAGATCGAGCCCTGCTGACTCACGTAGATGGTCCCCTGCAAGCGGACCTGCGGGCTCGTGGTGGTGATGAGTGACGCGGTGGTGGCATGCGTCTGGAGCACCGCCAGCGTTCGATTGGCCACCAGCCCGCTGACCAGCATCAGGGAGATGAGGAGCGCCGCCCGCCTCATCTCACGCCGCCACCGGGAAATACTTCGCGACCTCGGGCCGGATCAAGGACCAGTTGGGCATCAGTGCGTCCTGGCCGCCGACGTATGCGGTGCTCGTGTACGGAGGCAGCAGAACAACCTGCGTGATCGAGCCGAGTGGCACCGATCCCGCGATCGGCAGCAGGCCGCTCACCTGGGCGATGCTCATGTCGGTCTGGAAATTCGAGCCCAACGAGGTCGCGAGGCTCGGGATGTCCGCGATCGACATGTGCTTCGTCTTGGCACGCAGCGCGATCAGGATCTGCTGCTGCCGCTGCGAGCGCGCGAAGTCCCCATAGGCGTCGTCGTGGCGCGCGCGCACGTACTCGAGTGCGAGCGTCCCGCTCATGTGCTGCGCACCGGGAAGCACCAGGATCCGCTGATAGTCGTAGGGGTTGCCGCCCGAGAGATCCGCCGGGTAGTAGTCGTCCATCACCGGGTTGTTGGCGATCACGTTGACCCCGCCGAGCTCATTGAGGACCGACACCAGGCCCTGGAGCCCGATCCATGCGTAGTAGTCGATGTGGACGCGGAGATCGCGCTCCACGGTCTGGA
>JBAQGL010000343.1:0-5614 GCA_049287785.1 Candidatus Dormiibacterota bacterium | reverse complement strand
TCACCGCCGCCGTAGCCGGCGAAAACGCCCTCGACGGCGAGAAGCGACGGAGAGGGGTTGGTGGGAGTCATTGGTGGCGCACAGCCGCGGCGGCAGCTCCGAGGTACGCTCGGACGACATGCTCGTTGTCTCGCAGCTCGTTCATCGAGCCTTCCGCGATCAACTTGCCACCCGCCATGCACAGGATCCTCGTGCAGGTCGCCTCGACCAGGCGAAGATCGTGTTCGATCAGGAGCACGGCGATCCCGGCTCTTGAGAGTCCCTTGACTCCTTCGCCGATGCGGTCCGACATGACAGGGCTGAGACTCGCTGAAGGCTCATCAAGCAGCACGAGTCGTGGTCGCGCCATCAGGATGCGAGCGAACTCCAGGAGCCGCCGCTGGCCTCCACTCAACTGCCCCGCCAGCATGTCCTTGAGCGAAAGCAGGTCGAATTCCGCGAGCACCTCGCGGGCGCGAACCCTGTCTTCCTGCTCCGCGCGTCGAAGTCGCGAGATGGTCAGAAACTGACGCCAGACGATCTCTCGACTGGGCGTCGAGGCCGCCACCAGTAGATTCTCGAGGAGCGTCAGCCGGTCCCAGATGCGGGCCATCTGAAACGTGCGAATCAGGCCAAGACTGCTTCGGCGATGCGCCGGCTTTTTGGTGACATCCACCCCATCAAATCGAACGATTCCCTCACTTGCTGACTCGAATCCGGACACGAGGTTGATGAGGGTGCTCTTGCCGGCTCCGTTCGGTCCGATCAGGCCGACGATCTCATGTGCGTCGACCGAGAAGCTGCAATCCTGCGCGGCGCGAACGCCGCCGAACGTCTTCGACAGGTGTTCGACTTCAAGCAGCACGGCTCGCTGCGCTCCTCGGGGCTTCGACCTTATCCTGCTCAGACGACTCGGCGAGGATCCCCATTGGTCGGAATCTCAGAATCACGATCAAGAGAACCCCGAGCGTCATCGACTGCAGGGCCGCCTGCTGCTCGTTGCTCATGATCCAGGTCGGGATCAAGCTGGTGCCCTCCTGGAGAACCCCAAGGACGAGCACCATTCCGAAGATGACTCCCCAGTTGTTGCCGCTGCCACCGAGGAAGACCGCGGCCAGCAGGAGGAGGGTTTCGCCGGACGTCCAGCCGTCCGGATTGAGGGCACCGGTGAAGTTGACGAGCAATGCGCCGCCGAGACCGGCGATTGCGCAGCCGATGACAAATGCCTTCAGCTGCAGAAGCCACACGTCGCGTCCAAAGGCCTGAGCGGCGTCATGATCTTCTCGGACAGCGCGCAGCGCGCGTCCGAAGGGACTTCTGCGAATGCGCTCGGCGAATAGAAAGACGACGGCAAGAACGACCACGCACAGCCCGAGGTAAAGATCGTTGTAGTAGGCGAGCCCGACCACATTTGAGAAGGGAGGGTTCAGACCATAGAGGCCGCTGTTGCCGTCAAAGAGCGGTATGTAGGTGGAGACGACCTGATGCACGATCTCCGCAACGCAGAACGTTACGATGGCCAGGTAGTAGGCCCTGACACGGTTCAGTGCGATGGCGCCGAGGATTGCGCCCAGCACCGCGCACACGACCATCGCCACAAGAACAGCGACAGGAAACGGCCATCCCAGTCCCAGGATGTATTGCATACCACTGTTGCCCGGCGGAGGCAGAGCCACGACCATCGCGACGTAGCCGCCAATACCAACAAAGGTGATCGACGACAGATTGAGAAGCCCCGTGTAGCCCCACTGGATGTTGAAGCCGATCGCCACAATCGAGTTGATTGCGACGAGGATGAGAACAAGTACGAGGAAATCGATCATGCCGCTAGGTGATCTCCCGAGAGACGGTGAAGATCCCGTTGGGGCGGATGAGAATCGCAAGGACCAGGATCGCAACGGCGACTGTCGTCTTGTACGCTGAGTTGATATAGGCGGCCGACACCTCTGTGACGAGCCCAACGATCACCGCCGCGATGAGCGCCCCATACGGCCGGCCGAGACCGCCGACGATTGCTGCCGCGAATACCACGAGCAGGAAGTCGCTGCCAATGGTGGGCACCATGCTGCCTGTTGTCCCAGCGACCGCCACGCCGGCGAGCCCTGCAAGCAGGCCGGCGATCAGCCACGTCAGGTTGATGACCCGATTCACGGGAATGCCGCTGACACGTGCCAGCTCCGGGTTGTTGGAGACGGCCCTCTGGGCCTTCCCGAACTTCGTGAATTGGAGTACGACATACAGCGCCGCTACCGCGACGATGGCTGCGGCCATGATGAGCAGGTCGACTCCCGTCCAGAGGAACGGGCCGACGTGGTACCCGGTTGACGAGCCCGAAGGAAGCTGAAGGACCTGAGTCCGCTCACCGAAGATGAATGCGAGCAGGTTCTGCAGAAAGAACGACAGCCCGGCAGTGGCGATGAGAAGGTAGATACGAGGGGCGCCTTTCTTGACGAACGACTGCAGGACGAATCGATTCATTGCCCACGCCGTGACGCCCGCAAGCGCCATGCCTCCGAGCGTGTCGAGCAGGACGTTGTCGGTCACGAACTGAACGATCAGCGCCCCATACGCTCCGAAGGTGATGAGCTCGCCATGCGCGAAGTTGGGGACGTTGGTCACCCCAATCTGCAGTGACAGCCCGATCGCGGCAAGAGCCACGATCGCTGCCGTGACGAAGCCGAAACCGATTGACGTGAGCAGGACGGTCAACGAATCCCCATACGCCGGAGGATTCCCTGCGCTCGAGCGACCTGTCTGATCATCGGATCGCTCCACGCCATGACTTCTCGTGACGTTCGACGTAGCTCTTGGTATCCGGCTGGAAGTACCGTCGGATCGGTTTGAAGTGGCCGCCGACCACAACGACCAGATGCGTGTCAGGTCGCGTCGTTGTGAACCCATGGATCTCTGTCGCCGGAGGTAGCGCCGCCACCACATCCATGGGGCCCACCAGTCGGTTCTCGACGACTTCTAAGTCGGCATAGCCCGGGGTTGCGACGTCGCCGACCTGTCGATAGAGCGTGTGCTCGATCTCACCCCGATAGACGGCGAGGATCTCCCAGGTCCCATGGTCATGTACCGGGATCGTCGCGCCGGCCTTCGGATGACTCCCGATGACGATGTGGAAGTCGTAGTCGTAGTAGAGGTATGCCGAAGCGACGTCGCCATGGTTGGTAGCCCGATCCACGCCGAGGACAAGGAGATCTGGGCGCTCGAGCAATCTCCTGATGTGCGGCGCCGCCTCTGAGGCAAATTGTCCGAGATCGTCAGTACCGTCCAGAAGCTGAATGAGGTTCCAGGCACAGTCCCGGGCGGTCGAGAAGGGCTCCCGGACGTCTGCGGACCTTCGGTCCGAGGGCGAGGGTGATGTCGTCATGACCGAGCCGGAACGCTGTGGGGACCGTGGAGGGTCGACGGCACACGGAGGATCGAGCGGTCCTGAACTCGACGCCCTGACCAGGAATCCGGAAACGTGCTAGCGAATTGCAGAATCGTATCCCACTAAACTGGAAAGCTTGTCGGGGTTCACGTGGTTTCTTGGCCCGCCGGGCGCTACTCTAGATCGTGTTTCGTGAGCGTGTCAAGCGTCCGAGGTCGCCAGCGGCCGGCTTCGGCACAGGGATTCCGTATTACGAATCCCTTTCGCCGAAATTGCCCCGTCGCCGAGAGGAATGCCTCCTCAGGGGCTTACTCGCTTCCGACGACTCGAATCCGAGCGGGGTCCCCGAGAGCAAACGACGCGCGGGATGCCAGCCCTGCAAGCCGGCGGCCGGCGACTTCGAAGCCGATCTCCGATACGTGGGCGATCGGACCGATGAGGGACGCGATCCCCTCATAGCCTCTCTCGCCGGTGATGCCCGAAGTCACCGCCCCGACTCCGGGTGTGAACTCTTCGTCGTCGGTGGCGTACCCCCGAGCGCGCACTCGCTCGATCTCCACGCTGTACGAATGTGCGTCGGTGATGCTCTTGGGCGTGTATTTGTGAAGGGTCTCTGAAAGAGGCGCCATCGACCACACGTGGTACGCCTTTCCCCAGGATCCCGCATCGAGGGGGACTCTGCCGCCGAACGCGACATCGACATCGGGTTCGCCACTCTGATGGACGCTGAGGATGAGGTGGTGGCCCTCCCATGGCACCGCGATGACGGCCGTCAGGGACAACTCTCGAGCCAGCGCGACCAGCTCGTTCCAGATACCGCGATATATCGGCACGCTGCGGGCAAAAGCAGCGCCCAGGTAAAACGTGGCCGGCCCCAGCCGGTAGCGCTTCTCAGCATCCTGAACGATCACTCCCTGCGCCAGGAGCTCGTTCAGGATCGAGTGAGCGCTGCTGGGGGCAATCTTCAACGACCGCGAAACATCGGTGAGGCTGAGGGCCCCGGGTGTCCGCCGGAGCAGACGAAGCACGCTGAAGGCCTTCACGACGGCACTTGACACGGCGAGAACCTCACTCAGAGTGGTCCGGGAAGCCAAGATCCCGAAAGAGACCTCCTGAAAACCGAATTCTTACACTCCGCTGGGCATGTCGGCAAGGTGTCGTTGAGGTCAACGGGAGAATCGCCGACAGCACCTCAGCCGCTTGACATCGACGCCGGGGACGTCTTACGCTTCACTGAAATCGCCTCGCATTCTTTGAAATAGCATGTCGAATTTCCGAATCATGATTCCATTATCGCGCCAGTCAGCCTGACCTGAACGTGTTTCCTTGAGCGAGACACCGAGCGCGCGTCATCCTGTGCTTGACGATCGCGTGACACCCCCTTACCGCCGCCAGCTCTACGAGTCCACCGGCCTCTGGGATGCAACCACGCTCGCTGATCGCGTCAGGGACCACGCCCGAGCCAACGGCGACGGTATCGCCGTCGTCGATCAGGATCGAGCCCGCTCCGTCACCTACGACCGCCTCGATGGCGATGCCACTCGGGTGGCGAAGCTCCTGGCGGAGATAGGGGTCGAGCCGGGTGACGTCGTCGCCGTCCAACTCCCCAACTGGTATGAGACCGTCGCGATCGCCGTGGGGATTCTCAGGTTGGGTGCAGTCATCAACTTGATGCTGCCGATCTATCGGTCGAAAGAACTGCGCCACATGCTCAACGTGGGTAAAGCCAAGGTGCTGTTCACGCCGGCGACCTATCACAGCTTCGACCACATCGCGATGGTCACGAACTTACGGAGTGACGTCCCGTCACTCTTGCGGCATATCGCTGTGGATGCATCATGCGATGACGCTGCCGAGTTCCACAGCACCCTCGCCGGCTTTGATTCGATGAGCAGCGGCGCGCCAGTCGCAGCGAGGAGCGTGTCGGAGTTGATTTTCACCTCCGGCACCGAGGCCGAGCCAAAGGCGGTGATGCACACGGAGCAGACGACCAATTTTGCGGTGAGAACAGCGTGGTCCTCGCTCTCGATGAATCAACGCGACGTCGTATGGATGCCCTCGCCGATTGGTCATTCGACTGGCTTCAACTACGGGGTCAGAATGGCGCTCTACCATGGCCTGAAGCTGGTACTTCAGGACCGATGGGACGGCGAGAAGGCGGCCGCGATGATCGAAGCCGAGGGTTGCACCTATACCCTTGCTGCCACGACTTTTCTGCGGGACCTGGTGATCAGCGCCGGCCACGACTTGACCCAC
>JBAQGL010000342.1:0-7254 GCA_049287785.1 Candidatus Dormiibacterota bacterium | reverse complement strand
CTCCTGATGTCCGTTGCCGTTCTGCCCGTTGCCGTTGGTGTGCTCGGCGACCGCGGCTCGCACCGGCACGAGCTGGGCGGGGGCGGTGGCGGTTGCGGTGGTCTCGCGAATGACCGTGACCTTGATCACCCCGGGGTACTGCATCTCCGACTCGATCTCGCGAGCGATCTCGCTGGTCAGGGGCGGCATGTCGGAGTCCTTGACCTGCGACGCCTTGACGAAGACGCGGAGCTCTCGCCCGGCCTGAAGCGGAAAGGCACGATCAACCCCGCCGTGGCGCTGCGCGATCGTCTGCAACTGCTCGAGCCGCAGCAGATAGGTGGCCAGCGTGTCCCGGCGCGCACCCGGACGTGACGCTGAGATCGCATCGGCGCAGATGGTCAGCATCGCGAGGTCGGTCGACGGCTCCTCGTCGAAGTGATGGGCCTTGACCGCGTGAACGATCCCGGGATCGACGCCGAGGACCCGAAGCAGCTCGCCCCCGATGATGGCGTGCACCCCTTCGACGTCGTGGTCGACGGCCTTGCCGATGTCGTGGAGCATTCCGGCCTCGCGGGCGAGGTTCTGGGGCAGCCCCATCTCCGCGGCAAGGACGCCGCACAGGTGCCCGGTCTCCTCGCAGTGGAGAAGGGCGTTCTGCCCATATGAGAAGCGGTGATGCAGCGTGCCGACCAGCTCGGCGAGCTCGGGACGGCCCTCGATCTGCATCTGCCAGAGCGCGCGCTCGCCGATCTCGACCACCCGGCGCTGGGTCGTCCGGCGCGCTCGCTGGATCAAGGGGGGAACCTCGGTTGCCTGCATGCGGCGGTCGACGACCTCGAGAGCGGCCTGGCGCGCGATCTCGCGTCCGATGGGGTCGACGGTCCGCAGCGTTGCCTGCTGCTTCTCCGTGTCGATGCCGAGCTCGGCACCGGTCTGATCGGCGATCACGGTCAGCGCGGAGAGCACGCGCTCCCGGGCATGGTCGTCGAGCCCCTCGAGCGAGAGCGGCGACATCCGCGGTGCGCTGTCCACGTTGGAGGCATCCTGGCGCTCGACGGCCTGCACGATCAGGTCGTTGGCACTGGTCTCGACGCGATCACCGACGATCTCCGCGACCGTCGCCTCGACGAGCGCTGCCCGCTCGGCCACGAGCTCTGACTGGACGCGCTCCAGCACCAGCGCCGCGGCTGCCTCGCGGTCGAGCGCCGCCTTGGCGCGGAGCGTCTCCTCGATCTGGGCGCCCTGCTCGGCGACCCGGGCGCGACGCTCCTCGATCTCGTCACGGCGCTTGCGGTATGCGAATCGCCGTTCGTCGAAGATCTCGCGGCGCTCGCGGAGGTGCTTGTGGCGCTCGGCGATGACGGCTTCCCGACCCTCGACCGCGGTGAGGCGTTCCTTGACCTCCTCCATCGCCGCTTCGCGGGCATGGAGGGCGGAGGTGCGCGCCTCGGCGATCAATGCACCCGCGTACTGGTTGGCGTCGCCGAGGCTCTGGCTGACCAGTGGCGCCGGCGAGGGGTCCTGGCTGCGGCGCCGTGCGTTGACGAGCACGCCGGCTCCGGCGGCGGCCAGGAGCACGGCGATGACGATCAGGACGGCTGCGATGATCATGAGTGGAGAGGTGTCAGGGGGCGGTCAGGCGCTGACCGCCAGGTCGAATGGGTCGCTTGCCTCGGCGATGAGCCGCTGGGCGAAGAGGTTGGCGGCGGGAGGCAGGGTGCGTCGCCGATCCCAGCAGAGGGCCATGGTACGCGCGATGGGTGGATCGCGAAGCGGGATCACCGCGACCCTGGTGCTCGGCACCGGGAGCGGCATCGGCATGAGGGTCGTCCCCAGGCCGGCCTCGACCAGGCCCTGGACGATCGTGAAGTCGTCGCCCTCGTAGGCGACGTGGGTGGTGAGTCCCTGGGCGGCGAAGGCAGCATCGATGACCCGCCGGAGCCCGCTCCGGGACCGGGGCAGGATGAGCGGCTCGCCGGCGACGTCCTCGAGCGTGCACGAGCTGCGGCCGACCAGGCGGTGGTTGACCGGGACCACCACCGCGACGCGCTCACGGAAGAGTGGGTGGATCTCGAGATCGACCACGCCCGTCGGTGGCGGCCCTAGGATGCCGAGGTCGTAGTCACCGCCCAGGACCCCGCTCATCACCTCGGCGGTGGTGCCCTCCTCGAGGGTGAACCGGACCGCCGGGTAGCTCTCGAGGAACCGGGCGAGGCGCTCCGGAAGCCAGCGAGCGCCGACCGTGTGCAGGAAGGCCACGCAGACCCTGCCGCTCTCCGCGGCGACGGCGCCTTCGGCCTCGGCGATGGCGTCGCGAAGGTCGTCGAGGATGCGCTCCGCACGCCCCACCAGCCGCCGTCCCGCCTGGGTGAGACGGATGTTCCGGCCGATCCGCTCGAAGAGCAGGACCCCGACCTCCTGCTCCAGACGAGCCACCTTTCGGGAGACGGTTGATTGATCAGCTTGCAGCGCTTCGGCCGCCCGGCTGAGATGTTCGACTTTGGCAACCTCGACAAAAGTGCGTAGAAGGTCTGCATTGATGCGGTCCATGCATCAATCTCACCCTAAATGTGCTGTTGATGTCAATGACCCCAGCGGGTAGGCTTAGCAACGTGATAAGAGAACCCGAGGTACTGGAGCGTAGTCAGGTAGTCGACCCGGGCCTTCTCATCGAGAGCGCCACTGAAGAAGTGCACGCCGCGCGTCGCAGGCATCGCCGCGAAGTCGTCGAGCGGACCCGCCTGCGCCGGCTCGTCGAGCGGGTCGACAGCGCTATCGAGCTTTGCGAGGAAACGCACCTCCAGGGCATCAAAGAGGTTCCGCCGGACGTCGCCGAGCGGGCACAGAAGGTGTTCGTCTTCGCTCGCGGTGCGGTCCGCAAGACCGGCGACGTTGATGCGCTCTCGACGGTGGAGACGGCGCTCGCCCGGCGCCAGATCAAGATCACCGAGGTCATGGACATCCTCTGGACGATCCAGGAGGTCGTGTTCGACCTGATGCTCCCGTGGCGCACCCAGCTCCCTGAGGACGTCGAGCCTGAGGGCGACGAAGCCTCCTTGGTGGGCTTCTGGAGAGAATTCCGCCTCCATCCCTGAGCGACGGCGGCGCTGGGCCGGCCTGATACGGCGTCGCTTTGCGCTCCTCGTTCGGTCACGCACTTAAGTGCGCTCCCTCTCTGCGGTGCTCGGCTCCTTGTCTCAGACTCGCCCCAGCGTCGCCTCGCTGTGTGACTCGGTCCAATAGGCGATTGCTTACCGGCACAATTCGTTGATGACTTCGATGACTTCGCGCGTTGCTGTGGATCGGATGGTGGTCACGGGGCATCGCATCGATGTGCCGCTGGACTGGAGCGATCCGTCGGGGCCGACCATCAGCGTTCATGCGCGCGAGGTTGTCGCGGCTGAACATGCAGACGACCCGAAGTGGCCGGCGATCGTGTGGTTTCAGGGTGGGCCTGGACACGAGGTGGCGTTTCCGGAGCAGCGCGGGGGCTGGCTCGCACAGCTGTTGACGCGCTATCGGGTTCTGTTGCTCGATCAACGTGGCACGGGGCTGAGCACGCCAGTCGAGTCGCGGTCGCTGCCGTTCTCCGACCCGGTCGCGCTGGCTGACTACCTGCGCAACTTCCGGCAGGACTCCATCGTGCGTGATGCCGATCGCTTGCGTTCGACCCTGTACGGCGACGACGCCGGCTGGTACCTCTTCGGACAGAGCTTTGGCGGCTTCTGCTCGCTGACGTATCTGTCGTATCTCCCCGAACACCTCCGCGGCGTGATCATCACCGGGGGATTCGCGCCGGTGCTGCATGAGACCGAGGAGATCTGCACGCGATTGTTCAACCATGTGGCCACGCGCAACGCGGAGTACTACGCGCGCTTTCCTGGAGACGCCGCACGCGTGCGTCGGATCGTCGACCATCTCGAGACCACCAATGACGTCGACGGGCGCGGCCAGCGACTCAGTGCACGCCGGTTTCTCATGCTCGGTAGCTATCTCGGCCACCAGCATGGCGCCGCAGAGCTGCATGGATTGGTCGAGCGCGCGGACAACGACCTCGAGCAGTTGCACGTGCTCAGCGGTCGGATCCATGACGAGATGGCGGGGGTGATGTCGCCTGCGAATCCCATCTACACGGTGCTGCACGAGGCGGCGTACTCCAACGGTCCTGCAACGCGATGGGCTGCGGAGCGCGCGCGTCTCGCCGATCCCCGTTTCGCGCTCAATGCGCAACCGGCGCCGTATTTCACCGGGGAGGCGGTGTTCCCGTGGATGCTGGAGGAGCTCGGTGAGCTACAGCCGCTGCGAGAGGCCGCCGAGATGCTCGCGAACCACGAGGGCTGGGCGCCGCTGTACGACATCGCGCGGTTGCGGGCGAACACTGTCCCGGTTGTCGGCACGGTGTACTGGGACGACGAGTATGTGGAGCGCACCATGGCGCTCGAAACCGTGTCGCTGCTCCGCAACTGCAAACCGTGGATCACCAACGAGTACGAGCACGCCGGGTATCGCGTGGACCCCGCGCGAGTGGCGGATCGGCTGTTCTCGCTGCTTGACGATTTGACTGCGCGCAAGTAGCTGCGGCCGGAAGCGTGTTTCCCCGGACGGCGAAGCGTCACTCTATAATTCACCATGTGGTGAATTCCATCGAGATCGATCGGCTAGATGTCATGAGAGGCGGTCGGTCCGTGCTGACCGGGATCTCGCTGGGTGTGGCTCCGGGCACTGTCACAGGCTTGCTCGGTCCAAGCGGGTCCGGGAAGTCCACCCTCATCCGCTCGATCGTCGGCGTCCAGCGGATCACCTCGGGTTCGGTGCGGGTGCTTGGGCTGTCAGCAGGATCATCGGCTCTGCGTGCGAACGTGGGATACGTCACGCAAGAGCTGTCCGTCTACCGCGACCTCACAGTTCGCGCCAACCTCCGCTATTTCGGGGCAATCCTCGGCGTCGACCGCGGGCATGTCGATCAGGTCCTCGAGGACGTGTCGCTGACAGACAGGTCAGATGCGCGGGTCGGGAACTTGTCCGGAGGGCAGCAGTCGCGCGTCTCGCTGGCGACCGCAATGCTCGGCAACCCCCGAGTCCTCATCCTGGACGAGCCGACGGCCGGGCTGGATCCGGTGCTTCGCGAGGATCTCTGGTCGCTGTTCCACCGGCTTGGGGAGTCGGGCGTAACGCTCCTCATCTCCAGCCATGTCATGGAGGAAGCGATGCGTTGTCAGCGCTTGCTGCTCCTCCGCGACGGCCGGTTGCTGGCCGACGACACGCCGAGTGGGCTGCTCCGACGAACTGGCGAGACAGACATGGACTCCGCGTTTCTACACCTCATCCGCCGAAGCGAGTCGACGGGGTGAGCGCGCAACGGACCATCGCGACGGCGCGTCGAGTGCTCTCCCAGCTGCGGGGGGACCCACGCACCATCGCGATGCTTCTCGTGGTGCCGGTGGTGCTGATGATCCTGCTGAAATACGCCTTTTATGACAGCGTCTTCACCTTCCACCACGTCGCACCCATTCTCATAGCCATATTCCCGTTCGTTCTCATGTTCCTGATCACGTCGGTGTCGATGCTCCGAGAGCGAACCAGCGGCACCCTTGAACGCCTTCTCACGATGCCGATTGCCAAGTTGGATCTCCTCGTCGGCTACGCGCTGGCGTTCGGTGGAGTGGCAATTATCCAGGTGGCGCTGGTCATTGTCGTAGTGCTCGGTCCGCTGGGCGTGAACGTTCCTGGGTCGGTGGTCCTGCTCTCGCTGTTCGGCGTGCTCGACGCCTTGCTCGGCGTGGCGCTGGGATTGTGCCTGAGTGCGCTGGCGCACACTGAGTTTCAGGCTGTGCAGTTGCTTCCCGCCGTCGTATTTCCGCAACTGCTCGTGTGCGGCCTGTTCGCACCGCGAAACCAGATGGCAGGAGTGTTGCAGGGCCTCGCCGACGCGTTTCCGATGACCTATGCAGTCGACGGGGTCACCCGCGCTGCCGCGTCGGCCGCGTGGGACGGGTCACTTGTGAAGGACCTCGTCATCGTGGCCGTCTGCATCCCGCTGGCACTCGGGCTGGGAGCGGCGACGCTGCAACGTCGAACCGGATGACGGCGCGGCGTGGCCGGCGCATCGCAGGTGGTGACACCCGTGCAGAGATCCTCGTCATCGCGCGGGCGATGTTCGGAGAAAGCGGATATACCGCCACCACGCTTCGGGGGGTTGCGCTACGGGCAGGCGTCGACCCGGCCCTCATCCTCCATCACTTCGGTTCCAAGGAGTCGCTCTTCCGCAACGCGATGCACATAACCTTCGACCCCGCCGCGATCGCGGCAATCATCAGCAACCGCGGCGGCGGGTCCCTGGGCGAACGACTTTGTCTCTATTTCTTGGAGCTCTGGGAGGATGACGCAACCCGGGAACCATTGCTTGCCATGCTCAGATCCGCGCTCACGCACGACGCTGCCGCTGAGTCATTACGCGAGTTCCTCAGCGAAGCGCTTGTCGGTCGTGTCGCGTTGGTGCTCGATACCGCTGACGCCCCACTGCGCGCGACGCTGGTGGGCAGCCAACTCGTTGGCCTCGCGATGGCGCGATACCTGCTTCGCATTGAGCCGCTCGCGTCCGCAGACCCCGCTACCGTCGCAGCGTGGATCGCACCGACCCTGGAACGCTACCTGACGACTTGACTCTGGGCGCCGGGTGGGGCCGCTGCCGCGGCGATCCTAGGAGAAGTCCTTGAGCCGCACCCACAACGCTGGGAGTGGCGCGTTGAGCGTGCAAAAGGTCACTGGTGCGCCCTGCTCCAGATTGACGACCTGGTACGGGACGACAAGATGCGCCACCACCCGCGTTGAGGTACACATCCAGGCGACGTCCGACGGTGCGTAGCCGACCATGAGCGCATCAGTTGCGTCCAGATTCTTGGGGAGCCAGTACCAGTCGCTCAGCTGAGGACTGAAGCTGGCCGGAAGCAGTTTGGCGTTGCCGAAGATCTGAAGCGCACCCGCAACACCGTAATCCGACGAGACGATGACCGTCGTGGCGCGTTGCGACGAAGGAAGAGCTCCATAGATCGCCGTCATCTGGTTGGTGAGCTGGGGCCAGCCGACGGTGGACGCAAGGTCGGTATCCAGGGTATCGAGACCGGTCGAGTGGAATTGATCGGGAGGCGTCAGCGGGATGGTGATCTTCGCGAGGCTGACCAGTCCGACGAGGCTCGCGACGCCAACCGCGACTGCAAGCGCCGGCCGAAGGCGTGGACGCTTGATGTTCGAGATCGCGATCAGTCCGGCGGC
>JBAQGL010000341.1:0-3757 GCA_049287785.1 Candidatus Dormiibacterota bacterium | reverse complement strand
CTGGGGTGCGATGAGGCTCAGGGCTTTTACTACGCACGGCCCGGCGCGCCGGGGGCCATCGATGAGCGTCTTGTCGCTGAAGCGCGCGCGAATGCGGGTGCGCCAACCCAGCGCGGTCGCAGGCACGCGGCGAGTGCGCACATCGGCAAGATCCTCGTCGTCGATGATGCGGATGACGTCCGGCAGCTGGCACGATCAAGCCTCGCCGCGGTCGGGTTCGAGATTCGCGAGGCGGCGACTGGTGAGGACGCGGTGACCATGGCGCGTCACTTCGGGCCTGACTGCCTCGTGCTCGACGTGAACCTGCCGGGGATCAGCGGATTCGACGTCTGCAGGATCATGCGCGACGACCCGGCCAACTACGGCATGACGATCGTCATTCTCACCGGTGATGTCGCGCCGAGCGAGAAGATCATGGCGTTCTCGCTTGGCGCCGATGACTACATGGTAAAGCCCTTCAGCCCCCGAGACCTGGTGAGTCGCGTCACCTCGGCAATCCGGCGCCGGGGCGAGCTGATCGCCTCGGGCGACACGTCCGTCGTTGCGCAGGCGGCAGAACCGTTCACGATTGTGGAGGACCTCGCATGATCATCGCCGCCGTTATCATTTCGGCCCTCGCGACGATGCTGTGCGTGGGGATCTTCCTGGCCACGATCGGCCCGGTGAGCCGTCGATTCCGGATCGTCCGTGCGTCCTCGCCGAATCCGAGTCTCCAGGCTCCTCCCGGCATCACGCTCCGGGACGAGGTCGACGAGCTCGCGCAGTTCCTCGCGGCCTGGCAGCGCGTCACGGTCGACCGGCTGAGCGGGCGCGTCGAGCAGTCAGAGGTCCTGGACAAGGGCCTCCTGGCCCACGTTGCCAAGCTGCTGGGTGCGGAGCGGATCGTGATCAGCCTGCTGGATCCGAGTGGCCTTCGCATCGTGGACGGTCATCCGGGCATCGAGGAGTCGGTCGTCGTGGGTGACTCGCCGAGCCGTCGAGCGGTGCACACCGGGCAGATATTCATCGGCGACCTGCAGTCGGATCTCTGGGGGCAGGACACGATCGCATATCGGGACGGCACCGGCACCGGGCCGGTCATGGCCATACCCATGGTGAGCGGCGGCGAGAGCATCGGTGCGGTCATGGTGCTCCGAAGCGTCGGAGAGACTCAGTTCACGCGTGTCGAATCGGATCGCGCCCGAATCCTCGTCCCGCCACTCGCCGGCGCGGTCGGTCTCAGCAGCCTGTCCGATCAGCTGCGGAGCGACAACATCGCGGCTGACGTGGAACGAACGAGGCTGTCCAACAGTCTCCGAATGCTCCTCGAGTCCGCCGGCGAGGGCATCTACGGGATCGATGCGGATGGCCGTTGCACGTTCATGAACACCGCGGCCGCGGGAGCCCTTGGCGTCGACATCTCGAACGTCATGGGCGAGCTCACGCATCCGCGCTTTCACCACAACCGGGCTGACGGGTCGGTGATCGCGTTCATCGACAGCCCGATCTACAAGGCGATGCACGGCGGCGGCAGCTGCCGAGTGGCCACCGAGGTGATGTGGCGGAGTGACGGCAGTTCGTTCCCGGCCGAATACTCGGCGTTCCCGATCGTGGATGAGGCGGCGGTGACCGGTGAGGCAACCGGCGCGGTCATCACGTTCAACGACATCACCGAGCGAAAGCGGATCGAGGACGACCTCGCCGTAGCGCATGCGCAGGCGATGGAGGCATCGCGACTGAAGTCAGAGTTCCTCGCCAACATGAGCCATGAAATCCGCACTCCGATGAACGGTGTGATCGGCATGACAGGCCTGCTCTTCACGACCACCATGAATGCGGAGCAGCGCGAATACGCGGAGGCAATCAGCCAGTCGGCCGAGTCGCTGCTCACCGTGATCAACGACATCCTCGACTTCTCGAAGATCGAAGCGGGCAAGATCGACATCGAGGTGATCGACTTCGACCTCCGCGTCGTGGTCGAGGAGGCGGCGAAGCTCGTAGCGCCCAAGGCGGATGAGAAGGATCTCGAGCTGGCCGTCATGGTTGACCCCCAGATGCCGACGCGGGTTCGTGGGGATCCGGGCAGGATCCGGCAGATCCTCATCAACATGCTTGGGAATGCGGTGAAGTTCACCGACACCGGCGAGGTCATCCTGCGGGTCCGGAAGGAGTCGGAGCACGGGACCGGCGTCGGCGTTCGATTCGAGGTCACCGACACCGGCATCGGCATCGACGCTGCTCAGCAGTCACGACTCTTCGAGAGCTTCATCCAGGCGGATGCGTCGACCACGCGGCGTTTCGGTGGCACGGGTCTCGGCCTGGCGATCTGCAAGAAGCTCGTTGAGCGCATGGGCGGCCAGGTCGGGGTCCAGAGCGAGGCCGGAAAGGGCAGCACCTTCTGGTTCGCGCTCACCCTCGAGATAGGCACGCTCAGGCCGGGCAGGCCGGCGCCGTCTCATGCTGCGTTGCAGGACGTGCGGGTCCTCGTCGTCGACGACAACAAGACGAATCGGGTGATCCTCGAGCAGAACCTCCGCGTGTGGGGCGCGCGATCCTCGAGCTTCGAGAGCGGCCGCGAGGCCCTGCTGGGATTGCACCACGCGCTCGAGGCGGGCGACCCGTATCGTCTTGCCGTCCTCGACTATCAGATGCCAGGGATGGACGGGATCGAGCTCGCGCGCGCCATCCGGAGGGATCCGGCAATCATGGGCATCGGCCTGATCCTGCTCACCTCCTCGTCGCGCCCGGGCGACCCGCTAGTCGCCGAACAGGCCGGGATCGACGCCTTCCTGACCAAGCCGGCCCGGATCGCGGATCTCTACGACTGCCTCGCGACATTGCTCGAGCCGGCTGGGGGCGAGCCGACCGGCGTGATCACCGAGAGCGTTCGCTACACCTTCACCGAGGCGCCACTCGCGTCGAGGGCGCGTCTCCTCGTTGCCGACGACAATCCGGTCAACCAGCGCGTCGCGGTGCGGATGCTCGAGAAGATGGGGCACGTCGTGGACGTTGCCGACAACGGCATCGGTGCGCTCGCCGCCCTCGCTCGCGTCAAGTACGACGCGGTGCTGATGGACTGCCAGATGCCGGAGATGGATGGCTTCGAAGCCACGCGCGAGATCCGACGGCGCGAGGGTTCGGATCGGCACACCATCGTGATCGCGATGACCGCCGGGGCAATGGCCGGCGATCAGGAGAAGTGTCTGGCCGCGGGTATGGACGCCTATTTGAGCAAGCCGGTCAAAGCCGACAGGCTCGCGGCGATGATCACGCTCTGGACCGATCCGACCGAGGGCCGGCGCCATCAGCCGTCGCACGCGATGCCGCCGTCGAGCGGGCTCCTGGACCAGACCTACGTGACCGGTCTGCGCGAGCTCGGCACCGACGAGTTTGACAAGCTGGTCCGGCTCTTCCTCAAGGACGGGCAGACCCGTATCGATGGACTGCGCTCGGCGCAGACAACTGGTGACACGGCGGCGATGGTGAAGCTTGCGCACAGCTTGAAGGGAAGCGCGAGCAGCTTCGGAGCCGGAACCCTGGCCGCACGCTGCGGGGAGCTGCAGGCGCGCGCCCGGGCAGCGGACCCCGCCGAGGACGCCAGGATGATTGACAGCGTCGACGCAGAGTTCGTGCGTGCCAGCGCTGCGCTGCGCGAGGAGCTCGCTCCGGACCCGGCGATCGCGTAGACCACGGTGGCCGCCTGACGGCCGGTCGACCGAGGTGTGCCGGTCAGTTGAGGGAGTGGACGACCGCCGAGCGGGGTCGCAGGGCGCTCAGC
>JBAQGL010000340.1:0-1733 GCA_049287785.1 Candidatus Dormiibacterota bacterium | reverse complement strand
GATCGGCTCGAGCTCGAGATGGTCGTCTTCGACCCTGCGGCAGGCGATTGGGCCGGCGGAGAGCGCGGTCTCCTCGCCCTTCCCGGGCGCGAGGAGGAATTCGTCGGCACCATACGCGAGGCGATCGGCCTGGCGACCCGAATCGGGACACCGAGGCTCAACGCGTTGGTGGGGGTGCCACCGGCGGGCGTGAGCCGGAATCAGGCACGCGAGACCGCCATCACGAACCTCACTCGTGTCGAGCCCCTGGTGCGTGAGGCCGGCATCACATTGCTCGTCGAAGCC
The DNA here is from genome assembly GCA_049287785.1 of Candidatus Dormiibacterota bacterium. GTDB lineage: Bacteria > Chloroflexota > Dormibacteria > Aeolococcales > Aeolococcaceae > Palsa-851. The sequence goes on along the minus strand of JBAQGL010000340.1, from coordinate 1,448 downwards.
ATCAACAACATCGACATGCCCGGTTACTGGGCGAATACGGTCGAGGCCGCGGCGGATCTCGTGCAGACCGTGAGCAGTCCGAACGTGCGCCTGCAGCTCGATCAATACCACGCCGCGATGGCAGGTGAGGACGCTCTCGACTGCCTGCGCCGCTACTTCCCGTTGATCCGGCACGTCCAGATCGCTGATGTCCCGGGCCGGCACGAGCCGGGGACCGGGACGCAGCCGATCGGCGAGTTCCTCCGCGAGCTGGACCGACTCGGGTACGACGGGTTCGTCGGCCTCGAGTACCGGCCACTCGTGGACACGGCGTCCAGCCTCAGGTGGATCCGGGAGATGGATCTTCGGACCTAGGTTTCGTCGATCTCCGGGTTGTGGCCGTGGAGCCCCTCGATCGCCTGTCGCGCCGCGCTGCGCACCAGCGCCCGTGCGTGACGCATCGGGTCGAGGTGGCCGTCGATGGCGTCGAGTGCCAGGGTGACGCCGAACAGCTGCGGCAGCGGATCGAGAACCGTGCCGGCGATGGCGATGCACGGGATCCCTCGGGCCGCCGCTCGCATCGCGACCTCAGCGGGCGCCTTTCCAGTCGGGGTCTGGCTGTCGAGGCGCCCCTCACCGGTGATCGCGACGGTCGCCTGATTCAGGGCGGCATCGAGCCCGGCCAGGTCACAGATGGCGCCTGCCCCGGGTACCAGGCGAGCGCCGGCCAGAGCGAGTCCGAAGCCGCATCCGCCGGCCGCGCCTGCCCCGGGGAGCGTCGACAGGTCGCCGCGGCCCAGGTTGGAGGCCAGATCGGCAAAGTGCGCCAGCGCTCGCTCGAGGCGAGCGGCGTCGTCAGCACTCGCCCCCTTCTGGGGAGAGAACATCTGCGCCGCCCCCTGCGGTCCGAGCAGCGGGCCGCGGATGTCGCACGCCACCTCGATCGACCGGCCCGCGAGCCTCCGAAACACCTCGGACAGGTCGATAGCGGCAGCATCCTCGAGCCCACCGCCGCCGGGACCGATGTCCCCGCCACGTGTATCGGTCACACGGCCGCCGAGGGCCTGGAGCAGGCCGGCGCCGCCGTCGGTGCACGCGCTGCCGCCGACACCGACCACGATCCTTCGAGCGCCCTGATCGATGGCGATCCGGATGAGCTCACCGGTCCCGCGCGACGTGGCGTGGAGCGCGTCGGGTGCCGTCGCTCCCATGCGGCGGAGCCCTGACGCCTCCGCCAGCTCGACGACAGCCGCGTCATCTCCGAGCCACCCGAGCCTGGCGATGATCCTCGTGCCGGCAGGTCCGGTCACCCGATGGCGCGTCACCCGGGAATCCGCTCGGCGAGCCGCCATGAGCACGTCGAGCGTGCCGTCGCCGCCATCGGCGACCGGGATCTCGATGGCGGCGCCGCCGGCGTCACGGACGCCCCGCGCCATTGCAGCCGCGGCCGTGTGCGCGCTGAGCGTGCC
>JBAQGL010000339.1:0-2534 GCA_049287785.1 Candidatus Dormiibacterota bacterium | reverse complement strand
CTCATGCGCCGGCTCTTGTCACGCGTGGCAGTTATTTCGGTGCTTGTCGCAACACAGTGGGCGCCGCCAGGATCGCATACGTAAGGTGACCTCTCTTTGACATCAACGGCACGAGTTTTGTTATTAGCGCGCCCCGTTCCCTGTCGCAGTCCGCTCATACACTCACCTTGGAGGCATCATGATTTTTCGTTTTCTGTATAAGCTCGGCATTCCGAGCGACGCGTTCTACGTCGCATCCGTCGGATCCATCGCCGCAAGCATCATCGCTTGGGCGGTTCGCAGCGGAAAGGACGTCGGGAACGCCGAGCGGCTCGGCATCTTTATCGGGCTGTGGGCTCCCACGTTCATGCTCGTCGGCCATGGTGTGCATGAACTCGAGGTTGCGAAAGGCTTTCAAAGCAAGACCCTCGGCGACATCGCTGATCGGGTTGAGGCCACGGGTGAGCGGGTCCGCTCGACAGCAGAATCCGCGGTCGGACGTTGACACGGCGTCGCGACGACACCACGCTCTGCCTACCACGATTCGGGCACTCCATCAAGACCGCGATCCGGAGCGGCGCATGTCCCGCGCAACTCCATGAGCACTGGACTATCGTCAGGTGCCCGCTGTGGCTGAGCACCTTGCTTTCGGGTTCAGCCGTCTACCAAGAGCCGGTGTGTCAGCGATAAGAAATCACATGGGTCACGGTTCGTCGGCTTGATCGTCGTCGGCTGCGGCGCAGACGAGTGCACCGTTGAATCCGGCGATCGCCACCTCAGCCGGAAGCGGGTAACCTTGCTGTCGTCGAGTGCGGTGAAAGTCCCAGTGTCGGCGTCAGGGTCGCGGCTTCAGCGAGTGGTCCGACCCCGGCGGCCGGGATCCGGCCGCCGGGTGCGAGGATGTCCAGGTCGCCATCTGCCGTGACTGCGCGCTCAACGCGGCCGCCGGCAGCTCGCGGGTATCCAGTACGCCGACTACTTCCAGTCGTATAAGGAAGCGATCCACCGCTGCTACCCGCACGCCGCCGCGGTCTCCGGGCGCGTCATCGACACGGCGCGCCAGTGGGCCAACTAGGCCGAGGGCCACGACGCCATCACGAGTCTGCGCGAGAATCCCCGTCGCGCCGGAGTGGGCCGACGACCTCGAGGCGACCCATGGCGCGACGACGTCTTACGGAACCACCGCAATCGCCTCGATGGCAAGCGTCTTCCGACCACCGCCACCGGGGTGATGGTCGAGCTCAAGCAGCCACCACAGCGGCTCTTCAGAGACACGCTTGTGTCACCGATTGATGGGAACTATCTGCGCTTGCGGTTGGAGCCAGGTCCTGCCGTTGCTTTGGGCGCCCGGCTGAAGAGACCGGGAGAGGCGTTCGCCGGCGAGCAGCGAGAGTTCTGCCTCATGGAGGAGGAGGTTGGCGCTGAATCGCCATACGATCGCCTGCTCGGCGATGCGATGGCGGGAGACAGCACCCTGTTCACCAGCGAGGCCGCTGTCGAGGCGGCGTGGGCGGTGGTAAATCCCATACTCAGGAAGCACGATCGTGCCATCGGATACCACGCGGGTGGCTGGGGGCCGAGGCAGGCTGACGCGCTGGTGGGTGGCGGCGGCTGGCACAACCCAGCGGTGTAGTCGCCCCGAGGCGTGTGTGCAGCGACAGCAGCGCTTGACTACCGGCCGGGCGACTCGATGTTCACGCTGAGGCTGGCCGTGATAGCGGCTGTCTGAAGATGCGCTCTCCACATTCTGCGCACTTCAGGTAGGGACGCTCGTCGGGCGGCATGAGCTCAGCCTGATCGAAATTCAGCCGGATGATCCGCTTGCTACCGCAGATGAGACGGGTCAATACAGCCCTTTTAGGACCACGCGTCGGCACAGTCTGAGGAGCCTCCCTCATCGACGGCTGATCCGTCCGCGCGCCAGTCGGCCCAGGCCAGGTGGGTGAGGTGGTCGCGGGCTTCGTGACAGACAACGCACCTCGTTGCTTGACGCCGTCGCGACACGTCAAGCTTCCGCTCCTGGTGTGCCGACGTGACATGGCAAGTGCACGGCGGGCGAGGCTGCCTACGATCCAGTGACCGTGATCTCACCCTTCATGTTCGGAGCATGGATGGTGCAGAGGAAGTGGTACGTGCCCGACTTCGTGAACTTGACTTCCCATGTTGATCCCGGGTTCAGTGCGGCGTCAGTGAGACACTGATCGCTCGTGTCCTGAAAGGTGACGGTGTGCTGGATCGAGCCGGTGTTCTTGAATTCGACGACATCGCCAACCTGCGCTGTCGACGACGCAGGGACGAAGACCAGGTTGTTGGTCGCCTCGATGGTACTAGCGGCTGCGCCCAGCCCACTCACGGCAGCGGAACCAGGGCACGCAGTCGCCGTTGGGCTTGATCCGCCCGACGCATCGGAACCGCAGCCCACGACAGCGATCGCGGCGCACACACAGAATCCCAGGGCGAACGTCCGCCGACAGTTCATCGCATTCTCCTCAAGGCGCCTCGTAGTGGGTGCCACCTGAAGTGGTCGGGCACTTCGGATGTGGCCGGTTCCAAGA
>JBAQGL010000338.1:0-6755 GCA_049287785.1 Candidatus Dormiibacterota bacterium | reverse complement strand
AGATGGACAAGGCCAAGGTCGACCAGGAGTACGCGCTCTGGAAGAAGGCGGTCACGCGGACGTTCGACTGGGCTGAGTGACGCTCGTCTGAGGTAGATGCAACTTCACCGATAGCCTCCCTCCAATGGGACCCGGCGGCGTCGCGCGATGCGACACCGGCCGGGTTTCCCAAGGGCTACGTCGTGACCTGTTAACAGATGGCAGCGGAACCGCGCACGCGAGCCAGAAACAACAATCGGGGGCAGTTTTGCCGGGGCAGGAGATGCCGAGCAGCATTTGGAGTCTTTCCGAATGGACTATGACCCAGTAACTGTGATCTCACCTTTCATGTTGGGAGCGTGGATCGTGCAGAGGTAGTTGTAGGTACCTGGTGCGGTGAACCTGACCTCCCACGACGCGCCTGGATCCAGCGCGGCGTCAGTCAGGCATTGGTCATTGGGATCCTGGAAGGTGACCGTGTGCTGCACGGAACCGGTGTTCTTGAACTCAACAACATCGCCCACCTGCGTTGTGAGCGACGCGGGGACAAAGACCAGGTTGTCGGTCGCATCGATAGTGCTCGCGATCGCTCCAAGTCCATTGACCTCGGCCGAACCGGTACACACCGACGCCGGCGTGCTCGAACCCGCCGGCGCATTGGTACCACAGCCGACCAGAGCGAACGCGGCGCACGCCCCCACTCCCATGGCCGATGTCCAGCGATGGGTCACCCGGTCTCTCCTCGAGGCGTGCCCCAGAACTCGCGGATGAGTTGGGGCGGGCTCAACAAACGTGTCCCAGCGTCCCTCTCCGCGCGCAGACGTCGCGGCCACTCCGCCGAGAGCCTTTGGTGACGAATACAAACAGACTGAGTAGTGCTCATGGATGGGTTTAGGATATACCGCGTGCGCCTCGTTTCGCAAGAGCGCATACCTCGGTCTCACCCAGGCTGAGAGCAGAGATTGTCCAATATGGCTGGTTTCGCCCGCTCGAGGTATAGCTTTGCCAAGAAGACCGACTGGTCCGATTTGTGATAGGCTGTTAACCATGGCGAGCCTGCTCGAGACCATGCGAGAGCGCAGACGCCTCCAACCCCTCGACGCCGCCTTGCGCCACAGGCAAATCAGGGATGTCGGGATCGGCGGTCTCTGGCCCTGGCGTCAGCAGCACCGGGGGCTCTGTACTCCCAGCAAGTGGCGACACCAACGACAGTCGACGTGACCATGTGAGCAGTGGCGCAGACGTTCCGATGCTCGGGCGCTGGGTGCCGGCTGGATGAGCGTCCGCACGATCGCTCGCAGTCTGACGGCGGTGCACGTATGAATAGGATCAGCTCGGAAACGACGCACATCGCAAGGACGGCACTGGCGACACTGCACGAGGCCCGCACCACCGCCGAGACTGCGTGTCAGGCATACCAAATGACACTCGCGCAAGAGCAGCGCTCTTCAGCCCGAACGGATCGCGTCCCCGTGATCGTGGCAGGACCTCCACGCGCGGCGCTCGAGATCGCAGTGGCGATGCTGGCAACGTGCGATGCTGCCGCGGCGCTCGCGCTTGAGCTCTCGCTTGCTTTCGCCGAGGCAAGCCAGGTCGCCGCGCTTACCGATGCTGTCGCTTCGACATCCCGCAGCGCCAGCATCGGTGTTAGAGCATTGCGGATGCAGGGACCCGATGATCTCCGCAGGCAGCTGGCACACGCAACGGCGCTGGCTACTCACCAGGTCGCGGACGTGCTCTATCTGCAGGGTGCCGACCGCGCTCCAGGCAAGTATTCGCGCCGAAAGGAGCTTGGTCTGACCGGCTTTCCGCTCCCTTGGCGAGCGGTCGTGACTGGCCTTGGTGAACGTCTGGCGCGGCAGGAAGTTGACGATGTGCACGATGCCGACCGCGCGTGTGCAGCTGCCGCCCATGACGCCGCCGAACGTGTTGTACGCGCCTACGAAGAGTTCACCGGGGCCGGCAGGGCGGATGGTGCTCTTCGCCGGTACGCGCGCATCGCGGCATTGGCGTCAGCGTATACGGGCTGGGCAGCGTTGGAGATGCCGGTGGCCGCCGCGAGATGACGTTCCGCGGCTACCCCCGGTAGCATAGAAGTGCACTCGGTCGTGTCGGTCGTTACGAACGGCGAAGGCGGTCGTGGCTGCGTTCAATACGGGGAACTCGTCAGCCCAGCACCGGGTCGGCAACCGCGAAGGAGACGGGAACGGAATGCAGTCCATCCTAAAGAGATGACGCAAGAACCCACCACATCGCCATACGCAACCAACAATGTCATCCAGTGTCTGGCGCATGCCGTCCGTGAGGCCTGTGTGAGCGCTGCGATCGATGGTTATGAGCGGGGCGGGATCAGTGGGCTCTGCGCCGAGGGCCGCTTCGACATGGTAATCGACTCAGTCCGCGCGATCGATCTCGATGGCATCGTGGCACGCGTCGCGGAGTAGCCGCTGGCGACCGAGCGCATTCATTTCGCAGTGACACGGAATGCTCAGTGTCTCTGCGCCAGTCTTCGTCCTCTGGGTGCACATCGTGGCCGCGTGCATCTGGATCGGCGGCCAGGTCACAGTCGCCGCGGTCATTCCATTGCTGCGTGACTATCCCGACCTTACACGGCGAGTAGGACGCCGGTATCAAGCCATCGCGTGGCCAGCCTTCGTCGTGCTCATCGTGACCGGCCTTGTGAACGCCGGCGACGCAGGCTTGCACTGGTCACGGCTACTCGACAACCCGGTCGGGCGTACGCTGATTGTTAAATTGGCTTTCGTGGCGCTGTCTGGGGTTGCTGCCGGTGTGCACTCCCTTGTCCAGGCGCCGCGACGTGGCCACGCAACGGGCGACTCGGCCATAGGATCTGCCGTGCTCGGGTCCATCAGCCTTATAGCAGCGCTTCTCGCTGCCCTTTACGGCGTTGTGATCGCCGGCGCATGAAAGGAAGACGAGCGAGGCAGTTTGGGCAGCACCGTGCTACCCGGATCGACGCCCGGACGGCGCGCGACTACCCTCCCGGGCCTACGCGTTACACAACGTCCTAGCGCCAAGCCTGTGGGTGTGACCTCGCCCGCGGTAAGCGACGAAGGTATTTCACGGCCAACGCATGGTTGGTTGCACGCGAGCTGCCGGATGCCGTCCCATCTGGTGGCCCCGGCTCGGGTGCGCCGGACGCCATCCCATCGGGTGGCCCCGCCCCGGGTACGCGGGACGCCATCCCATCGGGTGGTCCAACCCCGGGTACGCCGGACGCCATCCCATCGGGTGGTCCAACCCCGGGTACGCCAGACGCCATCCCATCGGGTGGTCCAGCCCCGGGTACGCCGGACGCCATCCCATCGGGTGGTCCAGCCCCGAGTACGCTGGACGCCATCCCATCGGGCGGCCCAGCTCCGGGTAGGCCGGATGCCATAACGTCGAGTGCACGAGTCCCAGAATGCTGTCCGTGTCGTTCCATCTCATGTCTCCAATGCGAAGGTTGCCTGCGTCGACCCCTAACGGTCGAAGCGCCGAATTCTTTGCAGTGAAAGTGTCCATCCGCTTCAGCCGGTGCGCGGCGACGCGTTGGTGCCCGTCGTGCTATGCGAACGACGGTAGTCCTCGCTGATCAAGCCGGATGCCGGTGACCTTCCTCTGGCCGGCTGCGAAACCGCCCCTGTTCTCGAGCACCTCTGGGTGAGCGTCAACATGGGCCTGACCCTCGGCGAAGGTGCCTTGGTGGGCCTGCAGTCGCAGTTCCTCGCCTGAAGCGAAGCTGCCTTTCTCGCTCAGGAACTCCGGGTGATGCTGAGTCAATTCTTGCCCGGCGGCAAAGGTCCCCTCGTGTCTGTGGAAAGCGTTGCCGGCGTTAGGGGCGCCTTTGGGTGCGTGAACGAGGCTCCGGACCGCCGCCCGCGCCTCTGCGTCACGCGTGTCAAAGCCGCGCGGCGCCAGGGTCCCCCAACGAGGGCCACCAGGCTGTCGGGTGTTAGCGTCCATATCGATCTCCACAGGGCCTGAGGAGGACCGCACCAGTGGGGAGGCCCACAAACGGACTGGCCGGTTTGAGTGGTATCAAGATCCTACACCCCTGGACCTCCCATTTCCATCTTCTCCTTGCCTGTCAGGCCGCTGGCTATCGCCTGATCGCCACGTGCAATGAAGGACCAACCAGTCTGCTTCGTGCTAGCCTGCTCGGGTGCCAAAGCTGCTGGAAAGCACTCGGGAGCTACGCCGCCGGCAACTCCTCGACGCTGCGTGGCGCTGCATCGCGAGGCAGGGATACCGTGATCTGACCGTCGACGATGTCTGCGCCGACGCTGGGCTGAGCAAAGGAGCCTTCTACAGCCACTTCGTATCGAAGGAGGCACTGCTCCTAGGCTTGATCGCGGATGATGCTGCATCGGTCGCCCGCGTGGCAGACGATCCGGCCACGCTCCGGCTCAGCCCCGTCCAGCGGATCCGCAAGGTAACCGAGACGATGCTCATGCAAGGGGCGGATCCCGCCCGCGTACAGTTGCGCGCCGACGTCTGGGGTGCGATGCAGACGTACCCGGCGGTGCGAGCGGCTGTCACGGAGGCGGTCGCGGAGCGGCAGCGCGTGCTCCGCGGATGGGTGGAAGAGGCGGTCGCTGTCGGGGAGATGACCATCGACTTTCCCCCGAATGCCTTAGCTGCACTGCTCCTCGCCATCAGTGACGGGTTGGTCCTGCACTATGCCCTCGATCCCCACGCCTTCCGCTGGGGAAAGATCAGCAAGGCCGTGGATGGGATGCTTGACGGGTTTGCGACTCGTCGACAACTAGAGACCGTCTGATGGCCTCGAGCTGGCGGCTACCTTACCCGTCGAACCACCACGTCATTCATCGAACTCTTGTGCCGCGCTTCGTGAGCCATCGTCTCGACAGAGACGCATGCTCGACGTGCTTGAGCCGGTACATGAGTGTCTGGTATCAAGCGATGCCCGAATACTTCGCCGGGGATCACCCTGCCACTCCCTCATCTTGTCGACTGAAGACGAGGGCACGGGACCTGGTGATCATGGCAGTGCGCTGACGTGTTCAGGGTCATCCTGATCGCCACCGACGGTACCGAAGCCGGAGATGCGGCGCTGGCTTACGGTCGTGACCTTGCCGTTGAGCAGGGGTGCCGGATGCGCGTGGTCCACGTGGACGAGTTGATTCCCGGGCACGGAGGAGTACACCACTCGCAAGCGTTGGAGCCCGAGATTCAAACGAGGATCAAAGCACAAGTCTCTGAGTTGCAAGCAGACGGTCTGGATGCGGAGTATGAGCTACGCCAAGTGGCTACCAGAAGCTCAGCTCACGCGATTGCAGGTGCCGCGAGTGCTGTCGATGCCGACCTTATTGTCCTTGGCAATGTCGAAGACGGACCCCTTAGAGGTCTCCTCCTCGGCGGCGTGGCGCACCGGCTGCTCCAGATCGCGCGTTGTGCGGTCCTCATTGTTCCAAGAACGTTCGAGCCACGTACGAAGAATCGCGTATCTCTTCGGGTCGTGGACCTCACTCTGGACGCGTAACGCCCGACCCTTAGACGGTGCCAGTCCCCCTGCCGTCACTGGCACGGTGCTGGTCGAAGACAGCCATCGCACCGGCGATCGCCAGCGCGCCCTCGCCACGCAGTGATCCATCGCGAAGGCTGTACCGGGTGACGTTCTCCTCGGCGAATGCGAGCAGCTCAAGCGCCCGTGGCACCGCGATCCGGGCGGTAGCGATGAGACTCGCCTTCGCTGTCCACGGGCCTGGCGTCGCCAGGCTGCCGAGCTGCGCGATCTCCTCCCGGTAGGTCGAGGGACCAGCCATTGACAGATTCGCCGTCAGGCTGGATCCGACGCGCGGCCTGTGTTCTCGAGCAAAGCGTATGCGCTGCGTGGTCCCGGCGGATTGGATCCCAGCGCCGCAACAGCGGCCGAGGGCTCGCTCTCGACGGGCTGAGGGGGAGGAGTCGGCCGAAGCACTTGATGCCACGACGCTGGCACGTCCACTACCCGCAATGATGTCCACGCGATTCCAATAGATTCCATCACGCGTGCCCTAGTTATGATTCCAACCGTTTCCCGACGAAAGCTCTCTTAATCGACCTCAACCCGAATCGGGAAATAAGGCCTAGTCTGGGGGACCAGGGGTCGCAGGTTCGAGTCCTGTCTCCCCGACGGCCGTGCAATCTGGTTTCAGTGCAAGGGGTTTCCGGTTCCGTACACTAGGCGCATTCCTGCGGGGCCTGGCCCTCCCCTCACGAATAATGACTATCGAGCAAAGCCACTATTGCGCGCCGCGCTCAGGGTGGGATGCCGCTCGACCTCATGAAGGGATCATCCCAGCCCAGCGCCTACATGTGGCTTACATTTTGCGATCTCGCACGGTGGCAAGATAGGATTCATGCTCGACACATTCAGGCTTACAGGAGACGTATGTGGGGTTTGTGTGCCCAATGGAGCGCTCGGCGCCAACGTCAAAACTCACGTCACGAGCTCGACGGAATCCTCTGCACCGCGATCCCGCTTGACGGAGCCCCGTGCGAAATCAGAACGTCCGTGGGAACGACCCCTGGGCGCTCCGACAGGCACGCGATCGGTTCTATTGCCGTGAGTAGGTTTGTCCGTGCCCTCGCTGCCGATTACCCGGCCGCTCAGGCAGAATCGTTGCCATGCCAACGCCGGTCGTCTTCTCCTGGAGCGCCGGCAAGGACTCCGCATTCGGTCTGTGGACGTTGCTCCGCGACCCGTCGTACGAGGTCCGGGCCCTGCTGACGACGATCACTGATGGCTACGATCGGGTCAGCATGTCGGG
>JBAQGL010000337.1:0-6055 GCA_049287785.1 Candidatus Dormiibacterota bacterium | reverse complement strand
CCCGATAACGTGGTCCAGGGTTGACCGCGGCACTGCCGGACTTGCCAGACCTCGTCACCTGTTCTCTAGGCGCGACGATCTGAGACTTCGCTCGGGCGGTGGCGGAAGTTCGCTGCCGCCCGAGCATGCTGGCGACCGGCATATGGCTCTGGTCGTCGCACCATCGCCCGTCGGACCAGCGCCCGAGTGATTCCGCCCCAGCCGCACCGTCCTCAGCGGATGTACATCAGGGCGCGCTTGAGCACATCGAGGTTGTCGAGCGCGTACCCGGTCCCGCGGACAGCACAGAGCTGCGGCTGGCTCTCGCGGTGGACCTCGATTCCGGTGGCGGCGGCGATGGCATCGTCCAGGCCTTCGAGCTGAGCGCCACCGCCGCAGAGCAGGATCCCCTCGCGCTTGATGTCGCCCATCAATCGCTCCGGCGTATCGGCGATGACCGCGTCGATTGCGGCCAGGATGGGGCGCACGTGCGCGTCGAGGCAGGCGTTCAGCTCGGCAGAGGTGATCGTGAGTGACGCCTCGCCGCCCTCACCTTCGCCCCTGACATCCAGTCGCCGCTCCTCGTGGGGTCCGACGCGCGCGAGCGCCGCGATCAGCTCCTCGACGGTCGCCGCATCGAGGGTCATGCCGTGCGCCCGGCGGACATGCTCGTCGACACACGCGTGGAGGCGCATGCCGCCATGGCCTGCGAGGCAGCGGCCGCTGACCGTGCCCTCGAGCGCCAGGGCGGCGATGTCGGTCTTGCCGGCGCCGACGTCGACGACCAGGTGGCCGTTGGGTCCGCTGAGGCGGATGCCGGCACCCATCGCCGCGGCCAGGGGCGCATCGAGCAGATAGGCGGTGCGCGCGCCGGCCAGCGCCGCCGCCTCGAGCAGCGACCTGCGCTGCCCTCCGGGCAACGACGACATCACGGCGATCACCACGTCGGGCTTGAAGATGCGCTGCCGGCCGGCGGCGCGGATCATCGCGTGGTTGACGAGCCACCGCGCCGACGCGGCGTCGGCGACCTCACCGCCGGCGATCGGCCGGCGCAGCTGGAACTCCGGATCCTCCGCGGCGGTCTCGAAGGCCGCGTCGCCGAACACCGCCTGCTGCATCCCGCTGTCGCGGATCGCGATCGCGGTCGGTTCGCTGGCGATCATGCCCTCACCCTTGACGATGATCCTCGTCGTCGTCGTGCCGAGGTCGATGCCGACCTTCTTGCCCAGCACTGCTTCCGGGTGCCTCAGTCGCCGACCACGCCGGTGAGATCGCGCACCTCGGTCCCGGGCTCGTCGGTGACGACACGTTCGATGTCCGCACCGAGCCGGGCGAGCTTGGTCTCGAGGTCGTCGTACCCGCGTTCGAGGTGGAACACGCGATCGAGCTCGGTCGTGCCCTCGGCACAGAGGCCGGCGATCACCAGCGCCGCGCCACTGCGGATGTCGGGGATGCTCATCCGCGTCCCGTGCAGTCGCGCGGGACCGTTGATCACCGCGCTGCGTCCATCGATCGCGATGTGCGCGCCCATCTGTTGCAGGAACTCGACGTGGCGAAACCTGTTCTCGTACAACGCTTCGCTGATCACGCTCGGCCCGTTCGCCTGGGTCATGAGCGCGCAGAACTGCGGCTGCATGTCGGTGGCAAACCCCGGGTGCGGCCACGTGGTCATGTCCACGCCGCGCAGATGCGAGCAGGTCACGCGCACGTGATTCGCACCCTCGACGATGTCGCACCCCGCTGCGCGGAGCTTGCTGAACAGCCAGCGTAGGTCGCTCGGTCGCATCTGTTCGACGACGACGTCGCCGTAGGTCGCGGCGGCCGCGATCATGTACGTGCCCGCTTCGATGTAGTCGGCGGTGATGTTGTGCGTGGTGCCGTGTAGCAACCCGCCGCTGCCCTCGATGACGATCAACTCGGTGCCGACGCCGGTGATGTGCGCACCCATGCCGATGAGGCAGCGCGCCAGGTCGTAAACGTGCGGCTCGCGAGCGGCGTTGCTGATCACCGTGATGCCCTCGGCGAGCACCGCCGCCATCATCAGGTTCTCGGTGCCGGTGACGGTCGGCATGTCGAGGGAGATCCGGGCGCCGTGCAGGCGGCGAGCGCGCGCCACGTACCCACCCTCGCGCTCCTCGACCTCCGCGCCCATCAGGCGCAGGCCCTCGAGGTGCTGCTCCACACGGCGCATGCCGATGTCATCGCCTCCCGGCTTGGCGATGCTCGCCTCCCCGGCTCGTGCCACCAGCGCACCGAGCAGCAGGAACGACCCGCGCATCCGCCGGCTCAGGTTGGGATCGACCTCGGTGGTCCGCAGCTCCGCGGCGTGCAGGCGCCAGGTGTTGGTGTTGGGGTGCTCGACCCTGACCCCGACGTGCTGGAGCATCGAGGCCATGGTCGAGATGTCCTCGATATCGGGAACGTTGCCCAGTTCGACCTCCTGGTCGGTGAGCAGGGCCGCCGCCATCACCGGCAGGGACGCGTTCTTGCTCCCGGAGATCGCGACGCTCCCTTCGAGCCGAGGGCCGCCACGGATACGGAGGAGTTCCATCTGCGCTTACCGTACTCGACGGCGACCGCTGACCGGGCAGTTGCCGACCGGGTAGATTAGAGAGTGGCATCCAGTCGGATCGCCGGCATTTATCGGAGACGCCCATGGCAACCGCAACGCTTTCCACAACTGAAACCGTCGAACAGCTGCTCGGCGACGACGCCGCGTCCCTGCTGGAGCATGAATGCGAGACGGTTCCCCGGTCGATGCTGCACCTGCCGGGACCCGATTTCGTCGACCGCATGTGGACGGGCACCGACCGCTCCAACCGCGTGCTCCGCAACCTCTCCTCGATCTACGAGCACGGCCGGCTCGGCGGCACGGGCTACGTGTCGATCCTCCCGGTTGACCAGGGGATCGAGCACTCCGCCGGCGCGTCGTTCGCTCCCAATCCCGAGTACTTCGACCCCGGCAAGCTCGTCGAGCTCGCCGTCGAGGGCGGGTGTAATGCGTTCGCCTCGACGTTCGGCGTGCTCGCCGCCGTGTCGCGGCACTGGGCGCACCGGATTCCCTTCATCGTCAAGCTCAATCACAACGAGCTCCTGACCTATCCAAACAAGTTCGACCAGATCATGTTCGGCACGGTCAAGGAAGCGTGGAATATCGGGGCGGTCGCGGTCGGGGCGACCATCTACTTCGGGTCCGAGGAGGCCGACCGCCAGATCCAGGAGGTGTCGGTGGCGTTTGCCGCGGCTCACGAGCTCGGCATGGCGACGATCCTCTGGTGCTATCTCCGCAACTCCGCCTTCAAGAAGGACGGCGTCGACTACGCGCTGGCCGCCGATCTGACCGGTCAGGCGAATCACCTCGGCGTGACCATCGAGGCGGACATCATCAAGCAGAAGCTGCCGACCACCAACGGCGGGTTCACGGCGCTCAACTTCGGCAAGACCGCGGACGCCGTGTACACCAAGCTCACATCGGATCACCCGATCGACCTCTGCCGCTATCAGGTGCTCAACTGCTACGCGGGACGGGTCGGCCTCATCAACTCGGGCGGTGAGTCGATCGGCGCGGGCGACCTCGCCGCCGCGGTGAAGACAGCGGTCATCAACAAGCGTGCCGGTGGGACCGGGCTGATCAGCGGTCGCAAGGCATTCCAGAAGCCGATGCGCGACGGCGTGCAACTGCTGACCGCCATCCAGGACGTGTACCTGGACGAGAAGATCACGATCGCGTAGGTCTTCGAGCCGAGCCCGCGGCGATCCCCACGGCGGCCATACTTTTCCGCTGATGGACTACGAGGAGATCCCCCGAACCGGCGACGAGCGGTCAACGCTGCTTGCGTTCCTCGAGTGGCAGCGCGGAACGCTCGCCCGGAAGTGCGCGGGCCTGGAGCCGGATCAGCTTCGCATCCGGTCCGTGGAGCCTTCGACCCTCTCGCTCCTGGGCCTGGTGCGACACATGGCCGACGTCGAACGCGGCTGGTTCCGGCGGACGCTCGCCGGCGAGGAGGTCACGGATCGGTACTCGTCGCCTGACGATCCCGATGGCGACTTCGACCATGTCGACACGGCCGATGTCGACGAGGCATTTGCCTCCTGGCGCGACGAGTGCGACCGCGCCGACGAGATCGTCTCGCGACGTGCGCTCGACGCGACCGGGCGGCATCGGACCGGCCGGGAGGTGTCGATGCGCTGGATCCTCAACCACATGATCGAGGAGTACTCGCGCCATAACGGCCACGCGGACCTGCTCCGCGAACGGATCGACGGGGCCACTGACAAGTAGTTTCGACCCGCCAGAGGATTGTTGCTCCGGAGAACAGGGTCGTGACCGGCTCGCCGCGGCGGTCGGGAGTGCTGTGACCAATCCTGTCTCCTTGGGCTGAGTTCAGCCCGTCATCAAGGAGCGGCGTGGCACATCCGGATGGGAAGGCGTCGCCCGCAGTGCCTGCAGGCGAGTGGCGACGACGACCCCTGCTGAGCTGGGGACTTCGAGCCCTGGTCTTCGCCGTGCCAGTCGGGTTCTCGTTCGGCGTCGCCCTGCTCCTGAGCCGAATCCTGCCCCGGGCCCACAGTCCATGGGGCGCGGCGTTGTGGATCGGCATCGCTGCAGTCGGTTCACTCCTGACTCTCGTCGTGTTCGAACGCGCTGCTCGGCGGCTGCTGCCCCTGGCGGCACTGTTGAACGTCTCATTGCTCTTTCCCGACAAGGCGCCTGCGCGGTTCGCGGTCGCACGGCGCGCGGGAACGCCGCGCGAGCTGCGCGACCGGATGGAAGCCGCGCACTCCTCGGGCCAGGTCGATCATGCGCAGGATCTGGAAACGGTCATCGAGTTGGTGCTGGCACTCAGTGTTCACGACCGAGCCAGCCGCGGGCATTCCGAGCGTGTCCGGGTCTTCACCGATCTGCTCTCGAAAGAGCTTCGGCTGCCGGAGGAAGATCGGGTGCGGCTGCGGTGGGCTGCTCTTCTGCACGATGTCGGCAAGCTCGAGGTGCCCGCGTCGCTGCTCAACAAACCGTCGGCGCCAGACGAAACGGAATGGGCGGTGCTGCGTCGCCATCCCGAGGATGGCGCCCGCATGATCGCGCCACTGCTTCCGTGGCTTGGCGAGTGGGGTGCAGCCGTCGCGCAGCACCACGAGAGGTATGACGGTACCGGCTATCCACGAGGTTTGAAGGGACACGACATCTCGCTCGCAGCGCGAATCGTCTCGGTGGCGGACGTGTACGAGGTGATGACCGCTCCGCGACCGTACCAACGACCGATGAGCGTTGTGGCCGCTCGCCAGGAGCTCATCCGGGTCGCGGGCACCCAATTGGATCCGGCAATGGTCCGCGCCTTCCTCAACATCTCGACTGGAAATCTTTGGCGGACCATCGGGATCGGCGCGTGGATTGCTCAGATCCCCACATTGGGAGGTCTCTGGTCCGGGCTGGGCAGTTGGCTGGGGACGGGTGTGGCGACCATCGGGGCGATTGGCGTCGTCGCGGTTACGGGAGTCCTCGGCGGGCTCGGCCCAGCGTTGCCCCATGGAGGATTCGGGACCGTACCTCCTGCGCACGTGATCATCAGCGGCCACCCGAGCTCCATCACTCCGGCGCCGAGTGCGTCCGGGTCATCGGGACACACGGCGACGCCCACCACCGCAGCGAGCCGTCCGCCCGTCACACCCGCTGCGACATCACCGCCGACCAGCCGGCCGAAGCCGACGGCCGCGACAACGCCGACGGCGGCACCGACCGCGACCCCGACGGACCCCTGCCCCCTCTGCACGAACACCTCGAAGACCTGCAAAACGTTTTGCCGCAACGCGAGTCTCCCCGTTTGTCGCAACTACTGTGAGGGCAACGACAACCTGATCTGCAACGCACATTGCTACGGCAACAACAATCCTGTCTGCAACGAGTATTGCGTCGGGCCCAACAATCCGAAGTGCACGTTGAGATGTCAGGGCAGCGTTGCGCTCGCCGCAATGTCGACGACGGACAGCGCGCCCTCGAGATTGACGACCACCTCGCGGTTCGCCCGATACGACCCGCCGGAGACTGCACTCGCCGAGCCGCCGGGCTGATCTGATC
>JBAQGL010000336.1:0-1562 GCA_049287785.1 Candidatus Dormiibacterota bacterium | reverse complement strand
GCTCAAAACCGTCTCGACGATGCCGGTTGATCCGACCGGGTAGTCACCGATCGGGCTGCCCGTGCGGGGCCGCGTGTTCGAGGTGAGGATCACATGCTCACCGACCCCGAAGGGTGGCGGCGGCTCCTCGCGCGCCCCGGGTGGCCGCCCGGGAGTCGGGGAAGGGCGCGGAGCGGGCGCGATGACCACGGGCGCGGCGACCGCGACGACCTCCTCCTCCTCATCGTCGTCATCGTCATCGTCGTCGACTTCGACGACGACCCCGATCTCGATGGCGATGTCGTCGGTGTCCTCGTCATCGTCATCTTCGACGACCTCGAGCACCTCGGCTGCCGGCGTCTCCGCCTCGTCGGAATCAGTGTCGACGGTGGGGTCGCTTGGTTCTTGGGGCATTCAGGCTCATATGTGATGGATCGGTAGACTGGGTGCAGATGATCGCGCGATCCACGGCGATCCCGCTGTCGCAACATACCCAGCAGCGGCTCCTTGAAATCCTCCCGGGCGCGCTCACGTGGTTCGCGCTGCTCGTCCCGGTGGTGACCGCATTCGCGATCAGGCTGAACGACCCCGGGATGCTGTGGATCCTCGGCCTCGGTGCGGTCCTTCTCGACACCTACTGGCTGGTGCGGACGACGGTGACCGTTCGCGGCGTCCGGCAGACGCTCAAACGGCTCAAGACGACCGAGGTCATCGACTGGTGGCAGCGCTGCCAGGAGCTCGAGGCATCGCTGCCACAGGGCGCGCCGGCCCCGTCCGAGGTGGTGCAGTGCGCGCTCATCCCAACCTACACGGAGTCGTATGACGTCCTGCGCGCAACTGTGGCGGCGCTGGTGGCGCAGAACTATCCGCAACACCTCCGCGTCTGCGCGATCATCACTCGCGAGACCGACCTGGGCGGCATCGAGAACGTGGCCAGGCTGCGCGAGGAGTTCGCGGACTCCTTTCGACTGTTCCTGCACATCAGGGATCCGCTGCTGCCCGGCATCGTGGTCGGCAAATCGGCGGCGATGGCGTACGGGGGCCCGGTCCTCAAGACCGCCTGCGATGAGCTCGGCATCGACCCATCGCGCACCATGGTGACCGACCTCGACTCCGACTTCCGGCTGCATCCACAGTACTTCGCATACATCTCGTACCAGTTCTGCTCCGCGCCGGACCGGCTGCTCTCGATCTGGCAGCCCGTTCCCATCTTTCTCAACAACATCTGGCGAGTCCCCACGGCGGTGCGCGTGATGGCCACCGCGACCACGCAGTGGCAGATGTTCCTGCACCAGCACCCGCGTCGCCTCGTGATGTTCTCCTCGTACTCGATGTCGCTCGAGCTGCTCGCGAGCATCGGCTACTGGGACTCGGACGTGATCCCCGAGGACTCGCGGTTCTTCTGGAAGGCGTTCTTCCACACCGGTGGCAGGCTCAACACGCGGCCGGCATTCCTTCCCGTGTTTGGCGATGCGCCGCGCGCACGCGGCTACGCCGCAACCCACGCATCGCAGTACAACCAGATCAAGCGATGGGCCTGGGGAGCGACCGATATCCCTTACGTGACCTCGCGAATGCTGCTC